>NZ_CP014546.1:0-311800 GCF_001579805.1 Pseudomonas azotoformans | reverse complement strand
TACCTGCAGTTCTGCAGCGACTGTCATCGCAGCGACGGTGCGGGTGTGAAAGGTCTGTTCCCACCCCTGGCCGGCAACCCGAGCATTGCGTCCAGCAACCCGACGTCACTGTTGCACATCACCCTGACGGGCTGGGAAACCGCACAAACGGCAACGCATCCACGGGTCTACACCATGCCGGGTTTCGCCCGTTTGAAGGATCAGGAAATCGCCGAGATCCTCAGTTTCGTGCGCACCCGCTGGGGTAACGAAGGCACGCCTATCAGCGCTGCCCAGGTGAAGAAACTGCGCGATCAACTCAACCCAGCTACCACCGATTCGTCGGCCTTCGAAACCCCGCGCCTGGCCGAGTTGCTCGCGGCGCCCAACGCCGACCAGGTGGTTCGAGGTATGCGCCTGCACCTGCAAACCAAGGAGTTGCTGCCTAACAACGTCGGTAACTCGCTCAATTGCACCAGTTGCCATCTCAATGCCGGCACGGTGGCGGATGGCTCGCCGTTTGTCGGCGTCTCGGCGTTTTTCCCCAGCTATGCGCCGCGCGCGGGCAAGGTGGTGACCCTGGAAGAGCGCATCAATGGCTGCTTCCGTCGCTCGATGAATGGCAAACCCCTGCCGCCGCAATCGGCGGACATGCAAGCGATGGTCGCCTACTTCGACTGGATGAAAAACAACACCCGCCCCGAAGACAACGTGGCCGGGCGCGGCGTGGGCAAGGTCGACCCGGCGATCAAACCGGACCTGGCCAATGGCAAACAGGTCTACGCCAAGCAATGCGCTGTGTGCCATGGCGACAACGGCCAGGGCCTGGCACGGGCCGATGGCGAACTGATCTATCCGCCGCTGTGGGGCGATCAATCGTTCAACATCGGTGCCGGCATGGCGCGCACCTACACGGCCGCGGCGTTCGTCAAACGCAACATGCCGATTGGCTTCCACGAGAAATTCCCGTTGGGGCAGGGCGGCTTGTCGGACCAGGAAGCGGTGGATGTGGCGGCGTATTTCTCCGGCCAACCGCGCCCGGACTTCCCGGACAAGGTCAAGGATTGGCCGAACGGCGGTAAACCTGTCGATGCGCGTTACTAGTCCAACTGTTTGAGGCAGGCCTCGAGAATTTCCAGGCCTTCCTCCAGCACCGCAGGCTCGATGGTCAGCGGTGCCAGCAGGCGGATGATGTGCCGCGACTTGCCGCTGGGCATCAGCAACAAACCGGCGTCCCGCGCCAGGCCGAGTAGTTGGGCCAGCTGTTTCGGCGCGGGTGTGCCGTCGGTGTTGGCCAGTTCGATGCCGCGCATGGAACCAATGCCGGTCAGGCGGCCGAGGTAGGGTGTCAGGCCTTGTGCACGCCAGGTCTCATAACGGCTGACGATGGCTTCTTCTTGCTGTGAGCCCCAGGTTTTCAGGTGTTCATCGGTCATTGCATCCAGCGTTGCCAGCGCTGCTGCACAGGCGATGGGATTGCCGGAGTACGTGCCGCCCAGGCCACCTTTGGGCAGGTTGTCCATCAACGCCTTGCGCCCTACGACGGCGCCCAGCGGTACACCGCCGGCGATGCTTTTACCCAGCAGGATCAAGTCCGGCTCGATCCCCAGGCGCGAGAAAGCAAAACGCTCGCCGGTACGGCCAAAGCCCGATTGGATTTCATCGGCAATCAGCAGAATGTTGTTTTCGTCGCAAAAGCGCCGCAGCGCCTGGGCGAATTCAATGTCCAGCGCCAGGAACCCGCCTTCGCCCTGCACCGGCTCGATGATGAAACAGGCCACGTCGTTGACGTCGATTTCCACGCTGAACAGGCGGTCCATGGCCTTCAGCGCTTCGGCGCAGGTCACGCCGTTATCGGCGCTAGGGTAGGGCAGGTGATACACAGGGCCGGGTAGTACCCCGACCTTTTGTTTGTAGGGCGCGACCTTGCCATTCAAGTTGAGCGTGGCCAGGGTGCGGCCGTGAAAGGCACCATCAAATGCGATCACTGCGCTGCGACCGGTGGCGCCGCGCACGATCTTCAGCGCGTTTTCCGCCGCCTCCGCGCCGCTGTTGGTGAGCATGCCGCTGACGGGGTAGTCCACCGGGATAAACGCAGTAAGACGGTTCATCAGCTCGATGTAGGGCGCGTGAGGTGCTGCGTTGAACGCGTAATGGGTCAACTGAGTCGCCTGGTCACGAATGGCTTCGACCACGCCGGGGTGGCAATGACCGAGGTTGAGCACACCAATGCCGCCGACAAAATCGATATAGCGTTTGCCCGAGGTGTCCCAGACCTCAGCGTTTTTGCCGTGACTGAGGCTGATGGGGTGAACGATGGAAATCGACTGGCTGATGGTTTCGCGGCTCATGAATCGGGGACTCGGCAGTGACGGGCTTGTTTTTATCTAAGCCGGGCGCCCGCCCTTGCCGCAAACGAAATAAAGTCGCCGGGTCATGACTGAAAGTCGGGATGTGCGCCGACGTACTCCACCATCCAGTTGAGGAAGGCTTTCACCTTGGGGATCTCGCCGGCATGTTCGGCATGGGCGATGAAGTGCGCGCCGCTGCTGGGCATTGCATAGTTCCAGGGAATCATCAGGCTGCCCTGGGCCAATTCGTCCGCCACCAGATACTGCGGCACCAGCGCCACGCCATAGCCTGATTGTGCCGCCCGGATGCACATGTAGAACGTGTCGAAACGCGGCCCATGGTAGCTATTCTGTGAGTGCAGGCCCTGTTCCAGGAACCATTCGTGCCAGGCTTCCGGGCGCGAGGTGCATTGCAACAAGGTGTGGTGTGACGAGGCATCGCTGCCTTCGGCGACAAAACCTGGTGCACACACCGGCACCACCGTCTCACGAAACAGCTCGAGGCAGGTCGCCCCCGGCCAGGAGCCCTGACCGAAGAAAAATGCGATGTCGGCCTTGGCCTGCAACACGTCGAAAGGCTCCAGCTCGTTGCGCACGTCCAGATGAATATTCGGATGTTTCGCCGCAAAGTCCTTGAGCTTGGGCACCAGCCAGCGGTCACCGAAGGTTGGCTGGGTGGCGATGCGCAGCACTTCAGTCTCGCCGCCGTAGGTGAGGATGTAGCGGCTGGAGATGTCCACCTGGGTGAGGATCTTGTGCACCTCGGCCAGGTACAACGAGCCCGCCGGCGACAGGTACAGGCGCTGACGCACCCGTTCGAATAGGTTGTGGCAGAGCATCTCTTCCAACTGCGCCACCTGCTTGCTCACCGCACTCTGGGTCAGGTGCAGCTCTTCGGCGGCGCGAGTGAAACTCAAATGGCGGGCGGCGGCCTCGAAGCATTGCAGGGCCGTCATCGAGGGGGTCAAACGTTTTGAAATCATGCACTTCATTCCAAATCGGAAGGAGCCTTTGCCTAAAGGTCGTTTGTGGCAGTGGCGCAAAGCCGTTGATACTGCCCGGCAGCACTATAAACCGGCGCGGGCTGTGGAGCGCCGAATAATAAGGAATGACAGGGAGCGCCTTGCATGAACCCATTCAAAACTACTTTGGCCGCCATCGGTGCCACCGCCGTGCTGGGCTTGGCGAGTACCGCCCAGGCGGGCACGACCCTGGACGCTATCCAGAAAAAAGGCTTTATCCAGTGCGGTGTCAGTGACGGGCTGCCGGGCTTCGGCGTACCGGACAGCAAGGGCAAGATGACCGGTATCGATGTGGACGTGTGCCACGCGGTAGCGGCGGCTGTTTTCGGCGACGCGTCGAAAGTGAAATTCACCCAGTTGACCGCCAAGGAGCGCTTCACCGCGCTGCAATCCGGTGAAATCGACCTGATCTCACGCAACACCACCTGGACCAGTTCCCGCGACTCGGGCATGGGCCTGGTGTTCACCGGCGTGACCTACTACGACGGCATCGGCTTCCTGGTAAATAACAAATTGGGCGTCACCGCAGCCAAGCAACTGGACGGCGCCACCGTGTGCATCCAGGCCGGCACCACCACCGAACTCAACGTGTCCGATTACTTCCGCACCCATGGCATGAAGTACACGCCGATCACCTTCGACACCGCCGACGAAAGCGCCAAGGGCCTGGAGGCCGGGCGTTGCGACGTGCTGACCACCGACCAGTCGGGCCTGTACGCCCAGCGCATCAAGATGGCCCACCCTGACGAATTCGTGGTGTTGCCGGAAGTGATTTCCAAGGAGCCGCTGGGGCCGTTGGTGCGCAAGGGGGATGACGAGTGGTTCAGCATCGTCAAATGGACCCTGTTCGCGATGCTCAATGCCGAGGAAATGGGCATCACCTCGCAGAACGTCGAAGAACAGGCCAAGACCACCAAGAACCCTGATGTCGCGCGGTTGCTGGGGGCGGACGGCGAATACGGCAAGGACCTGAAACTGCGCAAGGATTGGGTGGTGCAGATCGTCAAGCAAGTGGGCAACTATGGCGAAGTGTTCGAGCGCAACATCGGCCAGGGCAGCGTGCTGAAGATCAAGCGCGGGCTTAATGCGCTGTGGAACAACGGCGGCATCCAGTACGCTCCGCCGGTTCGCTGACACGCCGGGGTGTCATTCGGACACCCCATCCTTCCCCGCCGCTTTGGCGCGATACAACGCCTGATCGGCGCGCGCAATCAAGGCGGCGGGGGGCTCCTCCGTTTGACGCTCGGCCACGCCCAGGCTCAGGGTGACCTTGAAGTCGTCCCGGTGCGGGCTGTTCTTCAACTTCAAACGGATACTCGCCGCCATTGTCTTGGCGATCTCCAGCGAGGTTTTGGGCAAGACCAGCACAAATTCATCGCCGCCCCATCGGGCCAGCAAGTCACTTGGGCGGATACAGCTTTGCAGGCATTCAACCACCTGCACCAGCGTCTGATCGCCCACACCGTGGCCGTATCGGTCATTGATCGACTTGAAGTCGTCGATATCCATCGCAATCAGCACCAGTGGCAGGCGAAAGCGCTGGGCGCGGTCGCACTCTTCCAGCAACACTTTTTCCAGGCGGTAGCGATTGGCGACCAGGGTCAGGGCATCCCTTTCGGCGAGGGAGCGGTTTTCATCCAACTGTAGCTGCAACTGCTGATTGACCCGCGACAGCTCGCGCGTGCGTTCGGCCACCAGCGCTTCAAGGGATTGATTGCGCCGTTCCAACTGCTCGACAGAGCATTTGCGCAGATGAATATCGCGATGGGCACCGACCATGCGCGCGACCGAGCCATCCGTATTGCGCGCGATCACGTAGCCGCGGTCTTCGATCCACAGGTAGCTGCCATCTTTTTTACGGCAACGGTACTCGGCTTGGTAATGGGGGGCGCGACGGTGGATGTAGTCGTCGAACACCTTCATCACGTCGGGGGAGTCATCCGGGTGGATCACGTTCTCCCAGGTGAACACGCTGTTCTCCAGTGCATGGCGATGATAGCCAAGCATTTCGTACCAGCCGGGGTTGCGGTAGACGAACCCGGTATTGGCGTTCCAATCCCAGATCCCGTCGCTGACCAGCTCCAGGACGGTGTGCAGCATGTCGGCGTTGAAGTGAGAGAAGTCCTGCTTCAACGGGTTATTGTCGGAGGTATCGTCCATCTGCGCATTCCCTTGCATAGGCAGGCATCTGAAGCCTGCCATGGTTGTCGCCGATACTCCTTGGCTGGGGCTACTGTACAACGGGGGCTGGAGGCTTTGAATAGGGCAGATGTACGGCTTACGATTGATGGCTATAGGCTATTAGTTTGGCGCCACCATCCTCGTCCGCACCTTCCCATCCGCGTTGTGCTGGTAAATCGCTTCAGGCTGACCTTGCTCATTGAAAAACACCTGGCCGATCCCCGCTGAATTCCATAACCGCTCACCGGCTTCGGCATGCTCAGGAATATGTGGCACCACCTGCATGGTGCGGCGGCGCGTGAACCAGTTGAGGGGCGAACGGGGCGAGTAGAGCCAGCGGTTGAGGCGGTCGAACCACTCCAGTAGTCGTGGTGGGAATTCGTTCTTGATACCGCTGCTGGTGATCTGCCAGAGCCTGGGGCGGGCGTTGCGATGGCGGATCAGCACTTCGTAGACGAACGAGTAGTGCACGTCACCGGAGAGGATCACGTAGTTACCTGGCGTGCGTGAGTGGCGGAAGATATTGAGGATCACCTGTGCAGCGCCGCGATGGGCCATCCAGTTTTCCGCATCCACCAGCAAGGGGTGGCCGCACCAGCTGAAGACTTTCTGTACCGTCTCGATCAGCTTGACGCCAAAGATCGGCGCGGGTGAGACGATGATGGCCGAGGGGTGGTCCAGCAGTTCCTGTTGAAGTTCGCTCAAGGCTTCCCAGTCCAGCAGGCCGGACGGTTGCTTGAGGGTGAACTCGCTGCGCCAACGACGGGTGCGGGTGTCGAGCACCACCAGGGCAGGGGTGGTAGGCAGTACGTAGTGCCAGCGTTGAAATTTCAGCAGTGTTTCGAGCAGTTCATCCTGCGCCGTGGCGTCGAGATGGTTGGCTTGGGGCTGAGCAGTGAGCGCTTGGGTTTGGTCGATCAGTTCACCAAACGCATCCGGCTGGTTGCCCCAGCCTTGGCATAGCAGGTAAGCCAGCAAAGCATTGCCAATGATGCGCTTGGAAAAGGGATGGCCGTAGGCGGTCTCTTCCCATTGGGCGCTGAGGTTCCAGTCATCGGTGATGTCGTGATCATCAAAGATCATCAAGGTGGACAGGTGGGCAAAGACCCGCGCGACGCCTGGCAGGCCGTCGCGGAATCGATCTATTTGTATTTGTTCGCGGGCGTAACGCTGCTGACGTTCTGTATTCAGATGCGGCGGTTGAGGCGTGATCAGCGTCCAGGGCGTTGGCGACCACACCAGCAAGTACATCGCGATGACTTCGGCAAAGGTCACTAGGTGGTTGTCGGCGGTGCTGCTGGTGAAGATCGGTTTTTTCACACCGCCAAAGAAGCGTTCGCGCAGGGTTTCGTTGCTGTCCAGCGCCGGCAGCAAGTCGGCGCGATGGTAGTAACTGGCGTGATGTTCATAGAGGCTGGCGCTGTCATCGATTACGGCGCCTTCCAGGTATTCGTCGAACAGGCCCAGGCGTGCGATCAATGCGTGAATCGCCCGCAACATCGGCCCGGCGACATCATCGGCGTAGACCTGGTCGCCACTCATCATCAGCAGGGCCGGGCGGTCGCTCGGGCGTTGGGCGTCGGCCAACAGGCGGTCTACACACAGCAGGCCCTCATCGGCGCTGTGGTGGGGTTTGCGGCATGAGCCATGGACCAATTGATGGATGCGGCTGTGTAAAACGAAACTTGGGAATTGGGCGTTGGCGTACAGCAGGTGCGGTGCCCAGTCGGCGATTCCGGTGTTGTCGAACAACAGGTCGTAGCTGATCGCCTCGTCCAGAGGCAGTGCGTTGTCCAGTGTCACATCGATCAGGTGGATAAAGGCATGGCGCCCCACGCGTACGACCTGGCAGTTGTCCAGGGGGACCTCGAGGGTTCGGGCAGGCAGATGCAGCTTCAACGTCAATTCGAGTGCTCGGCTCCCCACCAGCCACAGCACCAGGCGCCGAGGTTCGAGGCGTCGCAACAGTGGGCCGGCCAGTACTGCGGGCAGTGTGTCGGTGAGCGGCATGCAGGCAAGGTTTCCAGGCTGGATTGAACCGGCAAGATTAATCCAGTAAATGTCATGGTTTTGTTAAGGGAGAGTACGAAGGGCCGTGCACTGCCCTTCGCATGAGGCGGTTACAGCACTCGGGCCGCGACCCAGACTGTCCATCCCACAGCCGTTTCTGCGTCGGTCACTGTTCGTGGTGCGATCAGGGTCAGCGGCGTTCAGTTGTGTTTCGTCAATGCTGCGCTTCCTGCGCTGGGGCTCTGCATCATCCTGCTGCAGTGGGGGGTATTGAAAGTTGCCCAGTGAGTGATTGATTGCGCTAAGCATGGATGTTTCCTTCTATAGGAGTAGAGGATTACTTCGCCTTTCAGAGCGAAGTGAGACCAAACCTATAGAGGGTGAGAAAGACCGGCTATAAACGCGCTGCTGCAAGATATGACTGACGTTGGCGCCGTTTTTCAAAAGTCGTCAGAGACGCCATTCGCGCAACTGTCTAGACCGGGAGATGTAGCGCCTTGCTTGCCCTCCCGCACAAACGCCGCCCGATTTTCCGCTACCACATTACGCAACGCGCTGTAGTAATCCGGCAGCTTCTGCAGGCTGTCGGTAAGCGGCAAGAGCGATGCCCGTGTAGCGACCGTACCGCCGACCAGGCTGAGGGTGCCCAGGGTCTGTACCGTATCGCTGTCGCCCAGCGGCGAGACCAGGAAGCTCAAGACCTTGCCCGCTGCGTCCCGGCTGTTGCTGGTGCCCAGCAAGGGCAATTCGACAATGGGGCCGCTGCCCATGCCCCACACGCCGAATGTCTGGCCGAAGTCTGCTGTGTGGCGCGGGATGCCCAGGCGGTCTGACACGTCGAACAACCCCACCACGCCCACCGTCGTGTTCACTGCGAAACGCCCCAGGGTATTGACCGAACGTCGCGGGTTGCCTTGCAGCAGGTCGTTGATAAACACCTTCGGCTCGCTGAAGTTGCTCGCGAAGTTATGCACACCTTGCTGGAAAAAATCCGGCAGGTAACGGTAGCCGCGAGCCACGGGAGCCAGGGCGTAGTCGTCCACCGCACGGTTGAAGGCAAACACCCCACGGTTGACCGGTTCGGCCGGGTCATACACCGGGTAGTTCACCTGTGCACATTGCGTGGTGGGCGTTACGGGAGGCGGGCTCGCACAGCCCGTCAGGTAAGACACAGTCAACAACAGCACGGCCTGGCGGGCCAGATGCTGGGGGTACGTCGGCGAGCGCATGGGCACAGTCTCCGCAAAAGGGAGGCCGATGCTGGCATTGCGGGCTTGCGCAAAGATGTCTGGTTTATTGCGTCGTTGACGCTTTATTGCAGGGTTGAAATATATGACGGGCCGCGCCGAATGGTTTTAGATGACACCTTGTCCCAGCCCAGTGAAGACCGTCGGTGAGCAACCTGTTGATCGTGGACGATGACCTTGAAGTCCTCGCCCTGCTGAAGAAATTTTTCCTGCAACACGGCTATACGGTCGAGACCGTGGCCAGTGGCATCGAACTGTGGGCGGCCATGGAGCGCCAGCCCGCCGACCTGATCATCCTCGACCTGATGCTCCCCGGCGACAACGGCTTGCTGTTGTGCCAGCGCCTGCGGCAGCAATACGCCACGCCGGTGATCATGCTCACCGCCATGGGCGAACTCAGTGACCGTGTTGTGGGCCTGGAAATGGGCGCCGATGATTACCTGAGCAAGCCTTTCGACGCGCGAGAATTGCTGGCCCGAGTGCGTGCGGTGTTGCGCCGGGCGGGGGAGAGCCGGCCGCCCTTGGGCGATGCCGCGCGCCCGCTGATCCGTTTTGCCGGCTGGCAACTGGACCTCACGCGCCGCGAACTGCGTTCGCCCGACCAAGTGATGATCCCATTGTCGTCCGGCGAGTTTGACCTGCTGCTGGTGTTTGTCGAACACCCGCAACGGGTGCTCAGTCGCGAACAACTGCTGAACCTGGCGCGCGGCCACAGCCATGATGCATTCGACCGCAGCATCGACGTGCAAGTGAGCCGCCTGCGTCGCAAGCTGGAATTCGATACCAAGCGCCCGGCGATGATTCGCACGGTGCGCAACGGTGGCTACCAATTCACCGCCAGCGTGACCCGTTCATGAAGCTGCGTCCGCGCGACACCGTGGCGCGCTGGATCGCGCTGACCATCCTGATTGCGATGTTGACTGCGCTGGCGTTCAACGCTTTGTTCGTGCAACTGGCAGGGGTATGGGCCCGACCCCCACTGACCGAAATCGGGTTGTTGGAAAGGATCGCCGTGGTGGTGCGCGTGGTCGAGGCCTCCGAACCGTCGCAACGTTCACATTTGGCCCAAGCAGTCGGTGACGAAGGGTTCACGGTGACGTGGGCCGCCCAGCGCCAGGCCTTGGGGTTACCCGTTCTGGCCGACCCTGATTTTCGCTCGGGCGAGCAGGTGTTCAAGCACCTGCTTCAAGGGCCACCTCGTCCGATGGAGGCGTATGAACCGTCTGACTGGCCTGGCGGCAACGGCCGCTATGCGCTGCTGGTGCGACTGGCCGACCAATCCTGGCTGATGTTCAGCGCGCCATCGCGCAGTTGGGGGCTGGACGATGGTGCACGTAGCCTGATCGTGGTGCTGCTGGTGCTGATCTCGACCGCGCTGGTCACCCTGGTCGCGACCCGTCGCCTGGCCCGACCTCTGCAGCACTTCACTCAGGGCGCGCGGCGCTTTGGTGCCGACTTTCGGGCGCCGCCCATCGAGCCGGTCGGCCCGCACGAAATCCGCCAGGCGATCCTCGCCTTCAACAGCATGCAAGCGCAACTACGGCATTTCATCCAGGACCGCACCCAAATGCTCGCCGCCATTTCCCACGACTTGCGTGCGCCGCTGACCCGGCTGCGTCTGCGCGGTGAGTTCATCGAGGACGCCGATCAACAGCAAAAGCTGTTTCGCGACGTGGACGAAATGCAGGCCATGATCAACACCGCTCTGGAGTTTTTCCGCGATGACGCCCGGCTGGAACAAGCCACCCAACTGGACCTGGCGGAGTTACTGCAAACCCTGATCGACGACTACCGTGACCAAGCCATCGAACTGACCTTTTGCGGCCCGCCGCGCCTGGTGTATTTCGGCCGTCCGCTGGGCCTCAAACGCGTGATGACTAACCTGATGGACAACGCGATTCACTACGGCACCGCGCCGCAGATCGAGTTGCAGCAGAAGAATGGAGAGGTGGTGGTTCGAGTACTGGATCGCGGGCCAGGCATTCCCGTTGAGCATCGTGAGCAGGTGTTCCTGCCGTTCTATCGCCTTGAAGGGTCACGCAACAAAAGCACGGGCGGTGTTGGCTTGGGGCTCTCTACCGCTCGGGCGATTGTGCTGGAACATGGCGGCACCTTGACCCTGGCCGAGCGCCAGGGTGGAGGGTTGGAGGTGGTGGTGGTGTTACCTGTTTAGCCCAAGGTCCGTCAGGTATGCGAGTCGTCAATCACCTTCGGCACCGTAAATCGAAACTCGCTGCCACGGCCCACTTCACTTTCGGCAACAATCTTGCCGCCATGGGCCTGGACGATGCCTTGCGTGATGTACAGCCCTAGCCCGCTGCCGGTCGGGTTATTTTCCGCCTGTGTCCAGTAGCGGTCGAACACATGGGGCAGCTGTTCCGGCGCAATACCTTCGCCGGAATCGCGCACCGAGAACACGATTTCTTCGCCATTGCTCATGGCGCTGATCCCGATGTTGCCCTGGCGCGGAGTGAACTTGATGGCGTTGCCAATCAGGTTCGACAGCACCTGGAACAGGCGCTCCGGGTCGGCATTGATCTGCAGGCCCGGCTCGGTGTTGAACGACAGATCAATGCCTTTCTCCATCGCCAGGGGCGCCAGCAACGAGTAGGCCTCATCGAAAATCTGGCTCACATCCAGTATCACCGGCCGCACCACATAGCGCCCGGCCTCGATTTTCGAGGTGTCGAGCAAGTCTTCCAGCAGCACGTTCATGCGCCCGGCGGCCTGTTGCATGGTGTCGATGGCCGAGGAAATCCGCCGCGAAGTGTGTGGGCCATCGGAGCTGAAGGCCTTCTGCATCATGCCGCACAGCATGGAGATCACCGTCATCGGGTTGCGCAGGTCGTGGGACACCACCGCCACCAGCTCATCGCGGGCGCGCACCGCTTGTTGCTCGCGCAGCACCTGGCGAGCCAGGTCGTTTTCCAGGGCCGAGCGGCGCAGATCGTTGGCGGCAAAATGATCGCCATGGCTCCACTTGGTGGAGATGCCGGCCATTTCCACTTTCCAGATTTCAAACGAGGTGCGTGGGCGAAGGCGCAGGCCGGCGTCGGAGTTTTCCAGGTCCAGCGGTTTTTTCGGGTCGCCGCTCCAGTTGATGTTCTCTTTCACTTCCGGGCGGAACCACAGCACGCCGTTATCCACAGGCTTGGGCAGACTCATCGCCAGCACGCCACTGGCTACCTGTTGGAACTCGACGGCCGGCGGGTACACCGACGACAGGTTATGGCTGGAGAACACCGGCTCGCCACCTTCTTGCAGCCACTTGTGCAAGGCACGGATCTGCGCCGGCTCCGGGCAGTTACCGTAGCGGTGCAGTTGCTTGTCTTCGATGATCGCCACACCGCCGGACAGGGTCAGGTCCATCAGTAACTGACCTTGCTGTGCCAGCCCGTCGAACACGTTTTCTTCCGAGCGCTTCATCGCCTGGTCGAGCAAGGCCAGGGCCTCGACTTTCTCTTCACGCTGACGGCTCAGGTCCAGGGCTTCCATGGCGCTGATCTGCAGCGACAGCACCTGGCCGATGGTTTGGCAGGCTGTGCGCAGGTCATTGGGCACCAGCAACGGCTCACGGTTGCCGCAGCTGATCAGGCCCCACAGTTTGTCGCCCTTCATCAGCGAGATACTCATGGACGACAACACACCCATGTTCTGCATGTACTGGCAATGAATCGGCGACACGCTGCGCAGGGTGGCGAAGCTCAAGTCCAACGGCTGGCCGGTGTCCGGGCGCAGCTTGGGCAGCAGAGGCACAGGCTCGTAGGCCGCGTTCGGGATGATGCGTAGCCAATTGGTGCGATACAGCTCACGGGCTTGCTCCGGGATGTCGGACGCGGGGAAGAACAACCCGTTGAACAGTTCCATAGACGGTGCCGACGCTTCGGCGATCACTTGGCCATGGCCTTCGTCTTCGAAGCGGTAGATGAGTACCCGGTCGTACCCGGTCATGGCCTGGATTTCATTCACGCTGATTTCGTACAGTGCTTGCAGGGTTTTCGCCGACTGCAAGCGCTGCAGCATTTTGCCCAGGTCACTGGTGCGACCATTCAGCGCCCGTGGGCGGAAGTCTTTGAGTAGCGGCTCGAACTCCAGTACCAGCACCTGTTGATGGCGATGCAACAGGCCTTCGAATTCCGCGCCGTTAAACGTGACGTGCAAGGGTGGCGCATCAAAAAACGTATTGTTTTGCGCCATGTCGGCAACCGCCTTGGCGTGCTCTGCACCTACCAGCGTGTGCAGTGGCTGGCCCAGCAATGCCTCGGCGGTATGGCCGAACAAAGTGGCGACGTTAGCGCTGACCTGGATGATGTTCAGGTCCGGCTCCGACAACGTCAGCAGCACGCCGTGGGGCTGGATGGCGCCGGGGAAACGGATGGGCTCGTCGGCACAGTTGGCAAGCAGCTCTTCAAAATCTTCGGGTTTCATAGCAGTACCTCCTGGCTGTCGAGCCATTGCTCAAAGCAGCTGAATGTTGATCGGGCAGCGTCCACTGCGCGCCGTTTGGCTGGCGCGTCGAGTGGCTGGTTGCCCAGGTAATCAAGAAAGTCTTTCCAGCGTCGGCCGGTCTCTACCCCGTAGATATTGAGAAACGCACCGCCGTTGTCGGCATTCACGTTCAGGCGCTGGTCCATTTCCCGGCGCAGTACTTGGCCGCCCAGGGTCGCGCCTTCGAGTACATACAAGGCGCCCAGGCAGGCAGCGGGGGTGTCGAACGTGGGGAGTTCAAGGCAACGGGGCAGGGTGTCGACAGCTCGGTCATCCAGGCCCAAGGCATTGAGATCACTGACCAGCGTCGGCGTTTTCACACGCAACGCGCAGTCGTAGCCGTCAGGAATCAAGCCACTGTCGTACAGTGCTGACTCGACTGGACCATAAAAACCGTAATACGCCTGGAGCAGGCGCCGATACCAGCCTGCATCCAGGCGTTCGGTGAAAAACGGCAGGCGCTTTTCCAGCGCCACATGCAACAGGGCCGTGCCTGTGCGCAACGCTTCCAGCAATGAGGGCGCACCAACGTCATGGGCCTGTGAATGCATTCAATGAGCTCGAACTGTGGGCCTCTCGGCCATGAATGACGCGTGGAAATGGGCGACGATTCTACACACCTCAAAGCCTTATTCTGTACGCACAAGGCGAAAAGGCTGACCAGCGGATCAGAAAAGTCGCTCCTTGCTCATTAATGACCGCAGCGTTTGCCCTGAAGTTCGGTATAAATGATGTCGTGACGCTATCAATGCATGGACGACCCCTGTTGGGTCAGCGCCGTTTGCACACACTCCAGCAAAATCTCGGCACTCCACGGTTTGGGTAAAAACCGTACGGAGCCTCCCAACTGAGCCGCCAGTTTGGTGTTACCGGAGGTGAGCAGCACCGGCACGGTTGGCCAACGATGGGCCACTACCCGGCTCAAGTCATAACCATTGAGCAACCCCGGCATCTGGATATCACTGACAATCAAGTCCACCGGGTCATCGCCCCGTTCCAGGTAAATCATCCCTTCATCCGCCGAAGGAAACGACGTCACCAGCGCGCCGAAATCCTCCAGTACATCCACCATTAACGATCGAATGATCTCGTCGTCTTCCAACACTAAAATCGATGGCTGAGCCATGATCCTTACTCCACCATCAGGGTTCATTAAGGTGGAGTAGAACACGTCTATATAGGTTCGATTGGATATCTATGGGGCGATGGATGGTCGTTTCAGAGGTGCTATCCGGTAAAGTGCAGGGCTCGCTTCTACGTGCTCAAGGATTGATATGTTTATCCGCGACCCTTTGGTTCCAGAACTGATCTAGAAATGGAGTCCCCATGAAGTACCGTGCTTTGATGACCCTCGCCCTGATCCTCACCACAAGCCCCGCCTTCGCCGCCGGCGACGTCGAGGCGGGCGGCAAGCTCTTCACCAAGACCTGCGGCGGTTGCCACAGCATCGGCGAAGGTGCGCGAGGTGGGTTCGGGCCGGAGCTCAACGGCATCATCGGAAGGCCCGCCGGGACCACCACGGACTATCAGTACTCCGACGCGATGAAAAACTCCGGCGTGGTCTGGACCCGGGACAAACTTGCCGCCTACATCGAGGCACCGAAGAAGGTGGTGAGTGGCACGCGGATGATCTTCTGGGGCATCAGTGATCAGGAGAAAATCGAAAACATCCTGGCCTATCTGGAAACCTTTCAACCCAAATGATCACTCGCGCACGTTTCTGAACAGCATCATCCGCGCACTCTCATGCAGCCCTCGGGTCAGCCCCTGCAAGCGCTGAAACTCTTCAGGGTGTTGTTCGGCCACGTCGTCTCGCGGGGTTTGCGACGCCAGGTCATGCAATGTCGGTGAACTACCGTCGTGCTGCATCTGCAACAGGAAGTCCTTCGTCACGCCGCCAATGATCGGGAAAGTCCCTTCGCGCAACACCAGCGGTACCACGCGTTCGCCCTCAGGCGCGGGCTGCTGGATGTCGCGTCCCATCGCGCCGTTGCGAAACGGCATACCGGCCATGCCCGCCACGGTGGGCAGCAGGTCGGCCAGGCCCACAGCTTCTTCAATCACCCGAGGTTCCAGGCCGGGGGCGTGGATCAGCAGCGGTACGTTGTTACTCTCCAAACCCAGTTGCTCGAACGCCGGCGCCATGTGCGGGATCTGGCTGATGCGCGTGTTGTGGTCACCAAAGAACACAAAGATGCTGTTGTCATACCAGCCGCCGGCCTTGGCGATGTCCATCAGGCGACCGATGTTGTAGTCCAACAGGCGTACCGCGTTGTACTGCTCGACGCTGCGCGAACCGGCGGCCTGGACCTGTTCCAGGGTCACGTCCTTTATCTGGAAACCATCGTTCTGCTTGGGAATGGTGAACGGGCGATGGTTGCCGGAGGTTTGCAGGTAGGCGAAGAACGGCTGGTCCTTGGGCACGGCGCGCAGCAAGTGGTCGCCTTCCTTGAACAGGTCCAGGTCGGAAATGCCCCACACGTCCACCCGTGGTGAACGCCAGTGGCTTTCGTCATACAACTGCACACCGTCGATGCTCTGGCGGATCAGTGCATTGATGTTCGCCCAGCCGGCGTTGCCGCCGATCATGTAGAACTTCTGGTAACCCTCGAACGCGTTGATCAGCGTGTGCTGCCGGGTGATCAGCGGGTTGCGCGTGGCGGTTTCCTGGCGTGTCACGTCCGGCACGCCGCTGATGCTCGCCCACACGGTCTTGGCGGTGCCGGTGACGGGTACGTAGAAGTGTTTGAAGAACCAGCTCTGGCTGGCGAGTTTGTCCAGGTTTGGCGTGGGGTTCAGCGGGTTGCCGTAGGCACCGACGGCGCTGGTGCCGAGGGATTCGAGCATCACGAAAACCACGTTGGGCGGCCGCTCACCGGTCAGTCGGTAGGGTTGCACGCCTTGTTCACGGATAAAGTTCAGTTGCTGCGCGTCGGGCTGATCAACTCCCAGGTAGCGGGCGATTTGCGGGTAATGCTCGCGCACTTGGGTTTCATCGAATTGCGACTGGCCGACCTTGAGCGTGTCGTACAGGAACAGCATCGGGTTCAGGCCCACGGCGGCCACCTGGCTATTGCCGGAGAAGAACGCATCGCTCCAGCGCAGGGGCACCGGGTTTTCCAGGTTCAAGTTGGCGACGCGGCCGAGCAGGGCCAGCAGCACCGCGACAATACCGATCACCGAGACCGATGCCAGGGTCCATTTTCCGATGACGGTGTTGGGGCGATCCAGGGTCAGGCGCTCCAGGCACACCAGCGCCCACACCCACAGCGCCACTGCCGCCAGCCAGCAAGCGGTAATCCACAGCACCGGGTAGGTTTCCCACACCATCTGTTGAGATATCTGTGCGTCTTGCAGGTAACGCAGCACCGTCGCGTTGATGCGTACGCCGAGGTAGGCGTAATGGCCGAAGTCGATGATGTAGACGAGGCCCACCAGGGCCAGTGCGACCACCAGATACCCGCGAGCCAGCCAGCGCAGAGCGGGTTGGGTCATGAGGTTCCAGCGTGGCAGCCAGGCCAGGAGCGCCAGCGGCAGCAGGATCAACACCGCCAGGCGCAGGTCGAAGCGCAGGCCGATGCCCAGGGTTTCCAAGAGTTGCGGGGTGTTGAATGCCAGGCCGGAAAAGCCCACTACAAATACCAGGCGCAACGCCGCCAGCAACACAAACACCAACCCGATCGCGCCCACGCCGTAGCGCAGGCGGCGTGATTGCAACGCACTCATCGTTGACCTCTCTGCCATTTCAAAAAGACCGCGCTGGCCAGCAACCCCACGGTGGCGATCAGGCAGTAAACCGTCAGCAGCGGATCCACCAGATAGTCCCAATAGTTTTCCGACGCCTTGAGCCGCAGCGCGAACGCCAGCGTGCCCAGCGCCAACATCCATACCGCCAGCGCATTACGCAGCCACAGCATCACCAGCGCCGCAACCGCCACCAGCACAATCATCGGACGAGGGTTGAACCCCCAGCGATACGGGTCGAAATACGTCAGCCCCAACGTGGCCGGGTACAGCGCCAGGCTCAGCAGCCCGAACACTACCAGCATCTGCACCTGATGGCGGCGATTGAGTGCCTGCACCAAGCCCAGTCGGCACAACCCCACCCACGCCAAAAACACCAAGGTGCTGATCGCCAGGTCATCGGTAAAGCTGCGCACATACGCCGCCAGCGGCAGTTGGTTGATCGGGATGAAACTCACGGCCACCAGCACCGGCAGCAACCACGGCCGCCACGGAGCGGTAAAGCGCAGCGCGCACAACGCCACAAACCCCAGCAATACAAAACTCAAATGGGCCTGCCACACCGAAACCATCACAGACGCTCCGCCAGCCAGGCTTCGTTGAAGCTGACATGTTTGATAAAGGTGTTATTCCACGAGTAAACCAAGTGGTACGTACCGTCTGGGCTACGGCTGAAATACGGGTATTCGTATTCGAAATCGCAGCCGACGGGTTTGCACACGCGGTAGTCCAGGCTGCTGAGAAAGCGTTGTTCCAGGGGCAGGCGTTTCGCGCCGCTGGAGGCGCGGAAACCTTCACCGATGATTGCCTTGTAGGCCTCGGGGGAGAAGGGCTGGCCCAGCGGGTCCGGCGATTGGTCCAACTGCACCACGGTGCGCCACTGGCTGAGCTGGGCGTCGGTGCCGTAAAGGCTGAGTTTGAAGCGGCCGTCTTGCAGGTCGTTGAGTGCCACCAGCAATCCGTCATCTTGCGTGCCCACGGCGGCCAACGACGAATTGGGGTTGGCCGGCTCCAGTGGGTACGGTTCGCTCCAGGTTTTGCCGGCATCAACGGTGCGGCTGGCCAATACGCGGTGATGGGTGTCGCCCGCGTAACGCAACATCGCCACGGCGCGTTGGCCGTCCAGCGGCACGATGGTCGGTTGCAGGGAATGCTTGCCGCGGCTGATGCGGAATTTATCGATCACCGCCCCGTCGGCGCTCAAGTACAGGTACTCGGCAAACTTGCCCATGAATTCGTGATACACCGGCAGGCCGATGGAGCCGTCGGCATGAAACACCGGCGCGGCGCGTACCAGGGTGCTGATATTGAAAAACGGCGAGGTCACCAATTGCCTCGGTGCTGACCAGGTGGCGCCAAGGTCATCCGACACCATCACATTGATCGCACTGGCCGCCCAGCCACCGACGGACACCGACACGTAAAACATCCACAGGCGTTTATCCGGCGCCAGCGCAATCACCGGGTTGCCGAGCTTGCGGATATAACGCTGGGTGCCGTCGCGAGTGCTTTCCCTCGTCGCCAGTACTTGCTCGGCGCCCCATTCGCCGCTGCTGGCATCGAAGCGTGCGGTGCGCACCTGCACATCGGCGGCGCCTTCGCGCGAACCGGCAAACCACACCGCCATCAAGTCGCCGCCGGGCAGGGCGGTGACGGACGAAGAGTGCACAAAATCCGTGAGTTGGGTGGACACAAACCGGCTGGTGTAGTGCGGGGCCGCCGCCACTTTCGCGGTATTCGGGTTCGCCTGGGCAAATGGCGCCAACACATGGGGCGGATGGCTTTGCCAGGCGGCAAAAAACACCGCCAACAGGCTGCAAATCAATAAGGCGGAGCGCATAGGAGACCTGTGGATAAAAGGATTACGGCGCACGTTCATCCGGCAGGCGCTTCCTGCGACCGGTGAGCATGGATAACGGCAGGTTGTCGCGCACCTGGACACTTTCAAACAGCGCGGCCAGTACGTGGAGACACACCAGGCCCAGCAGCGCATTGGCGGCGGTTTCATGGATTTGCAGCGGCCAGTCGGCGCCCCACAGGGCGTCGACTTCCTGCATCAGGAAACCGCTGAATCCGATGGTGACCAGTGCCAGCAACATCAACAGCATCACCAGCGCGCCGATCGGCGAGTGGCCCAGGCGATGCTGCGGCCGGCCATTGAGCAGTGAGCGCACGTGGGCATTCAGGCGTTTGGGAGTCGGCCAGAAATCCGCCCAACGCGCACTGCGTGGTCCGACAAATCCCCACACCAAACGCACCA
Organism: Pseudomonas azotoformans; assembly: GCF_001579805.1. Classification (NCBI taxonomy): domain Bacteria; kingdom Pseudomonadati; phylum Pseudomonadota; class Gammaproteobacteria; order Pseudomonadales; family Pseudomonadaceae; genus Pseudomonas; species Pseudomonas azotoformans. The sequence goes on along the minus strand of NZ_CP014546.1, from coordinate 292,518 downwards.
GCAGCCAGGCCATGGCGTAATAGCCCAGCCAGACATGCCAGTCGTCGCCTGCTTCGTTAAAGAAGTAATTGGCGACAAAGACCCCGGCGATAGACAGATGAAACAGCCTCACCAACGGGTCCCACAGGCGCAGGGATTCGCCTGGCATCAGCCTTTGATCTCAGTCTTTACGGCTTTGCCGGTGACGGGGTCGTGGTAGATCTCGACCTTGCGCTTGTCCTTGTCGAAGCCGTAGATCTCGTAGCAGTTGCCGTCGGTGACCTTGAACTTGCTGATGGTATAGCCTTCGGCCTTGAGCTTGTCCTGGAAGGCTTTTTCGTCTTGCCATTGCGAGCGCTCGGCGGTGGTGCACTGCGGGCCGGCAATGGCCAGTGGGCTGGCGAGAATCAGGGACAACAGGAGAATTTTGCGCATGGAAAAGCTCTCAGCAGATGTGGGAGGTTTCACAGTGCAAAACCAACCTTAGTGCAACCTTAGTTGGCAACGAGCCGTAACATCTTTGTAGGAATTTTCCTGGCCATAACCCGGCATGATGCCGCCGTTTCCCACAGAGATTTCGTGATGCGCCTACTCCTTGTCGAAGATGACCGCGCCCTCGGCCAAGGGATTCGCGTGGCCTTGGCGGCCGAAGGCTATACCCTCGATTGGCTGCACGACGGCGTCGCTGCCTTGCATGCGTTGCGTACGGAAGCCTTCGATTTGCTGCTGCTTGATCTGGGTCTGCCACGTCTTGATGGTCTCGACCTGTTGCAGCAACTGCGCGCCGAGCAGCATGACCTGCCGGTGCTGATCCTCACCGCCCGCGACGGCACCGCGGAACGCATCGCTGGCCTGGACGCGGGTGCTGACGACTATCTGGTCAAACCTTTCGACGTCGAGGAACTCAAGGCTCGCGTGCGTGCGCTGTTGCGCCGCAGCCAGGGCCGCGCGCAACCGATGCTGGAGCACGCCGGCATCAGCCTCGACCCGGCGACCCAGCAAGTGCGTTTTCAGGATGGGGAAATCATCGTGACGCCGATGGAGTACCAACTGTTGCATCAACTGATGGTGCGCCCCGGCAAAGTCGTGACCCGCGAGCGCTTGTCCCGTGCGCTGTACGGCTGGCAGGACCGGGTCGAGAGCAACACCTTGGAAGTGCTGATCCACAACCTGCGCAAAAAGTTATCCACCGAGCTGATCCGCACCGTGCGTGGTGTTGGCTATGTGCTGGTGCTCACGCCATGAGCTCGGTGCGTGGGCGCATCCTTATTCCGGTGCTGGTGCTGATCCTGTTGGGCGATGCCCTGATCAGTTGGCTGGTATTACGCGACAGCCACCACGAAATCGAAGAAGTCTACGACGCCCAACTCGCCCAAAGCGCCCGCCTGCTGCAAGGTGTACTGCGCCAACGCGACCCCGGCGACGCCGATTGGGACCGGCTGCATGAGGCGTTTGACCAGGCCATGAGCCGTGTGGGAGAGGAGGGCGTTGCCCATCCTTATGAAACACGCCTGACTTTCCAGATATGGCGTACGGACGGCCAACTGTTGGTGCGCTCCGCTGAAGCACCAATCCTCAGTGTGCCGCCTGCGACGCTCGGCTCCCATGACCTGATGGACAATGGCCACGACTGGTGCGCTTTCCTTCTCGCCGATCCGCAGCAAGGCGTGCTGATTTGGGTGGGCGAGCGCGATGACATTCGCCAGGACGTGATCCAGCGCATCATGCGTCACACCCTCTGGCCCACGTTGATTGGCGTGCCGCTGCTGACACTGTTGATCTGGCTGGTCATCGGCTGGGGCCTCAAGCCCTTGCGCGCCATGGCCCTGTCGATTCGCGGGCGTAACACCGACACTCTGCAGCCGCTGCACCTCAAACCTTTGCCCAACGACCTGGAGCCGATGCAGACCGCGTTGAACCGATTGCTGGTCCAAGTAGATGATTTACTCGGGCGTGAACGCCGCTTCATCGCGGACGCCGCCCATGAATTGCGCACGCCCTTGGCGATTTTGCGCATCCATGCACAGAACGCCCAAAGCGCCGAGACACCCGAGCAACGCCGCGAGGCCTTGGACTTTTTGGTCAACGGCGTCGACCGCGCCACGCGCATCGGCAGTCAGTTGCTGACCATGGCCCGTATCGAACCGCAACTGAACAACCCTAAGTGCATCCCTGTGCAACTCACCGAGCTGGTGCGCGAAGAACTGGCGGAATTGACCCCGCTGGCCATGGAAAAAGGCGTGGAACTGGTACTCGAAGGCAATCAAGAATGTTGGGTCGAGACCGAACCGGTGGCCTTGGCCATTGCGCTGCAAAACCTGGTGACCAATGCCCTCAACTTCTCCCCGGCGGGCAGCGAAGTGAAAGTGGTGATTGGCGCCAACGGCCTCAGTGTGGAAGACCAGGGGCCGGGCATTGACGAGGCAGAAATGGGGCGCCTGTTCGAACGCTTCTACAGTCGAGGCAATGCCAATGGCGCGGGGCTGGGCTTGGCGATTGTCGAAATGATCGTGGGTAAGATCGGCTGTCGGTTGGCGCTGCATAACCGGGAGCAAGGTGGGTTGCGCGCGCAGTTGGTGTTTAACGAATCGGCATAGGTGGAGGAACATTCTGTTTAAACGCGGGTCCAGTCATTACTCACTCTCACCCCGATAAGGACATCCCCCGTGAAGCGAATCGCGCTGCTCTCCATCGCCTTGGCCCTGGGCGCCTGCCAATCCAATCAACGCGACTCGTCGCCCAGCCTGTTCAAGGACGGCATTCAACTGCGCCAGAAAACCGTGGCCGTGGATGCGGAGCACGCCAAGGTCATCATGAAGGCCACCGGCGGCACCAACCCCGTCGAATTCGCCATCCGCCGCGAAGGCGACCCCGACCAACGCCTGGAAACCCTCGGCACTGTGATGGATACCGGTGAAGGGAAAGTCTTCAACTGGATTGCCAAGGTCAACCAGACGGTGGCGAGTGCGGGGTTCAAGCGGTTTCCACAATTGGAGATTCAGGCGGACCCTGGCAAGAAACTCACCGTGTCCAGCTCGGCGAGAAGCCAGGGCAATGGGGTTTACTACAGCTGCGGGCCGGTGATGAACACGTTCAGCCCGGAAAAGGCCAAGGTGTATTTGGTGGAGTTCCAGTTCCGGCTCAACCGTGCGGCGTGTGCGCTGCAGGTGTTTGATATTACGGATCCGGAGAATCGGGTGTTGGTTGGGGGGGCGGGGAGTGAGGTGAAGGAGGGGTAAGGGGCGAGGGGGACGACCAACCCTCATTCGCAAGCTCTGAGATGAATCGCCCCTGGTTCTCTAGACACCTTATGTCGGCATAAATCGGTGATTGGTGTGCGAAAAGTGGACAAGGGCTTCGGTCGGTAGCTATTTTTCGAATATTGCGATTTTCGTTTGTTTCGTTTAGCTTTGGTCGTAACTGAGTTATGTGTCGCCGGAGTTGCATCATGATCACCAACCACCTTCCCAAAACGATCCTTCCGCTGGAAAAGGAAGTCGAAGCGGCCGTACAAGGTCAGCGCGAATTGGCGTCTCTGTTGTCGACCAAATTCGAAACCCAGCGAATCGATATCTTCGACAAAGAAGACAAGCCCCACACCCTCGTACTCCCAACCTCAGCACTGCGCTTGTTGGTGGATATCCTGGGCGAGTTGGCTATCGGCAATGCCGTCAAGGTAGTCCCTGTGCATGCTGAACTCACCTCGCAGGAGGCCGCCGACCTGCTTAACGTTTCACGGCCGCACTTGGTCAAGATGCTGGAGGAAGGTGCCATTCCCTTTACAAAAACCGGTCGACATCGGCGAATCCGGTTTTCGGATTTGATGGCGTTCAAGCAGAGGCGAGCTGAGGAAAGCCAGAGAGCAATGGAGGCGCTTGCTAAACAGGCCCAGGAGTTGGGAATGGGGTATGACGGATGAGGTGTTCGCCTTTTACCGCTGTATATGATGCTTGTGTTCTCTACCCGGCGGCGCTTAGGGATTTGCTGATGTGGCTTGGCTTGTCAGGGTTGTATCGAGCGAGATGGACTAGCCAGATCCATGAGGAGTGGAAGCGCAACGTACTCAAAAACCGGCCCGACCTCACGGCTGAGCAAGTGAATTGCACGTCTGAGTTGATGGACAAGGCCATACCTGACGCTTTGGTTACGGGGTACGAGGACTTGTGTTCGATTTTGGATTTGCCTGACCCTGACGATCGTCACGTGCTGGCCGCTGCGATACGAAGCAAGGCTGAGGTGATCGTAACCTTCAACTTGAAAGACTTTCCACCGCACATCCTGGCAGCTTATGACATTGAGCCGATGCATCCGGATGACTTTATTTCGGATCTTTGGGATCTGGATCAGGCGGCGGTGTTGGGTGCGGCGCAGAAACAAAGGCGGGCGTTGAGGCGACCTCCGATGGAGGCGGGGAATTATCTAGAGATGTTGATGCGGCAGGGGTTGGTGCAGACGAGTAAGGTACTGGGGCCTTATGAAGTGATGTTGTAGTTCTGGAAATATTCATAGTCTTTTTTTCACCGATCAGCCCAACAGGTGCTTGGAAATCAACCGTGAGATTTCGACGATCGAGGTCTTCCCCGTAAACTCGAATTTCACCTTCCCCAACGACGAAAAGTAAATCTCCAACTCCGAATCCAGATCAAACGTCCCGGACGTCTCCACCGAATACGCGACGATGTTCTTGTACGGCAGCGACGTGAAATCCTTCTTGCTACCGGTAATCCCCTGCACATTCACCGCGATAATCCGCTTGGTGGTAAACACCACCCCATCACGCATGGCCTTGTACGCATCCACCACTTCTTCGCCGTCCAGCAGCAGGTCGGCGACGCGCTCGGCGTATTCGTTGTTTTGCTTGAGTTTGAAGAAACCTTTGTTGTTGAAGTCGATCATGGGCCTGCCTCTTGGGTGTATGCCGTTTTGCTCGCGGATCTGTATCTAACGCGGGCATTTTGAACGCCCTACCATGGCGGCCAACCTTACAACCTTGGCCAGATGTTTCAAAAAGCGGAGCCCCATCATGCCTGAACTGTCCAACTGGCTGGCCTATGCGTTCATCTCACTCGGCATGGTGCTCACGCCCGGCCCGAATATGATCTACCTCATTTCCCGCTCGATCTGCCAGGGGCGCACGGCCGGATTGATTTCACTGGGCGGCGTGGCGTTGGGTTTTCTGGTTTATATGTTGTGCGCGGCATTGGGGATCACCGCTTTGGTGATGGCGGTGCCGTTTGCCTACGACGCGTTGCGCTTCGGCGGGGCGATGTACCTGGCGTATATGGCTTGGCAGGCGATCCGTCCGGGGGGACGCTCACCGTTCCAGGTGCGGGACTTGCCCAAGGACAGTCCGCGCAAGCTGTTCACCATGGGCCTGGTCACCAACCTGCTGAACCCCAAGGTGGCGGTGATGTACTTGTCGTTGCTGCCCCAATTCATCGACCCGAACGGTCATAGCAGTGTGCTGGCGCAATCGCTGGTGCTGGGTTTTACGCAGATTTTTATCAGCGTGAGCGTCAATGCGGTGATTGCCACCATGGCGGGCTCCATCGCGGTGTTTTTTGTCACCCGGCCGGGGTGGCAGGTGGTGCAGCGTTGGTTGATGGGGTCGGTGTTGATGGGGTTGGCGGTGCGGATGGCGGTGGAAGGGCGGCGCTAGCTTCAGCGCGCCATGACGTTGACGATAACATGCAGGATGAAGGCTGGCCCGTAACAGGGCTGTCCGTGTTCATCTTCTATTCGCCAGATGGACGTGACTGTGCAGGTTTCCTTGGGCGCAGCGAACTCTACGGTAATATGCACAGGTTGGCCGGGCAGTGTCTGTGCGATGGGGATTTCGTTGTTAAGGCTGCGCAGGTGTGTGTCCATCACCACTTCCAGTGGCGTGCCCATGGCGGAGCGCCGAGCGATGACGTATTCGCCGTCAACGCGAACCAGCTTTCGGCCGCGCCAGGGCTGCGCACCGATGTTCTGAATCTCCCAGGTTTTATGAAACGTTTCGCCGGGCAGCACGACAGTTTGGTCGGGGGTGGTGACGTCTGCGTTGAACACGGCTATGTCACTTCGATCCTGCAGGCCCTACCGCGCGGTTGGTGGTTGCCATTGAATGTGGATCGACCGGTGCGCCTGCCAGGTCCGCGAAGTAACGGAACAGCAGCAACGGTGAAACCTGTAGCACCTTCGCCAGTTTAATCAGTGTGCGTACCGAGGGATCTTTGGAAGCACCGCCCGCCAGCCCGTAGAGATAGGTCCGGGAAATACCGGCTTCCTTGGCCAAGGTGGTCATGGACTTGCCCAGTTCCCGGCTGCGCCTTACGAGGAGGGCGCGGAGGGTGTCGCGGGTCTTGATACTCATAGTCGATGGTTGGTTCCCTGTCCTTGGTGAGGATCGCCAACGTGTTCGCCAAAAAGGACAACCTGCTCGCCGCTGCGTGTAATGAGCAATGCACACTTGAACCCTGCTGGCGACGTTGTGAAGGACATGGAAAGGTCTCTTTTTGGTTGGCTATATCCAGTGTCGCGGTTTCTCACATGCTTGCGAACCTAGTGTGTGTTGCATTCCTTTACATCTATTTATGGATATAGCGATGACTCAGATAAAAGCGTGCTGTGATTCCATTGTTCGATCAGGTTTTGGCATCTTGCAAATACCTGAAGCCATGTTGCAGAGCTACAAACAAATCGTTGATGGCTACTCAGCGATTTCGCCCAATACCAAGGCATCCTTTTCATTCAGCCAGGACACTGACGGCTTTTTCCCGTTCGGTGCCGAATATTCAAATATCGAGGACCATCCCGACCTCTGTGAGCGCTTCTGCTACTGGCCTGCGCATGCATCGAAGCGGATAGGTTTTGAATTCACCCGGAGCGGCTTTTTCGCGGCTGTGGATATCTTTGAGCAACAGATCAGCGAGTTGGCTCAAGAGTTGATGGACGGTATCTGTGGCGAGTTTGGAGTGAGCCCGCTTGCTCCGTTTCGGTCGGCGTCCTACGTACAGTTGTGTGTATACGGTGCCCAGGCTGCAGACATTGAGCGTCGATTCGCCCAGGATCCTCATGAAGACGGTCACATTCTGTCGTTCATTAAACCCACTCGCGAGGGGTTGGTCTTGGTAAAGGGTGGTGCATTAGAGCCGGTACGCCTGCTGGAGAACGAAATTGCGGTTCTGGCTGGCTCATTGCTTACCGACCTTTCCGGCTATGCAATTCCAGCGGCTTACCACGCGGTGCTCGCGCCCCAAAGACCGGTAGCCAGAAGCTCGTTGATCTACTTTGCCAACCCGAGCCCAGGACAAGTGCTAACCAGTTTTTTCCGCCGACAGTCAATTGACTTGAATAGCGTTGTAAACGCCCGTCATACGGGGTTTGGCAATCAGCCTATTCAGCTCGTCTAAATCTGCCCGAGGGCACGGACATTTCATGGCTCCTTACTTCAGTGCGCTCTACCTTGAAGGCTTGCTGCTAGGTATTGGTCTGTTCGCCGCCCCGGGGCCCAAAGACACCTTGGTCATCCGTCAAGGTGTCAGCCGCGGTCCTATCTGGGGCGTGGTTGCTGTATGTGTAGTTGCCGATATCCTCCTGATCGCGATGGGCATCACGGGTTTAGGCGCGCTGTTGGAAAGCCGACCAAGGCTGGTAGCGCTCTTGCTGCTTTCAGGCGCGGCCTATCTGCTGTGGTTCGGTGGCCAACGCCTGTTGGCGTGCCTGCGTGATCAGTCGATGCCGGATAGCCAAGGTGGGAATTCGCAACGAGGGCTGTTACGCACGGCAGTGGTGCTGGGGTTTGCCAACCCCTATGCATGGCTCGATACCGTCGTACTGATAGGCTCCATCGGCGCCGCCAAACCGGCAAGTCACCAAGTACTCTTTGCGATGGGGGCGATGACCGCGTCGCTACTCTGGTTTGTGTTGTTGGCGCTGGGCTGTCAGCGCTTGACGGGATTGTTTCGAGCACCGGTGGTATGGCGCTGGTTGGATGCGGGTGTGGCGGTGTTAATGGTGTTTCTCGCCGGAATGCTGATCACCGACTCACTGGATGTCTTTCAAGTAGTCCTTGAGGGTGGTTAACGGTGGGTGCAATTCATCGAGATGATTTACGTTTTGCACGTTAGTCGCCAACCTTTGCAATTCGCGACCCATTACCGTGTCGGCGCCATTCAATGCATTGAGGGCTTGATCCGTACATTCCACCAGTTTGGATTGAATCCCACCCAAATCCCCCTGCCGCACCAACAACCCAAACACCTCGCGGTCATACCCCTCCATCACCGGATCATCCCGTAAAACCGGGCTGCCGCCGTCCGTCTCGTGCACCAGCTTCAGTGCAAAGAGCGCAACCGCTTCCAGCGTCAATTCCATGGTTTCGGTTCCTCGGCGTCTTTGGGGAATAGTAGGGGAGGGCGATGATCCCTGTTCTGTGGCGGAAAAAAAAGACCTGCGGCTACTTGCCTGCTGCAGCAGTGGGGACGCTTTTGCTCGTTGTAGTGGCCAGTTTTTCTCATTACCATTGGGAACAATTCTTATTCGTAGGGCTTTGTATGCCCCCGCTTCCCGAGCGCGTCGCCGCACCTTTCAGTGTTGGCAGCCTGTATTCGGCCCATCACGGTTGGATTCAACGCTGGCTGGCCCGAAAACTCGGCAATGTCAGTGATGCCGCCGAGCTGGCTCACGATGTCTTCGTCAGGCTGTTGAGCCATCCGCGTGAATTCGGCAGCGAAGGACACGCGCGTGCGTATCTCAGCACTTTGTCGCGCAATGTGTGTGTGGATTTCTTCCGACGCAAGCAGGTGGAGCAGGCCTGGCTTGAGGTGTTGGCGAGCCGGCCTGAAGACTGTGCGCCTTCGGAGGAGCATCGCGCATTGGTGCTGGAGGCCCTGGTGCATTTGCAGGCGATGCTTGATCGCTTGCCGGTCAAGGTGTCCGAGGCATTCTGCCTGGCTCAGATCGAGGGCTTGAGCTATCGCGAGATTGCGCTGCGTATTGGCGTGAGCGAGCGCTCTGTCACCAAATATATTGGCCAGGCCATGTTCCAGTGCATGGTGCTGGAGGCTGAGCTGGACGGTGCCTTGGCATGAGCACCAATCCCGGTGGCCTGGATCACGCCAGCTTGCAGCAAGCCGCCGACTGGTTTGCCCGCCTGAGTGCCGAGCCCAATGCCCTGCCATTGCATGAGGCCTGGCGCCAATGGCATGCCCACAGTGAGGTCAACCGGCTGGCCTGGAGTTATGTCGCACGTGTAGGACAACGCTTTGCGCCGTTGCAGGACGATGCCGTTGGAGCCAATAAGACGCTGGAGAGTCTGCGACATTCGCAACGTTCGCGGCGCCAGGTGTTGCGCGGGTTGTCGGTGGTCATGGGCGGCACGCTGTTGGGGTGGGCCGGTTGGCAACAGCGCTGGTTGTCGGGGGGCTGGAACACGGATTTCCATACGAGCACCACGGTGTCGGGCGAGCAGCTGTTGGCCGACGGGACGCGCATCTGGCTTAACAGCGGTACGGCGTTGGATGTGAATTTCAGCGCCAGCCAGCGCGAGTTGAAACTCTATAGCGGCGAAATCCTGATCAACACCGGCAAGGACGGGCGACCGTTCGTGGTGCAAACACCCCAAGGCCGTTTGCGTCCTTTGGGGACGCGCTTCAGTGTGCGTGAACAGGACGGGCACACGTTGCTCAATGTGTTTGAGGGCAGCGTAGAGGCTGCGTGTGGGGATACTGATCAACGCCGCATCCTATCGGCGGGGCAGGGCGTCCTATTTGATCGACAGCGTCTGGCCGCAACGCAACGTGCTCTACCTGGGCGCGAGGCTTGGTCAAAAGGCGTGCTGATGGCGAACGATATGCGGCTGGGGGACTTCATTGGTGAACTCGCCAGCTACCGACATGGCCATCTGGGCATCGACCCCCAGGTCGCCAATCTTCGGGTGATGGGCACTTATCCACTGCAAGACACCGATCAGGTACTGGCAATGCTTGAGCAGGTCTTGCCCGTGCGCATCGAGCGGCGCTTCGCCTGGTGGACCACGGTGGTTGCGCGCTGACATTTTTTGCATCTTGTGCTTCCGGTTTTGATTGCTCATACGAATTAGAGAAGGACAACGGCTTGACGCCTCCTTCGACCGGAACTGTTTTATGTCCTTATTCCTGCGTAACTCGTCCCAACCTCTAGCGCTGGCTATCGCGATTGCCTTGGTCATCCCCGCCAGCCTGGGCATGGCGCCACTCGTGGCAGCCGCTGAGCAGTCGAGCGTGCAGACCTACGATCTGCCCGCCGGTGCCTTGGCCGACCAACTCAACCAGCTCGCCGCCCAAGCCGGCATCTACCTGGCGGGCAATGCCGCGCTCACCGCCGGCAAGACCGGTCCGACGCTGCGCGGCAGTTACACGATTGACCAGGCGCTGCAAACGCTATTGGTGGGGAGTGACCTCGCGGTAGTGCAGACCGGCGAGCGGCGCTATCAACTACAGCCGGGTGCAGGCGGCGCGTTGCAACTGGGTACGGTGTCGATCTCCGGCATGGCACCGGGTTCGACGACCGAAGGCACCGGTTTGTACACCACGTACTCGTCCAGCAGTTCGACGCGGTTGAACCTCACGCAGAAAGAAACCCCGCAATCGCTCACGGTGATCACCCGCCAGCGCCTTGATGACCAGAAACTCACCAACCTTACCGAGGTGCTGGAAGCCACGCCGGGCATCACTGTGCTGCGCGTCGGCGTGGGCGCGGAGAACGATACTTACTGGTCCCGTGGTTTTCAGATCAACAACTTCGAAATCGATGGCGTCCCCACCTCGGCGCGGTTGGACAACACCACGCAGAACACTGCGATGTACGATCGTGTTGAAGTAGTGCGCGGCGCCACCGGCCTGATCAGCGGTTCGGGTACGCCCTCAGCGACTATTAACCTGATCCGCAAGCGCCCGACCGCCGAAACCCAGGCCAGCATCACTGGCGAGGCGGGCAGTTGGGACCGGTATGGCACCGGTTTTGATGTGTCCGGGCCCCTGAACGACAGCGGCAATCTTCGCGGGCGCCTGGTGGTGGACTATAAGAAGCAGAACTCCTGGGTCGACCGCGTCAACACCGACTCGCAACTGGTGTATGGCATTTCCGAGTTTGACCTGAGCGACGCCACCATGCTCACGGTGGGTTTCAGTTATATCAACAATCAGGTCAACGACCCGCTGCGCACCGGCTTCCAGATGTTCTACAGCAATGGCAATCGCACAAACTTCAGCCGTTCGGCCAACAGCGCACCGGACTGGGCTTACAACGACCGCAAGCAGACCAACGTCTTCACTTCTATAGAGCACCAGTTCGATAACGGCTGGAGTGGCAAGGTGGAAGTCAGTCACACCCAGAATGAATTCGACGAACTGATCAACTATATGAATGGTGATATCGACCAGGTCACCGGGCAGGGCGCCTATCTATATCCCAACCGCTGGTCCGGCACGCCGCGGCAGAACAACCTTGATGCTTACCTTACCGGCCCTTTCAGCCTGTTTGGGCGCGAGCATGAGTTGATCGCTGGCGTCATGATGTCGCGCTATAACGAAAATACCCCAAGCCACGGCGGTTGGTTTGGTTCCTGGACCGGCTACGACGGTACTGTGCCTAACATTTTCAGCTGGAACGGCAGCGGCGCCAACCGCCCGGATACCACGCCCGTTGGTAAGACGCATATTGAAGAAAACCAATACGCCGCCTACCTGACCTCGCGCTTTCATGTCACCGACAATACTGCCTTCATCCTCGGCGGTCGCGTTACCGACTGGAAGCGCAACAACGAAGTCAGCGTGTACGCTGATCCGACCCAGAACACCGAAAGCAAGGAAACCCGCAACGGTGTCTTCCTGCCGTACGCCGGCATCGTCTATGACCTGAGCGACACTTGGGCGGTGTATGCCAGCTACACCAAAATCTTCAACCCGCAGGCCCTATGGCGTTCACGACGAAAACAACAAAGCCCTCGACCCGCAGGAAGGCACCGGCTACGAGGTCGGGGTAAAAGGCAGTTTCAACGATGACAAACTCAATGCCAGCCTGGCGCTGTTCAAGATCGACCAGGACAACCTGGCGGTATACGTGCGTGCGCCGGATATCTACGGCCTGGAACAGGGCACTACCACCAAAGGCGTCGAGTTGGAGCTTAACGGTGAGTTGAACGAAGGCTGGCAGGCGTCGGCGGGGTATGCGTACAGCGTGAGCACCAATCAGGACGATCAGCGCATTGTCACGACCAGCCCGCGGCATAGTCTCAAGACGTTCACCACTTACCGGCTGCCGGGAGTGTTCGACAAGGTCACCGTGGGCGGCGGCGTGAACTGGCAGAGCAAGACGGGGATGGACCTGCACACGTTCGAGCAGGGGAGTTATGCGCTGACCAATGTGATGGCGCGGTACGACATCAGCAAGAACCTGAGTGCCACGCTGAATGTGAATAACGTATTTGATCGTAGCTACTATGCGTATGCGGACAGTTGGAGTGTTTATGGCGCGCCGCGCAATTTCATGACGAGTTTCAAGTACAACTTCTGACGGTGCCGCCCGGGCCGGTGCTTCGGTTAGGAAAAGAATTTCTACGCAGGGGTTGACCACGAATTTTAAAGCTGTATTATTCGCCTCCCGCTGACGAGAGATCGGAAGCGCAAGTGGTTGAAGTTGTTGAAGAAATCTTCGAAAGTTTCTGAAAATAATCACTTGACAGCAAATGAGGCTGCTGTAGAATGCGCGCCTCGGTTGAGACGAAAGATCTTAACCAACCGCTCTTTAACAACTGAATCAAGCAATTCGTGTGGGTGCTTGTGGAGTCAGACTGATAGTCAACAAGATTATCAGCATCACAAGTTACTCCGCGAGAAATCAAAGATGTAACCAACGATTGCTGAGCCAAGTTTAGGGTTTCTTAAAAACCCAAAGATGTTTGAACTGAAGAGTTTGATCATGGCTCAGATTGAACGCTGGCGGCAGGCCTAACACATGCAAGTCGAGCGGTAGAGAGAAGCTTGCTTCTCTTGAGAGCGGCGGACGGGTGAGTAATGCCTAGGAATCTGCCTGGTAGTGGGGGATAACGTTCGGAAACGGACGCTAATACCGCATACGTCCTACGGGAGAAAGCAGGGGACCTTCGGGCCTTGCGCTATCAGATGAGCCTAGGTCGGATTAGCTAGTTGGTGAGGTAATGGCTCACCAAGGCGACGATCCGTAACTGGTCTGAGAGGATGATCAGTCACACTGGAACTGAGACACGGTCCAGACTCCTACGGGAGGCAGCAGTGGGGAATATTGGACAATGGGCGAAAGCCTGATCCAGCCATGCCGCGTGTGTGAAGAAGGTCTTCGGATTGTAAAGCACTTTAAGTTGGGAGGAAGGGTTGTAGATTAATACTCTGCAATTTTGACGTTACCGACAGAATAAGCACCGGCTAACTCTGTGCCAGCAGCCGCGGTAATACAGAGGGTGCAAGCGTTAATCGGAATTACTGGGCGTAAAGCGCGCGTAGGTGGTTTGTTAAGTTGGATGTGAAATCCCCGGGCTCAACCTGGGAACTGCATTCAAAACTGACTGACTAGAGTATGGTAGAGGGTGGTGGAATTTCCTGTGTAGCGGTGAAATGCGTAGATATAGGAAGGAACACCAGTGGCGAAGGCGACCACCTGGACTAATACTGACACTGAGGTGCGAAAGCGTGGGGAGCAAACAGGATTAGATACCCTGGTAGTCCACGCCGTAAACGATGTCAACTAGCCGTTGGAAGCCTTGAGCTTTTAGTGGCGCAGCTAACGCATTAAGTTGACCGCCTGGGGAGTACGGCCGCAAGGTTAAAACTCAAATGAATTGACGGGGGCCCGCACAAGCGGTGGAGCATGTGGTTTAATTCGAAGCAACGCGAAGAACCTTACCAGGCCTTGACATCCAATGAACTTTCTAGAGATAGATTGGTGCCTTCGGGAACATTGAGACAGGTGCTGCATGGCTGTCGTCAGCTCGTGTCGTGAGATGTTGGGTTAAGTCCCGTAACGAGCGCAACCCTTGTCCTTAGTTACCAGCACGTAATGGTGGGCACTCTAAGGAGACTGCCGGTGACAAACCGGAGGAAGGTGGGGATGACGTCAAGTCATCATGGCCCTTACGGCCTGGGCTACACACGTGCTACAATGGTCGGTACAGAGGGTTGCCAAGCCGCGAGGTGGAGCTAATCCCATAAAACCGATCGTAGTCCGGATCGCAGTCTGCAACTCGACTGCGTGAAGTCGGAATCGCTAGTAATCGCGAATCAGAATGTCGCGGTGAATACGTTCCCGGGCCTTGTACACACCGCCCGTCACACCATGGGAGTGGGTTGCACCAGAAGTAGCTAGTCTAACCTTCGGGAGGACGGTTACCACGGTGTGATTCATGACTGGGGTGAAGTCGTAACAAGGTAGCCGTAGGGGAACCTGCGGCTGGATCACCTCCTTAATCGACGACATCAGCTGCTCCATAAGTTCCCACACGAATTGCTTGATTCATTGAAGAAGACGATAAGAAGCAGCCCGAAATTGGGTCTGTAGCTCAGTTGGTTAGAGCGCACCCCTGATAAGGGTGAGGTCGGCAGTTCGAATCTGCCCAGACCCACCAATTTTGTGTGGGAAACGCCTGTAGAAATACGGGGCCATAGCTCAGCTGGGAGAGCGCCTGCCTTGCACGCAGGAGGTCAACGGTTCGATCCCGTTTGGCTCCACCACTACTGCTTCTAGAAGTTGAAAGCTTAGAAATGAGCATTCCATCAAGATGATGGTGAATGTTGATTTCTAGTCTTTGATTAGATCGTTCTTTAAAAATTTGGGTATGTGATAGAAAGATAGACTGAACGTTACTTTCACTGGTAACGGATCAGGCTAAGGTAAAATTTGTGAGTTACTCAGTTTTGAGTATTATCGAATTTTCGGCGAATGTTGTCTTCACAGTATAACCAGATTGCTTGGGGTTATATGGTCAAGTGAAGAAGCGCATACGGTGGATGCCTTGGCAGTCAGAGGCGATGAAAGACGTGGTAGCCTGCGAAAAGCTTCGGGGAGTCGGCAAACAGACTTTGATCCGGAGATGTCTGAATGGGGGAACCCAGCCATCATAAGATGGTTATCTTACGCTGAATACATAGGCGTAAGAGGCGAACCAGGGGAACTGAAACATCTAAGTACCCTGAGGAAAAGAAATCAACCGAGATTCCCTTAGTAGTGGCGAGCGAACGGGGACTAGCCCTTAAGTGGCTTTGAGATTAGCGGAACGCTCTGGAAAGTGCGGCCATAGTGGGTGATAGCCCTGTACGCGAAAATCTCTTAGTCATGAAATCGAGTAGGACGGAGCACGAGAAACTTTGTCTGAATATGGGGGGACCATCCTCCAAGGCTAAATACTACTGACTGACCGATAGTGAACTAGTACCGTGAGGGAAAGGCGAAAAGAACCCCGGAGAGGGGAGTGAAATAGATCCTGAAACCGTATGCGTACAAGCAGTGGGAGCCCACTTTGTTGGGTGACTGCGTACCTTTTGTATAATGGGTCAGCGACTTATTTTCAGTGGCGAGCTTAACCGAATAGGGGAGGCGTAGCGAAAGCGAGTCTTAATAGGGCGTCTAGTCGCTGGGAATAGACCCGAAACCGGGCGATCTATCCATGGGCAGGTTGAAGGTTGGGTAACACTAACTGGAGGACCGAACCGACTACCGTTGAAAAGTTAGCGGATGACCTGTGGATCGGAGTGAAAGGCTAATCAAGCTCGGAGATAGCTGGTTCTCCTCGAAAGCTATTTAGGTAGCGCCTCATGTATCACTGTAGGGGGTAGAGCACTGTTTCGGCTAGGGGGTCATCCCGACTTACCAAACCGATGCAAACTCCGAATACCTACAAGTGCCGAGCATGGGAGACACACGGCGGGTGCTAACGTCCGTCGTGAAAAGGGAAACAACCCAGACCGTCAGCTAAGGTCCCAAAGTTATGGTTAAGTGGGAAACGATGTGGGAAGGCTTAGACAGCTAGGAGGTTGGCTTAGAAGCAGCCACCCTTTAAAGAAAGCGTAATAGCTCACTAGTCGAGTCGGCCTGCGCGGAAGATGTAACGGGGCTCAAACCATACACCGAAGCTACGGGTATCACGTAAGTGATGCGGTAGAGGAGCGTTCTGTAAGCCTGTGAAGGTGAGTTGAGAAGCTTGCTGGAGGTATCAGAAGTGCGAATGCTGACATGAGTAACGACAATGGGTGTGAAAAACACCCACGCCGAAAGACCAAGGTTTCCTGCGCAACGTTAATCGACGCAGGGTTAGTCGGTCCCTAAGGCGAGGCTGAAAAGCGTAGTCGATGGAAAACAGGTTAATATTCCTGTACTTCTGGTTATTGCGATGGAGGGACGGAGAAGGCTAGGCCAGCTTGGCGTTGGTTGTCCAAGTTTAAGGTGGTAGGCTGGAATCTTAGGTAAATCCGGGATTCTAAGGCCGAGAGCTGATGACGAGCTAACTTTTAGTTAGCGAAGTGGTTGATGCCATGCTTCCAAGAAAAGCTTCTAAGCTTCAGGTAACCAGGAACCGTACCCCAAACCGACACAGGTGGTTGGGTAGAGAATACCAAGGCGCTTGAGAGAACTCGGGTGAAGGAACTAGGCAAAATGGCACCGTAACTTCGGGAGAAGGTGCGCCGGTGAGGGTGAAGGACTTGCTCCGTAAGCTCATGCCGGTCGAAGATACCAGGCCGCTGCGACTGTTTATTAAAAACACAGCACTCTGCAAACACGAAAGTGGACGTATAGGGTGTGACGCCTGCCCGGTGCCGGAAGGTTAATTGATGGGGTTAGCTAACGCGAAGCTCTTGATCGAAGCCCCGGTAAACGGCGGCCGTAACTATAACGGTCCTAAGGTAGCGAAATTCCTTGTCGGGTAAGTTCCGACCTGCACGAATGGCGTAACGATGGCGGCGCTGTCTCCACCCGAGACTCAGTGAAATTGAAATCGCTGTGAAGATGCAGTGTATCCGCGGCTAGACGGAAAGACCCCGTGAACCTTTACTATAGCTTTGCACTGGACTTTGAATTTGCTTGTGTAGGATAGGTGGGAGGCTTTGAAGCGTGGACGCCAGTCTGCGTGGAGCCAACCTTGAAATACCACCCTGGCAACTTTGAGGTTCTAACTCAGGTCCGTTATCCGGATCGAGGACAGTGTATGGTGGGTAGTTTGACTGGGGCGGTCTCCTCCTAAAGAGTAACGGAGGAGTACGAAGGTGCGCTCAGACCGGTCGGAAATCGGTCGTAGAGTATAAAGGCAAAAGCGCGCTTGACTGCGAGACAGACACGTCGAGCAGGTACGAAAGTAGGTCTTAGTGATCCGGTGGTTCTGTATGGAAGGGCCATCGCTCAACGGATAAAAGGTACTCCGGGGATAACAGGCTGATACCGCCCAAGAGTTCATATCGACGGCGGTGTTTGGCACCTCGATGTCGGCTCATCACATCCTGGGGCTGAAGCCGGTCCCAAGGGTATGGCTGTTCGCCATTTAAAGTGGTACGCGAGCTGGGTTTAGAACGTCGTGAGACAGTTCGGTCCCTATCTGCCGTGGACGTTTGAGATTTGAGAGGGGCTGCTCCTAGTACGAGAGGACCGGAGTGGACGAACCTCTGGTGTTCCGGTTGTCACGCCAGTGGCATTGCCGGGTAGCTATGTTCGGAATAGATAACCGCTGAAAGCATCTAAGCGGGAAACTAGCCTCAAGATGAGATCTCACTGGAACCTTGAGTTCCCTGAAGGGCCGTCGAAGACTACGACGTTGATAGGTTGGGTGTGTAAGCGCTGTGAGGCGTTGAGCTAACCAATACTAATTGCCCGTGAGGCTTGACCATATAACACCCAAGCAATTTGACTACTCGAAAGAGCATCAGATTGCGGTGTGTGAAGACGATAGAACCGAAAGTTCGAATCTCACAAAACACCGAAAGCTGTCACATACCCAATTTGCTGAAGCGAGGCCTATGCCACGACTCAGTACCCGAATTTCTTGACGACCATAGAGCATTGGAACCACCTGATCCCATCCCGAACTCAGCAGTGAAACGATGCATCGCCGATGGTAGTGTGGGGTTTCCCCATGTGAGAGTAGGTCATCGTCAAGATTAAATTCCGAAACCCCATTTGCGAAAGCAGATGGGGTTTTGTTTTGGGCGGTCGAAAAGGCCTGAAAAGCCCGGAGTGACCGCTTCCATAGGCGTTTTAAGCTCTGCATTAGTAAGGGTTTTTCATAAGGGGCGGCAGCGCTGGCGCCCAAATACGCTGAGCGCTCTCCAGTAGCTGCTAGAGGCACACGGGCACGCGATGAATGGTAGCCCGCGCATCGCACTGACAGGGCGTGTCAGAGCGCGCCTGGAGAGGCGGTTGGAATGGTGCACCGCTCACAAAAGAACAACTTTGCAGGTGATGCACTTTTCTACAGACGAAAAAAAAGACCTTGAATTTCAAGGTCTTTTTTTAAGATGGTGCCCCGAGGGAGACTCGAACTCCCACTCCTTTCGAAAACGGATTTTGAATCCGCCGCGTCTACCAATTCCGCCATCAGGGCTCAATGGCGGCGAAGTATAGAGATGAGATTACCGTTGGTCAATCACCTTTCATGGTCAATTTTCACTATTTCCGCTAGACTTCCCGGCCCTGCTAGACGAACTCCATCATGCGCGTTGCTGACTTTACTTTTGAACTCCCTGATTCGCTGATCGCTCGCCATCCTTTGGCCGAGCGTCGCGCCAGTCGACTGCTGACCCTGGACGGGGTGAGTGGCGCCCTCGCACACCGTCAATTCACTGATTTGCTTGAGCATTTGCGCCCAGGCGATCTGATGGTGTTCAACAATACCCGGGTGATTCCGGCGCGGCTGTTTGGCCAGAAAGCTTCCGGTGGCAAGCTGGAAATTCTGGTGGAACGGGTGCTGGACAGTCATCGCGTACTGGCTCACGTGCGCTCCAGCAAGTCGCCGAAACCGGGTTCAAGCATCCTCATCGATGGCGGTGGCGAAGCCGAGATGGTGGCGCGTCATGATGCGCTGTTCGAACTCAAGTTTGCCGAAGAAGTACTGCCGCTGCTGGAGCGCGTCGGCCATATGCCGCTGCCGCCCTATATAGACCGCCCCGACGAAGACTCGGATCGCGAACGCTATCAGACGGTGTACTCCCAGCGCCTCGGCGCCGTTGCCGCGCCGACTGCGGGCCTGCACTTCGATCAGCCGCTGCTGGATGCGATTGCCGCCAAGGGCGTCGAGACCGCCTATGTGACCCTGCACGTGGGGGCCGGCACGTTTCAGCCGGTACGTGTGGATAACATCGAAGACCACCATATGCACAGCGAGTGGTTGGAAGTCAGCCAGGACGTCGTGGACGCTGTCGCGGCGTGCAAGGCGCGTGGCGGGCGAGTCGTCGCCGTGGGAACCACCAGCGTGCGTTCGTTGGAAAGCGCGGCCCGTGATGGCGTGCTCAAACCGTTCAGCGGCGACACCGATATCTTTATCTTCCCAGGCCGGCCCTTCCATGTGGTCGATTGCCTGGTGACCAACTTCCATTTGCCCGAATCCACGCTGTTGATGCTGGTGTCGGCATTTGCCGGTTATCCGGAAACCATGGCCGCTTATCAAGCCGCCATCGCCAACGAGTACCGTTTTTTCAGCTACGGTGATGCGATGTTTATCACCCGTAACCCGGCGCCACGCGGCCCAGAGGGAACCTTATGAGTCGTATGTCGTTTGAACTGCTTGCCACTGACGGCAAGGCCCGACGCGGTCGCCTGACCTTTCCGCGCGGCACCGTCGAGACCCCGGCTTTCATGCCGGTCGGCACCTACGGCACCGTTAAGGGCATGCTGCCGCGCGACATCGTTGCCACCGGCGCCGAGATCATCCTCGGTAACACCTTCCACCTGTGGCTGCGCCCGGGCACGGAAGTGATCAAGAAGCACGGCGACCTGCATGACTTCATGAAGTGGCAAGGCCCGATCCTGACCGACTCGGGTGGTTTCCAGGTGTTCAGCCTGGGCGCCATGCGCAAGATCAAGGAAGAGGGCGTGACCTTCGCCTCGCCGGTGGATGGTTCCAAGGTGTTCATGGGCCCGGAAGAGTCGATGCAGGTGCAGCGCGACCTGGGTTCCGACATCGTGATGATTTTCGACGAGTGCACGCCGTACCCGGCTGACGAAGATGTCGCGCGGATTTCGATGGAGTTGTCCCTGCGTTGGGCTCAGCGTTCGAAGAATGCCCACGGTGACAACACCGCTGCGCTGTTCGGTATCGTCCAGGGCGGCATGCACGAAAGCCTGCGCAAACGCTCGCTGGAAGGCTTGCACAAAATCGGCTTTGACGGCCTGGCCATCGGCGGTTTGTCGGTGGGCGAGCCCAAGCACGAAATGATCAAGGTGCTGGATTACCTGCCGGGCCTGATGCCGGCTGACAAACCTCGTTACCTTATGGGCGTTGGCAAACCGGAAGATCTCGTAGAGGGTGTGCGCCGCGGTGTGGACATGTTCGATTGCGTGATGCCAACCCGTAATGCCCGCAATGGGCATCTGTTCATCGATACAGGCGTGCTGAAGATCCGTAACGCGTTCCATCGCCATGATGATTCGCCGCTGGATCCCACCTGTGATTGCTACACCTGCCAGAACTTCTCCCGTGCTTATCTGCACCATCTGGACAAGTGTGGGGAAATGCTGGGTAGCATGTTGAATACCATCCACAATTTGCGTCACTACCAAGTCCTGATGGCTGGTTTGCGCGAGGCTATTCAACAGGGTACATTGGCCGCCTTCGTCGATGCCTTCTATGCCAAGCGCGGGCTTCCTGTGCCGCCCTTGGACTGAGTTTTCCGACCCTAAGATTCACTATTTGCAACTGGAGTGCTAAATGAGCTTTTTTATCTCTAACGCCATGGCTGATGCCGCTGCGCCTGCTGCTGCCGGCCCTATGGGCGGTGGTTTCGAGTGGATTTTCCTGGTCGGCTTCCTGGTCATCTTCTACCTGATGATCTGGCGTCCACAGGCCAAGCGCGCCAAAGAGCAGAAAAACCTGCTGGGCAGCCTGCAGAAAGGTGATGAAGTTGTGACCACCGGCGGCATCGCTGGCAAGATCACCAAGGTTTCCGATGCTTTCGTGGTTCTGGAAGTTTCCGACACCGTAGAAATGAAGTTCCAGAAGGGCGCCATCGCCGCCACGCTGCCAAAAGGCACGCTCAAAGCGATCTGAGTAACAACCTTTACCAATCGACGGGGCGCGCAAGGCGCCCCGCGTTATAAGCGGGCGGCGTGATGCTGAACAAATACCCTCTGTGGAAATACGTACTGATCCTGGCGGTGCTGGCGATCGGTTTTATTTATTCCGCTCCCAATCTCTATCCTGATGACCCGGCGATCCAGATCACTGGCGCCAGCACTTCGCTGCAGGTCAATCAGGCCGATCTGGAACGCGCGAGCAAAGCGCTCGTTGACGCGGGTATCCAGGTCAAGGCGGCAACCTTGGCGGCTGATGCGAAGGGCGGTTTGCTGCGCCTGACCAAGGCAGAAGACCAATTGCCGGCCAAAGATGTGGTGCGCAAGGCCATGGGTGACGACTATGTGGTCGCGCTCAACCTGGCACAGACCACGCCTACCTGGCTGCGCAAGATCGGCGCGCACCCAATGAAGCTGGGTCTGGACTTGTCCGGTGGTGTGCACTTCCTGCTGGAAGTCGACATGGACAAGGCCCTCGACGCGCGCCTGAAGGTCTACGAAGGTGACGTGAAGAGCCTGCTGCGTAAAGAGCGCCTGCGTTATCGCAGCCTGCCGCAGCTCAACGGTGCCATCCAGCTGGGCTTCTCTGACGAAGCATCCCGCGAACAGGCCCGTGCGCTGATCCGCAAGAACTTCAACGATTTCGACATCGTACCGGCCGACCTCAACGGTCAACCTGTACTGCGTCTGGCGATGACCCCGGCGAAGCTGGCGGAAATCCGCGAATACTCCATCAAGCAGAACTTGACCACGGTCCGTAACCGCGTCAACGAACTGGGCGTGGCCGAGCCGATCGTTCAACGCCAGGGTGCCAACCGCATCGTGGTTGAGCTGCCGGGCGTACAGGACACCGCTGAAGCCAAGCGTATCCTGGGTAAAACCGCCAACCTGGAATTCCGTCTGGCGGCTGAGCCGGGTGCTACCCGCGCCACTGCCGAAGAGTTCGAGTTCCGCGAAGGTAACCGTCCCCCTGCGTTGATCGAGCGTGGCTTGATCATCACCGGTGACCAGGTGACCGACGCCAAGGCTGGTTTTGGCGAGCACGGTACCCCTGAAGTGAACATCCGTCTGGATGGCCATGGTGGCGAACTGATGAGCCGCGCTACGCGCAGCAACGTCGGTCGCAGCATGGCGGTGATCTTCATCGAGCAACGCCCGGTGACCACCTACACCAAGCAGATGGTCAACGGCGTCGAGAAAGACGTGCCGGTACAGACCTTCAAGGAAGAGAAGAAGATCATCAGCCTGGCGACCATCCAGTCGCCTCTGGGTGCTCAATTCCGTATCACCGGCCTGAACGGCCAGGGCGAATCCTCGGAACTGGCGCTGCTGCTGCGTGCCGGTGGCCTGGCTGCCCCGATGTACTTCGCTGAAGAACGTACCATCGGTCCGAGCCTGGGTGCCGACAACATCACCAAGGGTATCGACGCGGCCTTGTGGGGCATGCTGTTCGTGTCCCTGTTCATCATCGCCATCTACCGCTTCTTCGGCATCATCGCCACCGTGGCCCTGGCGGGCAACATGGTGATGCTGCTGGCTCTGATGTCGCTGCTGGGCGCTACGCTGACCCTGCCAGGTATCGCCGGTATCGTACTCACCATGGGTATGGCGGTAGACGCCAACGTACTGATCTTCTCGCGGATCCGTGAAGAGATCGCGGCGGGCATGACCGTACAGCGTGCAATCAACGAAGGCTTCGGCCGGGCATTTACCGCGATTCTCGACTCCAACCTGACCACACTGTTGGTCGGCGGGATTCTCTTTGCCATGGGCACCGGCCCGGTCAAAGGTTTTGCGGTGACCATGTCCCTCGGTATCTTTACCTCGATGTTCACGGCCATCATGGTGACCCGCGCAATGGTCAACCTGATCTTTGGCGGGCGTGACTTCAAGAAGTTGTGGATTTAAGGGGCTGCCATGTTACGTACAATCAACTTCATGGGCGTTCGCAACGTTGCGTTCGGCGTCACCGTGCTCCTTACCGTTCTGGCGTTGTTCAGCTGGTTCCATAAGGGCCTGAACTACGGTCTGGACTTCACCGGCGGTACGCTCATCGAGCTGACCTACGAGAAGCCGGCCGATGTGACCCTGGTGCGCAACGAGCTGGTCAAGGCCGGCTATCACGAAGCCATCGTGCAGAGTTTTGGTGCGACCACCGACCTGCTGGTGCGTATGCCTGGCGAAGACCCGCAACTGGGTCACCAGGTAGCCGAGGCCTTGCAGAAGGTCGGCGGCGACAACCCGGCGTCGGTTAAGCGTGTTGAATTCGTGGGTCCGCAGGTCGGTGAAGAGCTGCGCGACCAGGGCGGCCTCGGCATGCTGATGGCTCTGGTCGGCATCATGATCTACCTGGCCTTCCGCTTTCAGTGGAAGTTCGGTGTCGGCGCCATTGTGTCGCTGATTCACGACGTGATCGTGACCGTGGGTATCCTGGCGTACTTCCAGATCACGTTCGACCTGACCGTACTGGCGGCCGTGCTGGCGATCATTGGTTACTCCCTCAACGACACCATCGTGGTATTTGACCGGGTTCGTGAGAACTTCCGTGTACTGCGCAAGGCGTCGCTGATCGAGAACATCAACGTCTCGACCACACAGACCCTGCTGCGGACCATGGCGACGTCGATCTCCACCTTGCTGGCGATCGCTGCGTTGATGATCTTCGGTGGCGACAACCTGTGGGGCTTCTCCCTGGCGCTGTTCATCGGCGTTCTGGCGGGCACCTACTCGTCGATCTACATCGCCAACGTGGTGTTGATCTGGCTGAACCTGAACAGCGAAGACCTGATTCCTCCGGCCAGCACTGGCAAGGAGGTTGACGACCGTCCTTGATGGGCGTTTGTTGATCGGCTGTGACAAGAAAGGCGTGAGTATTGAACTCGCGCCTTTTTTTTTGCTCCAAGGCTGGGTATAGCGCGGACGTTTGGTCCGCTTGTGATGGTCAGGAGGTTCACGTGAACAAGTCGTTGCTGGTTGGTGCGGTATTGGGTGCTGTCGGTGTGACTGCCGGGGGTGCTGTTGCCACCTACAGCCTGGTAAAAAGCGGCCCTGAGTATGCGCAAGTGCTGGCGGTGCAGCCGGTTAAAACCCAGATTAAAACTCCCCGTGAGGTCTGCAAGGACGTCACCGTGACCCGGCAGCGTCCGGTGCAGGATCAGCATCAAATCGCCGGTACGGTCGTAGGCGCCCTGGCGGGTGGCTTGCTGGGCAACCAGATCGGTGGTGGTAATGGCAAGAAGCTGGCGACTGTAGCCGGCGCGGTGGGTGGCGGTTACGCCGGTAACAAGGTTCAGGAAGGCATGCAGAACCGTGATACCTACACCACCACGCAAACCCGTTGTAACACCGTTAACGACATCAGTGACAAAGTGGTCGGGTATGACGTGCGTTACAACCTGGATGGCAAGGAAGGTTCGGTGCGTATGGAGCGCGACCCAGGCAGCCAGATTCCAGTCGACAAAGAAGGTCGTCTGATCCTGGGTCAGAATCAGCAGTAACCGGTTCTACAGGCATAAAAAAAGCACCCCTTGGGGTGCTTTTTTGTGCTCGCTCGCTTAGCGCTTCAGCGAAGCCGGCAGGTGTGGCTGGATCGCCGTCAGGACTGCCTTGAAGCATTTGGTGTTGCCGGCAACCACGTGGCCTTTCTCAAGGAAATCGTGACCACCGGTGAAGTCGCTCACCAAGCCGCCCGCTTCCTGGATCAGCAGGGCGCCCGCAGCCATGTCCCACTCGGACAGACCCGACTCCCAGAACGCATCGAAGCGACCAGCGGCAACGTAAGCCAGGTCCAGGCTCGCTGCGCCCGCGCGACGGATGCCAGCAGTCTGGCCAACCAGAGCGCGGAACATGCCCAGGTAGTTTTCCAGGTTGTCCATCTGGTCATCACGGAATGGGAAGCCGGTGCCCAGCAGGGCGCCGTCCAGGCTGGTGCGACCGCTGACGCGCAGGCGACGTCCATTCAACTGGGCGCCACGGCCACGGCTGGCGGTGAATTCTTCCTGGCGAACTGGGTCCAGAACCACGGCGTGTTCCAGGCGACCACGGTATTTGCACGCAATGCTCACGGCAAAGTGCGGGATGCCGCGCAGGAAGTTGGTGGTGCCATCCAGTGGGTCGATGATCCACAGGTAGTCTTCGCCTTCACCGCTGCCTTTGTGCAGGCCGGTTTCTTCGCCGAGGATGCCGTGAGTAGGGTAGGCCTTGCGCAGCGCGTCGATGATTTTCTGTTCGGCGGCGCGATCCACCTCGGATACATAATCCTTGGCGTCTTTTTCGTCGACCTTGATGGTATCCAGGCGCTCGATGGAGCGGAAGATCAATTCACTGGCGCTGCGGGCGGCGCGCAGCGCGATATTCAGCATGGGCTGCATGGATGTGTCACCTAAGGTTGTTAAAGAAAGCCGAGCATTCTAGCAGAAACTTTCTTCAGGTGAAGGACGACGTTAGCTTTCATGGCATAACCTTAGGCTGTTCTGTAAGATTTGCTCCCCTTTCCCGTGTCCGAGAGCGCCTCCCTTGCTGCAAAACATTCGTGTCGTCTTGGTCAATACCAGTCATCCCGGCAACATCGGCGGGGTGGCGCGAGCCATGAAAAACATGGGGCTGACGCGCCTGGTGCTGGTTGACCCGCGCGTGTTCCCGCACCACGAGGCCGATGCCCGCGCATCCGGCGCCAATGACCTCCTTGAAAAAGCCCAGGTCGTCGCCACTTTGGAAGATGCCTTGGTCGGCTGCAACCTGGTGCTCGGCACCAGTGCCCGCGACCGTCGTATCCCCTGGCCCTTGCTGGATCCGCGTGAGTGCGGCACCAAAGTGGTCGAGGAGGCTGCCGGCGGCGCTGAAATCGCCTTGGTCTTTGGCCGTGAAGACTCCGGCCTGACCAATGAAGAGCTGCAGCGATGTCATTACCACGTGCATATCCCATCAGACCCTGAGTTCAGCTCGCTGAACCTCGGGGCGGCGGTGCAGGTGTTGACTTACGAAGTGCGCATGGCTTGGCTGGCCGCTGCGGGTCAGCCGAGTAAGGTAGAGAAGGAAGAGGTCGCGTCGACCAAAAGTGGCGAGTTGGCCACCATGGACGAGCTGGAGCGGTTCTATGAACACCTGGAGCAAACCCTGGTGGCCATTGAGTTCCTCGATCCGGAAAAGCCACGGCACTTGATGGCACGCCTGCGTCGTCTTTACGGGCGCAGCTCGGTCAGCCGGGCGGAAATGAATATATTGCGTGGCATCCTCACGGAAACCCAGAAAGCGGCCCGTGGCGAGCTTCTTAAGCGGAAGGATTAAAAATGTTCGAGCGTTTGCGAGAAGATATCCAGAGTGTTTTCCACCGTGACCCGGCGGCGCGCAATGCCTTTGAAGTGCTGACCTGCTACCCAGGCATGCACGCCATCTGGATCCATCGCCTGTCCGGCGCCTTGTGGGGCATGGGCTGGAAATGGCTGGCGCGGTTAGTGTCGAACTTCGGTCGCTGGCTGACTGGGATCGAGATTCATCCAGGCGCCAAGGTCGGCCGTCGCTTCTTCATCGACCATGGCATGGGCATCGTGATTGGCGAGACTGCCGAGATCGGCGATGACGTAACCCTTTACCAGGGCGTGACGCTTGGCGGCACCAGTTGGAACAAGGGCAAGCGCCACCCAACCTTGGGTGATGGCGTGGTGGTAGGGGCGGGTGCCAAGGTGCTTGGGCCCGTTCACCGTCGGCGCGGGCGCCAAGGTCGGCTCCAATGCGGTAGTAACCAAAGCTGTGCCGCCGGGTGCAACCGTTGTGGGTATTCCTGGGCGGATCATCGTCAAGCCGGAAGTTGGCGACGAGCAGGAAGCCAAGCGCAAGGCCATGGCTGAGAAGATTGGCTTCGATGCCTATGGCGTCAGCGAAGACATGCCCGACCCTGTGGCGCGCGCCATTGGCCAGTTGCTTGATCACCTGCAAGCGGTCGACGGTAAGCTGGATGGTATGTGCGGTGCGTTGAAAGACCTGGGTAGCCCGTATTGCGCCAAAGATCTGCCTGAGTTGCGCGAAGAAGACTTCGCCGAGATCAAGGACGAAGCCTCCACCAAGGCGGGCTAAGTGTTTGCTGTTGATCGGCGCAGCCCCGGTTGCGCTGGTCGATCCCGCCCCATCCTGCTATGATTCGCGCGCCCTTTTTACGGGTAATCCTGACTAAAGTACTAGGTCTTATAGTTGACTTAAATACTCGGGAATCGCATACTTGCCCCCATTCTGAAACACCTTGGTACTTGTCCATGAGACTGACTACAAAAGGCCGATACGCGGTGACTGCCATGCTCGACCTGGCTTTGCATGCGCAAACTGGGCCGGTGTCCCTGGCCGATATCTCCGAGCGCCAAGGCATTTCCCTGTCCTATCTCGAGCAACTGTTCGCCAAATTGCGCCGTAGCAACCTGGTTTCCAGTGTTCGCGGCCCAGGCGGCGGCTATCAGTTGTCCCGCGATATGCAGGGTATCCAAGTGGCTCAGGTGATCGACGCGGTCAACGAATCCGTCGACGCTACCAAATGCCAGGGCCTGGGTGACTGCCACGCCGGCGACACCTGCCTCACACACCACCTGTGGTGTGACTTGAGCCTGCAGATCCATGAGTTTTTGAGTGGTATCAGCTTGGCTGATCTTGTGACTCGCCGTGAGGTGCAAGAAGTAGCCCAGCGTCAGGACCAGCGCCGTTGCAACACCAAGGCGCCGCGTCTGGACAAGATCGAAGCGTCCGCCGTCGAGTGACAGCCGAAGAGCTAACGGCACGCCAGCCAGCCTGATTTAGGAGAAAGTCCATGAAATTGCCGATTTACCTTGATTACTCAGCGACCACCCCGGTTGATCCGCGTGTCGCGCAAAAGATGAGCGAATGCCTGCTGGTTGACGGAAACTTCGGTAACCCGGCCTCCCGTTCCCACGTATTTGGCTGGAAAGCCGAGGAAGCGGTCGAGAACGCTCGTCGCCAGGTTGCTGACCTGGTTGGCGCAGACCCGCGTGAAATCGTCTGGACCTCCGGTGCTACCGAGTCTGACAACCTGGCTATCAAGGGCGCGGCGCATTTCTACGCGACCAAGGGCAAACACCTGATCACCACCAAGATTGAGCACAAGGCTGTCCTCGACACCATGCGCCAACTGGAACGTGAAGGTTTCGAGGTCACCTACCTCGAGCCAACCACCGACGGTATCGTCACCCCGGCCATGATCGAAGCGGCCCTGCGTGAAGACACCATCCTGGTTTCCGTGATCCACGTGAACAACGAAATCGGCACCATCAACGACATCGCGGCCATCGGCGAGCTGACTCGCTCGAAGGGCATCCTGCTGCACGTCGACGCTGCTCAGTCCACCGGCAAGGTCGACATTGACCTGTCGAAGCTGAAAGTCGACCTGATGTCGTTCTCTGCCCACAAGACCTACGGCCCTAAAGGCATCGGCGCCCTGTACGTGAGCCGCAAGCCTCGCGTGCGCATCGAAGCCACCATGCACGGCGGCGGTCACGAGCGAGGCATGCGTTCGGGCACCCTGGCGACCCACCAGATCGTCGGCATGGGCGAAGCCTTCCGCGTAGCCAAGGAAGACATGGCTGCCGAAAACATCCGCATCAAAGCCCTGAGCGACCGCTTCTACAAGCAGGTCGAAGGCCTTGAAGAGCTGTACATCAACGGCAGCATGACCGCCCGTGTACCGCACAACCTGAATTTGAGCTTCAACTACGTTGAAGGCGAGTCGCTGATCATGGCGCTCAAGGACCTGGCGGTTTCGTCCGGTTCGGCCTGCACCTCGGCGTCCCTTGAGCCTTCGTACGTACTGCGCGCCCTGGGCCGCAACGACGAACTGGCACACAGCTCGATCCGCTTTACGTTCGGCCGCTTCACCACCGAAGAACAAGTCGATTACGCCGCGCAGAAAGTCTGCGAAGCCGTCAACAAGCTGCGCGTTCTGTCGCCGCTGTGGGACATGTACAAAGACGGCGTCGATATTTCCAAGATCGAGTGGGCGGCACACTAACTATAGAAGCCGCCACCCCAGCTCTGTAGCAACGTGGCGGAAAACGCAGGCGTTTCTACAGGGTTCCAGAGCGGCCCTGATGAGTGAGGATTCAGTACCATGGCTTACAGCGAAAAGGTCATCGACCACTACGAAAACCCGCGTAACGTCGGCAAGATGGACGCGGAAGACCCAGATGTCGGCACCGGCATGGTCGGCGCCCCGGCCTGCGGCGATGTGATGCGCCTGCAGATCAAGGTCAACGACGCTGGCGTTATCGAAGACGCCAAGTTCAAGACCTACGGCTGCGGTTCGGCCATCGCCTCCAGCTCTCTGGCGACCGAATGGATGAAAGGCAAGACCCTGGATGAGGCTGTCACCATCAGCAACACCCAGCTGGCCGAAGAACTGGCCCTGCCGCCAGTGAAAATCCACTGCTCGGTACTCGCAGAAGACGCTATCAAGGCGGCCGTTCGCGACTACAAGCAGAAGAAAGGCTTGATCTAAGCATTTGGCGACGAGTAAGGAGTCAACGATGGCTATCAGCATGACAGAAGCGGCTGCACAGCACATTCGCCGCTCCCTGAATGGGCGCGGTAAAGGTGAGGGGATTCGCTTGGGTGTTCGCACCACAGGCTGCTCCGGCCTTGCCTACGTGCTGGAGTTTGTCGACGAGGTGGTGGCGGAAGACCAGGTGTTCGAAAGTCACGGCGAGAAAGTGATCATCGACCCTAAAAGCCTGACCTACCTGGACGGCACCGAACTCGATTTCGTCAAGGAAGGGTTGAACGAAGGCTTCAAGTTCAACAACCCCAACGTGCGCGGTGAATGTGGCTGCGGCGAAAGCTTCAACATCTGAGGCTATTCGTGGGTACTCCTTGTCATTTCGCTTTATTCGAGCTGCAGCCGAGTTTTCGCCTGGACCTTGAGCAGCTTGCCACGCGCTACCGAGAATTGGCGCGTGGGGTGCATCCAGACCGTTTTGCTGACGCCTCCGAGCGTGAGCAGCGCGTTGCTCTGGAGAAGTCGGCCAGCCTCAACGAGGCCTATCAGACCCTGAAAAATCCGCCCAAGCGCGCGCGTTATCTGCTCGCGATGAACGGTGGAGAGTTGCCGCTGGAAGTCACCGTTCACGATCCCGACTTCCTGATGCAGCAGATGCAGTGGCGCGAAGAGCTCGAAGAGTTGCAGGACGAAGCCGATCTTGCCGGCGTCGCGGTCTTCAAGCGTCGTCTGAAAACGGCCCAGGATGAGCTCAACGAAAGCTTCGCAGCCTGTTGGGATGATGCCGCGCAACGTGAACAGGCCGAACGCCTGATGCGGCGCATGCAGTTCCTCGACAAGCTCACCTACGAAGTGCGCCAGCTAGAAGAGCGCCTCGACGATTAACCCCGTGTGCTGCCCGTGATGCACGCCTGATAGACAGATAAGACCTGATTACCATGGCCCTACTGCAAATCGCCGAACCCGGCCAAAGCCCTCAACCGCACCAGCGTCGCCTGGCGGTCGGGATTGACCTGGGCACCACCAATTCCCTGGTTGCTGCCTTGCGCAGCGGCCTGTCCGAGCCGTTGCCCGACGCTGACGGCCAGGTGATCCTGCCGTCTGCCGTGCGCTACCACGCCGATCGCACTGAAGTCGGTGAGTCGGCCAAGCTGGCGGCGTCGACTGATCCTCTGAATACCGTGCTGTCGGTCAAGCGCTTGATGGGTCGTGGTCTGTCCGACGTCAAGCAATTGGGCGACCAGCTGCCGTATCGCTTTGTCGGCGGTGAATCCCACATGCCGTTCATCGACACCATCCAGGGCCCGAAAAGCCCGGTGGAAGTGTCGGCCGATATCCTCAAGGTACTGCGTCAGCGCGCGGAAAAAACCCTGGGTGGCGAACTGGTTGGTGCGGTGATCACCGTTCCGGCTTATTTCGATGACGCGCAGCGCCAAGCCACCAAGGATGCGGCGAAACTCGCCGGCCTGAACGTGCTGCGCCTGCTCAACGAACCGACTGCGGCGGCCGTGGCTTATGGCCTCGACCAGCACGCAGAAGGTCTGGTCGCTATTTACGACCTCGGCGGCGGCACCTTTGATATTTCGATCCTTCGCCTGACCGGCGGTGTGTTTGAAGTGTTGGCCACCGGCGGCGACAGCGCCCTGGGCGGCGATGACTTCGACCACGCTATCGCTGGCTGGATCATCACCAGTGCCGGTCTGTCCGCCGACCTGGACCCCGGCGCGCAGCGCAATCTGCTGCAAACCGCCTGCGCCGCCAAAGAAGCGCTGACTGAGGCTGCAACCGTTGAAGTTTCCTACGGCACCTGGTCGGCCCAACTGACGCGCGAAGCCTTTGATGCGTTGATCGAACCGATGGTTGCCCGCAGCCTGAAAGCTTGCCGCCGTGCCGTGCGTGACTCCGGTATCGAGCTGGAAGACGTCGGCGCCGTGGTCATGGTCGGTGGCTCCACCCGTGTGCCGCGCGTGCGTGAAGCCGTTGCTGAAGCGTTCGGTCGCCAGCCGCTGACTGAAATCGACCCGGATCAAGTGGTCGCCATTGGCGCTGCGATCCAGGCCGATACCCTGGCCGGCAACAAGCGCGATGGCGGCGAATTGCTGCTGCTCGACGTGATTCCGCTGTCCTTGGGACTGGAAACCATGGGCGGCTTGATGGAGAAGGTGATTCCACGCAACACCACCATCCCCGTCGCCCGCGCCCAGGACTTCACTACGTACAAAGATGGCCAGACGGCCATGATGATCCACGTGCTGCAAGGCGAGCGCGAGCTGATCAGCGACTGCCGCTCCCTGGCGCGTTTTGAACTGCGCGGTATCCCGGCGATGGTCGCGGGTGCGGCGAAGATCCGCGTGACCTTCCAGGTCGACGCCGACGGCCTGTTGAATGTGGCCGCGCGTGAGCTGGGTTCAGGCGTTGAGGCGAGCATCCAGGTCAAGCCGTCCTACGGTCTCACCGACGGTGAAATCGCCAAAATGCTCAAAGACTCGTTCCAGTATGCCGGTGACGACAAGGTCGCACGTGTATTGCGTGAGCAGCAAGTCGACGCCCAGCGCCTGCTCGAAGCGGTGCAGGGCGCCCTGGATGCTGACGGCGAGCGCCTGTTGGATGCCGAAGAGCGCATGGTCATCGACCTGCAGATGCAGGAACTGGCCGAACTGATGAAAGGCGACGATGGTTATGCCATTGAGCAACAGACCAAGCGTCTGTCGCAAGTGACCGATGCTTTTGCCGCCCGTCGTATGGACCAGACGGTCAAAGCCGCCCTGGCGGGACGCAACCTGAATGAAATCGAGGAATAATTAATGCCGCAGGTCATTTTTCTGCCACACGCCGAGCATTGCCCGGACGGTATGGTCGTGGAGGCTGAGACCGGCAAGTCCATCCTCGAAGTTGCCCATGACAACCACATCGAGATCGAAAGCGCCTGCGGCGGTGTGTGCGCTTGCACCACGTGCCACTGCGTCATCCGAGAGGGCTTCAACAGCCTTGAAGAGGCTGATGAGCTGGAAGAGGACTTTCTCGACCGCGCATGGGGCCTGGAGGCGACTTCGCGTCTAAGCTGTCAGGCAAAGGTCGGCACGGAAGACATCACTGTCGAAATTCCGAAATATTCCCTCAACCACGCCGCCGAAGCGCCGCATTGATTCAAGGAAGTGTCATGAGTCTTAAATGGGTTGATGTGCAAGAGATCGCTATCCTGTTGGCGGATGCCAACCCGGATCTGGATCCTTACTCCCTGAACTTTGTAGCTTTGCGTGACATGGTCATGGCGTTGCCAGGGTTCGAAGATGAGCGTGATCGCGGCGGTGAGAAGGTTCTGGAAGCTATCCAGACTGCCTGGAAAGAAGAACAGGACTGACGCCTCCCTTTACGCAGTTAGGCAATACCCAATAACCCGCGTATAATTCGCGGGTTTAATTTTTCGTAAATTACCGTTTCTGGAGTTACACCATGGCTGTTCAACGTACTTTCTCCATCATCAAGCCTGACGCTGTTGCAAAAAACGTCATCGGCGAGATCACCACTCGTTTCGAAAAAGCCGGCCTGAAGGTTGTAGCTTCGAAACTCAAGCAACTGTCCAAGGCTGAAGCTGAAGGCTTCTACGCTGAGCACAGCGCTCGTGGTTTCTTCGGCGACCTGGTTGCCTTCATGATCTCCGGTCCTGTTGTTGTTCAGGTTCTGGAAGGCGAAAACGCTATCGCTCTGAACCGTGAGCTGATGGGCGCTACCAACCCTAAAGAAGCGGCTGCTGGCACTATCCGTGCTGACTTCGCTGAATCCATCGACGCCAACGCTGTACACGGCTCGGACTCCGAAGCTGCCGCTGCTCGCGAAATCTCGTACTTTTTCGCTGCTACTGAAGTAACCGCTCGCTAAGCATCGGCTTAAAGAGTGAGGGTGAATCCATGACTACATCGACTGTTAAAACCAACCTGCTGGGTCTGACTCAGCCGGAAATGGAGAAATTCTTCGACTCAATCGGGGAGAAGCGTTTCCGTGCCGGTCAGGTAATGAAATGGATTCACCATTTTGGCGTCGATGATTTCGATGCCATGACGAACGTCAGCAAGGCCCTGCGCGACAAGCTCAAGGCCATTGCTGAAGTGCGTGGTCCCGAAGTCGTCAGCGAGGACATCTCCACCGATGGCACCCGTAAATGGGTGGTGCGCGTGGCGTCCGGCAGCTGCGTCGAGACCGTGTACATTCCCCAGGGCAAGCGCGGCACCTTGTGCGTTTCGTCCCAGGCAGGCTGTGCCCTGGACTGCAGTTTCTGCTCCACCGGCAAGCAAGGCTTCAATAGCAACCTCACCGCCGCCGAAGTGATCGGCCAGGTGTGGATTGCCAACAAATCCTTTGGCAGCGTCCCGGCGACCGTCGACCGTGCCATCACCAACGTGGTGATGATGGGCATGGGTGAGCCGCTGCTGAACTTCGACAACGTCATTGCGGCCATGCACCTGATGATGGACGACCTGGGCTACGGCATCTCCAAGCGCCGTGTAACCCTATCGACCTCCGGCGTGGTGCCGATGATCGATGAGCTGGCCAAGCACATCGACGTCTCCCTGGCGTTGTCGCTGCATGCACCGAATGACGCATTGCGTAACCAATTGGTGCCAATCAACAAGAAGTATCCGCTTAAGATGCTGCTCGAATCTTGCCAGCGTTACATGGCGACCTTGGGCGAAAAACGCGTGTTGACCATTGAGTACACCATGCTCAAGGACATCAACGACAAGGTCGAACACGCGATCGAGATGATCGAGTTGCTCAAGAACACCCCGTGCAAGATCAACCTGATTCCGTTTAACCCGTTTCCACATTCTGGCTACGAGCGGCCGAGCAACAACGCTATCCGCCGTTTCCAGGATCAACTGCACCAGGCCGGCTACAACGTCACCGTCCGCACCACCCGTGGTGAAGACATTGATGCCGCCTGTGGCCAATTGGTCGGGCAGGTGATGGACCGTACCCGCCGCAGCGAACGGTATATCGCCGGGCGTGAGTTGAACGCCGCCGACGATCTGCCGCTGATTGCTGTGAATCGAATCTGAGAGAGGATCTCTATGCCCTTGCGCCTTGCGCTGCTTTTGCTTGTTACCGGTCTTGCGGCCGGTTGTGTTTCATCGGGCCATGAGAGCCCTTTGCAAACTGGTAAAGGCCGTGACGAGGCGCGGGTTGCCTATGTGCAACTGGGCTTGGGTTACCTGCAACAAGGCATGAGCGAGCAAGCCAAGGTGCCGTTGAAGAAGGCCCTGGAGCTGGACAGCGACGATGCCGACGCCAATGGCGCACTGGCCCTGGTGTTCCAGGCCCAGGCCGAGCCTGAACTGGCCGAACAGTATTTCCGCAAGGCCTTGGCCTCCCGTCCTGCCGACCCGCGACTGCTGAACAATTACGGCAGCTTTCTGTTCGAGCGGAAACGATATGACCAGGCCGCCCTTTATTTCCAGCAAGCCAGCGCCGATACCCTCTATCCTGAGCGTTCGCGGGTGTTCGAGAACCTTGGGGTGACCTCGATGCGCCTCGGTCAGCGCGACAGCGCCCGCCAGCAACTGGAAAAAGCCCTGCATTTGAACGGTCGCCAGCCTCGGGCGTTGCTCGAAATGGCTGAGTTATCCTTTGATGACAGGCATTATGTGCCGGCACGTGACTATTACGAGCGTTTTAGCCTGCTCAGCGGGCAAAATGCACGTAGTCTATTGCTCGGTGTGCGCCTGGCGACGGTTCATGAAGAACGCGACACGGCCGCACGTTTTGGCCAGCAACTCGAACGACTCTATCCCGGTACGCCGGAATATCAGCAATACCTGTCGGAGCAATGATGAAAGCGGCGCACCCGGAAGTTGTAGCAGCTAATCGCGTAAACCCAGGCGACACCTTGCGTCAGGCCCGCGAAAGCAATGGTTGGTCGCTGGCGGAAGTGGCCCTCAAGCTCAATTTGACCACGACGTCCCTGGGCAACCTGGAAGCTGGCGCGTTCGATAAGCTGCCTGGGCACACCTTTGCCCGCGGCTATATCCGCGCCTACGCTAAATTGCTGGGGATCGACCAGGCCATACTGGTCCAGGAGTTCGACCAATTCACCGGCACCGACTCCCAGGGCAGCAATGTCCACGGCCTGGGGCGTATCGAAGAGCCAGTGCGGGTTTCCCACACGATTTTGCGCATTGTCAGCCTGTTGCTGCTGATCGCGGTCATTGGTGGCGGTTTCGTCTGGTGGCAAGACCAGACCTCCCAGCGCACCAAGGACCTGACCAGCAATGCCATGGAGCACGTCGAAGTCGAAAGCGCCGACGGCACCACTCAGATTCATCCGCTGGATGAGCCTGAAGACCAGGCGGTTGCCGAAAGCCAGGCTGCACCTGAAGCGCCGGTTGCCACCGAGCAGCCAGCACCGGAAACCGCGCCAGCCGCGACCGCTGCTGTACCGGCACCTGCGACGCCAACTGCGCCGGCCCACACTCCGGCTGCCCCGGTTGCTCAGGCCCATACCCCGGCCGCACCCGTGCAGACGCCGACAACTACGCCGACAGCCCCTGCGATTTCCCCGCCCACCACCCCAGCGTTGATCGCCGGTGATGGGCGTGTACAGATTACCTTCGTCGCTGACTGCTGGACGCAAGTCACCGATGGCAACGGCAAAGTGCTGTTCAGCGGTCTGAAGCGTAAGGGAGATACGCTCGATCAGGGCGGCAAGCCTCCTTTGACGCTGCGTCTGGGCTTTGCCCGTGGCGCGCAAGTGGCCTACAACGGCCAGCCTGTGGACGTGGCGCCGTTCACCAGTGGCGAGACCGCTCGCCTGAAGTTGGGACAATAGTCATGCACGGCGAATCTCCAATCAAACGTCGCGTATCGCGCAAGATCTGGGTCGGCTCGGTGCCGGTGGGTGGCGACGCCCCCATCGCGGTACAAAGCATGACCAACAGCGACACCAATGACGTGGCCGCCACCGTTGCCCAGATCAATCGTCTGGAAGCTGCGGGCGTGGACATCGTGCGCGTCTCCGTGCCAGACATGGACGCTGCCGAAGCTTTTGGCCGCATCAAGCAACTGGTCAAGGTGCCATTGGTTGCCGACATTCACTTCGACTACAAGATCGCTTTGCGCGTGGCCGAACTGGGTGTGGACTGCCTGCGTATCAACCCGGGCAACATCGGTCGTGAAGACCGTGTGCGTGCAGTGGTTGATGCTGCCCGCGACCGTGGTATTCCAATCCGTATCGGCGTCAACGCCGGTTCCCTGGAAAAAGACCTGCAAAAGAAATACGGCGAACCGACTCCGGCGGCGCTGGTTGAATCGGCGCTGCGCCATGTTGAACACCTTGAACGCCTGAATTTCCAGGACTTCAAGGTCAGCGTAAAGGCCTCCGACGTGTTCATGGCAGTAGAAGCCTACCGCCTGTTGGCCAAGGAAATCGTGCAGCCGCTGCACCTGGGTATCACTGAAGCAGGCGGTTTACGCTCAGGCACAGTGAAATCTGCGGTGGGTCTCGGTATGCTGCTCGCCGAAGGGATTGGCGATACCATCCGCATCTCGCTGGCAGCAGACCCTGTAGAGGAAGTGAAAGTCGGTTACGACATTCTCAAATCCCTGCGTTTGCGTTCCCGTGGCATCAATTTCATTGCCTGCCCGAGCTGCTCGCGGCAGAACTTCGACGTGGTGAAAACCATGAACGATCTGGAATTGCGCCTTGAAGACCTGCTGGTGCCGCTGGATGTTGCGGTGATCGGCTGTGTGGTCAACGGGCCGGGTGAGGCCAAAGAGGCCCATGTGGGCCTGACCGGTGGTACGCCGAACCTGATCTACATCGACGGCAAGCCGTCGCAGAAGTTGACGAATGACAATCTGGTGGATGAGCTGGAAAAGCTGATCCGCGAGAAAGCGGCCGAAAAGGTCGCGGCTGACGCAGCGCTGATCGCGCGCGGCTGATTGAACGAATTTAAGGATTTGATGTGAGCAAGTCTCTGCAAGCCATTCGTGGCATGAACGACATCCTGCCGGAACAGACGCCGCTGTGGCGCTATTTCGAGGGCACTGTCGCGCGCCTGCTGGATAACTACGGTTACAAGCAGATCCGCATGCCGATCGTCGAGTTCACCGAGCTGTTCAAACGCTCCATCGGTGAAGTGACCGACATCGTCGAAAAAGAGATGTACACCTTTGAAGACCGCAACGGCGACTCCCTGACCCTGCGTCCGGAAGGCACTGCCGCCTGCGTTCGCGCTGTGCTTGAGCATGGCCTCACCGGTGCCGGCCAGCCGCAGAAGTTGTGGTACATCGGCCCGATGTTCCGTCACGAACGTCCACAGAAAGGCCGTTATCGCCAGTTTCACCAGATCGGCCTGGAAGTGTTCAACATCGACGGCCCGGACATCGACGCCGAGCTGATCGTGCTGACCTGGCGCCTGTGGGGCCTGTTGGGCATCCGCGACGCGGTCAAGCTTGAACTCAACAGCCTGGGCACCAGCGAATCCCGTGGTCGCTACAAAGTGGCCCTGGTTGAGTACCTGTCCGCCCACCTGGACAAGTTGGACGAAGACAGCCAGCGCCGTCTGAAGACCAACCCGTTGCGCGTCCTCGATACCAAGAACGCCGACACCCAGGCCGTGCTGATCAACGCGCCGAAAATGGCTGATTACCTGGACGATGAGTCCCGTATCCACTTCGAGGGCCTCAAGGCTCGTCTGGAAGCGGCCGGTATTCCGTTCGTGATCAACACCAAGCTGGTACGCGGCCTCGACTACTACAGCAAGACCGTATTCGAATGGGTCACCGACAAACTCGGCGCCCAGGGCACCGTGTGTGCCGGTGGCCGTTACGACGGCCTGGTCGAGCAGATGGGCGGCAAGCCGACCACGGGCGTGGGCTTCGCCATGGGCATCGAGCGGCTGATCCTGCTGCTGGAAACCCTGGAGCAGGTCCCGGAAGAGATCGCCCGTCAGGTGGACGTGTACCTCTGCGCCTTTGGCGAGGCCGCCGAACTGGCTGCCCTGGCCCTGAGCGAAAAGGTCCGCGACCAACTGCCAAACCTGCGCCTGCAGGTCAATGCCGGTGCCGGCAGCTTCAAGAGCCAATTCAAGAAGGCCGACAAGAGCGGTGCGCTGTATGCGCTGATCCTCGGCGAAGACGAACTGGCCCAGCAAGTGATAGGTTTCAAACCCCTGCGTGGCCAGGGCGAGCAACAGAACATTGCCTTTGATGCGCTCGCTGCGCACTTGGCCACCTGCGTTGTGCAGGGTTGAAGCTGTCGAACAGCCGAATTTAGCGATTAAGGAGTATTGGGGTGTCGAGTTCTGATGATGATCAACTGGCCGAGTTCAAGGACTGGTGGCAGCGTAACGGCAAGCCCCTGGTTACTGGCGGTCTGCTGGCTTTAGTGGTGGTGTTCGGCTGGCAAGCCTGGACCAAGTATCAGGCCAACCAGTCCCAAGGCGCCTCGATCCTCTATCAGCAATTGCTGGAAACCACCCTGACGCCGGACGGTAAGCCCGATCCTGCGCAGGTTGCAGACCTGGCCGGTAAGCTGAAGAACGAATTCGGCGGTAGCACCTACGCCCAATACGGCAGCCTGTTCGTCGCGAAAGTCGCGGTCGACACCGGCAAGCTGGACGACGCCGCTGCAGAGCTGAAGGCTATCGCCGACAAGCCGACCAACCCGACCCTGGGTGAAATCGCACGTCAGCGCCTGGCTCAGGTACTGGCGGCACAGAACAAGGCCGACGAAGCACTCAAACTGCTCGACGGCGATGCTGACAAGGCATTTGTAGCCACTCGCGAAGAGCTCAAGGGCGACCTGTTGGTCCAATTGGGTCGTACCGACGAAGCCAATGCTGCGTACCAAAAAGCCAAGGCGGCGCTGTCTGATGAAGCAGCGGTCGGTGGCTTACAAATCAAGCTGGACGACTTGGCCAAAGGGGATGCGTGACGTGATCCGTTGGAAACATGCAGCATTGCTGGCTCTGGCCGTTCTGGCCGCGGGTTGCAGCAGCAACAGTAAAAAAGAACTGCCTCCGGCCGAGCTGACCAGCTTCAAGGAAGAAGTGATCCTGCAAAAGCAGTGGAGCCGCTCCATCGGTGACGGTCAGGGCGAAACCTACAACATGTTGGTTCCGGCAATCGACGGTGACAACATTGTGGCCGCTGACGTGACCGGCGTTGTGATCTCCATGGATCGCATGAACGGTGACGTGAAGTGGAAGAAAGACCTCGAATTGCCAGTCTCTGGCGCCGTCGGCGTGGGTTACGGCATGGTGATGCTCGGCACGCTGAAAGGCGAAGTCGTGGCCCTGGACTCCAGCACCGGTGAAGAGAAATGGCGCGCTCGCGTGACCAGTGAAGTCCTCGCACCGCCTGCTACCAACGGCGATATCGTCGTGGTGCAAACCCAGGACGATCGTGTAATCGGCCTCGACGCCAGCACCGGCGAACAGCGTTGGTTGTACGACAGCACTCCAGCGGTGCTGACCTTGCGCGGTACCAGTGGTCCGATTGTGACCAACAATCTGGCCGTTGCAGGTCTGTCGACCGGTAAAGTGGTCGCCCTGGATACCCAGAACGGCGTGCCGGCCTGGGAAACCCGTGTGGCCATCCCGCAAGGTCGTTCCGAGCTGGACCGTGTAGTGGACATCGACGGCGGCCTGCTGCTGTCCGGTGAAACCCTCTACGTCGCTACGTACCAGGGCCGTGTTGCGGCACTGGACCTGCAGAGCGGCCGTGTGAACTGGCAGCGTGATGCTTCCAGCTACGCCGGTGTCGCCCAAGGGTTTGGCAGCGTCTATGTAAGCCTGGCGTCCGGCACCGTTGAAAGTGTCGACGAACGCTCTACTACCGCGCTGTGGAGCAACGACTCCCTGGCTCGCCGTCAACTGTCGGCACCGGAAGTGTTCTCCAGCTACGTCGCAGTCGGTGACTTCGAAGGCTACCTGCACCTGCTGAGCCAAGTGGACGGTCGCTTCGTAGGTCGCGAGCGTATCGACAGCGACGGCCTGCGTGCGCGTCCGCTGGTCGTGGGTAACATGCTTTATGTGTTTGGCAACAGCGGCAAGCTGGAAGCCCTGACCATCAAGTAAGAACTATGCTTGGGGTAACACCCAGGCGGCCCCGCTTCGGCGGGGCATGCGGCATTTGATTATGCTGCCCCGAGCACCAGCCGCTGCCCTGCAGCGGCTTTTGTATTTTCTGAAATAACGAAGTGGAGAGCCGCATGGTTCCCGTAATCGCCCTGGTGGGCCGACCTAACGTCGGCAAGTCCACCTTGTTCAACCGCCTGACCAGGACTCGCGACGCCATCGTCGGCGACTTGTCCGGTCTGACCCGTGATCGCCAATACGGTGAGGCAAAGTGGCAAGGGCGCTCCTACATTATTGTCGACACCGGTGGTATCTCCGGTGACGAGCATGGCATGGACGAAAAGATGGCCGAGCAGTCGCTGCTGGCCATTGAAGAAGCCGATGTCGTGTTGTTCCTGGTGGACGCCCGTGCGGGCTACACCGCTGCTGACCAAATGATTGGCGAGCACCTGCGCAAGCGCAACAAGCGTTCCTATCTGGTCGCGAACAAGATCGACAACATCGATCCTGAAGCGGCCCGTGCCGAATTCAGCCCGATGGGCCTGGGCGATGCGATTCCGGTCGCCGGTGCCCACGGTCGCGGTATCACCCAGATGCTGGAAATTGCCCTGCGCGATTTCCCTAAGGATGATGTCGAGGAAGAAGAGGGCGAAGAGGAAATCGTTGCCGAAGGTGAGGAAGCCAAGCGCATTCCTGGCCCGAGCGAAAAAGACGGTATCAAGATCGCCATCATCGGCCGCCCTAACGTCGGCAAGTCGACGCTGGTCAACCGTATGCTCGGTGAAGACCGGGTTATCGTGTACGACCAACCCGGCACCACCCGCGACAGCATCTACATCCCGTTCGAACGCAACGAGGAAAAGTACACGCTGATCGACACCGCTGGTGTGCGCAAGCGCGGCAAGATCCACGAGGAAGTTGAAAAGTTCTCGGTGGTGAAAACCCTGCAGGCGATCAAAGACGCCAACGTGGTGATCTTCGTGATGGACGCCCGCGAAGGCGTGGTGGACCACGACCTCAACCTGCTGGGCTTTGCCCTGGAGGCCGGTCGGGCACTGGTGATCGCGATCAACAAGTGGGACGGCATGACGCCAAGCGAGCGCGATTTCGTCAAGATCGAGCTGCAACGTCGCCTGTTCTTCGTCGAGTTCGCCGATATCCACTTTATCTCGGCACTGCACGGCACCGGCGTGGGCAACCTCTACGCGTCCGTACAGAACTCGTTCAAGTCCGCGGTCACCCGCTGGCCGACCAACCGCCTGACCCAGATCCTGGAAGACGCGGTTGGCGAGCACGCGCCGCCGATGGTCAACAACCGCCGGATCAAACTGCGTTACGCCCACTTGGGTGGTGCCAACCCGCCGATTATCGTGATCCACGGTAACCAGATCGAGAAGGTGCCGAAGTCCTATGTGCGTTACCTGGAAAACACCTACCGCCGTGTCTTGAAACTGGTCGGTACGCCGATCCGTATCGAGTTCAAGGGTGGCGAGAACCCATACGAAGGCAACAAGAACACACTGACTGACCGTCAGGTGAACAAGAAGCGTCGTTTGATGACTCACCACAAGAAGGCAGACAAGAAGCGCCGTGACAAGAAATAACGGCAGCTTCGAGTTGTGAGAGAGGGCTCCTTTGGAGCCCTTTTTTGTGCGCGGTGGTTTGTGCCTTGACCCGGTGCAGTTGGCAGCTTAAAACTTGGGGCTCACCTGCAGGGGCCTTTCGATGATCACCAGTAAGCTGCCGAATGTCGGCACGACCATTTTCACCACCATGTCGCAACTCGCTGCTGAAACCGGCGCGCTCAACCTGTCCCAGGGCTTCCCGGACTTCAATGGCCCCCAGGCTTTGCTCGATGCGGTGGGCAAGCATATCGCCCTCGGGCATAACCAATATGCGCCTATGACCGGCCTGCCGGTGCTGCGTCAGCAAGTGGCCGCCAAGATCGCCCGCAGTTATGGCGCCACGGTTAATGCCGACAGTGAAGTGACCATCACCCCTGGCGCCACCGAGGCGATCTTCTGCGCAATCCAGGCGGTGATTCGTACTGGCGATGAAGTCATCGTGTTCGACCCCAGCTACGACAGCTATGAGCCTTCGGTGGAGTTGGCTGGTGGCCGCTGTGTGCATGTGCAACTGAGCCAGAATGGCTTTGCCCTCGACTTCGAGAGGATCAAGGCGGCACTGTCACCGCGCACGCGCATGATCATTCTCAATACCCCGCACAACCCGACAGGTGCCTTGATCAGCCGCGCCGAGCTGGACCAATTGGCCGAACTGATCCGTGATCGCGATATCTACCTGGTCAGCGATGAAGTCTACGAACATTTGGTCTTTGACGGCGTGGCCCATGTCAGCGTGTTGGCCCATGAAGAGCTGTATCAGCGCGCGTTCGTGGTCAGCTCTTTCGGCAAGACCTACCACGTCACTGGCTGGAAAACCGGTTATGTCGTCGCACCGCCAGCCCTCACCGCCGAACTGCGCAAGGTGCACCAATACGTCAATTTCTGCGGCGTGACCCCACTGCAATACGCGCTGGCCGACTTCATGGCTGAACACCCGGAGCATGTCGACGAGCTGCCGGCCTTCTACCAGGCCAAGCGTGACCTGTTCTGCGATCTGCTGGCGCCGTCCCGTTTCAGCTTTACCCGAGTGACCGGTACCTACTTCCAACTGGTGGATTACTCACAGATCCGCCCGGACCTGGATGACGTCGCCATGTCTCTTTGGATGACCCGCGAACACGGCGTGGCCACCATCCCGGTCTCGGTGTTCTACCAGACCCCACCCCAAGGCCAGCGCCTGGTGCGCCTGTGCTTTGCCAAACGCGAGGAAACGCTGCGCCAAGCGGCGGAAAAACTATGCGTGATCTGAGTGCACTGCCGAACCTGAATATCGCCCTGGTCCAGACCAGCCTGGCCTGGCATGACCGCCAGGCCAACCTCGAACATTTCGAACTGCTGTTGGAGCAAGCCAAAGGCGCCGATTTGATTGTGTTGCCGGAGATGTTCACCACCGGCTTCTCGATGGAGTCGCAAGCCCTTGCAGAGCCTGAAAACGGCCCGACCCATCATTGGCTCCAGGCCCAGGCGGCGAAGTACAACGCGGTGATCACCGGCAGTGTGATCATCCAGGCCGCCGACGGCAGTCACCGCAACCGCCTGCTGTGGGCGCGGCCGGATGGCGAGGTGTTGCACTACGACAAGCGCCATCTGTTCCGCATGGCCGGTGAACACAATCACTACACGCCGGGCGAACGCCAGGTGCAGTTCGAATTGAAGGGTTGGCGTATTCGCCCGTTGATTTGCTACGACCTGCGTTTCCCGGTGTGGAGCCGCGACGCCCAGGACACCGACCTGCTGCTGTACACCGCCAACTGGCCGGGTGCGCGGCGTTCACACTGGAACCGGTTGCTGCCGGCGCGGGCTATTGAAAACCTGTGCTATGTGGCGGCAGTGAATCGGGTGGGCACGGATGGGAAGGGCTTTGCCTATACCGGTGACAGCCAGGTGCTGGATTTCCAGGGTGAGACCTTGCTCAGTGCAGGGGAGGCGGACGGCGTATTTCAGGTGAGCCTGGATGCGGCGGAGTTGGCGGCATATCGCATGCGGTT
The DNA here is from genome assembly GCF_001579805.1 of Pseudomonas azotoformans. NCBI lineage: Bacteria > Pseudomonadati > Pseudomonadota > Gammaproteobacteria > Pseudomonadales > Pseudomonadaceae > Pseudomonas > Pseudomonas azotoformans. The sequence goes on along the minus strand of NZ_CP014546.1, from coordinate 248,099 downwards.
TCCCGCGAACCTGGACGCCGATACATTTGAGTTCACTTAAACCCGGTAACGAAAAAGGCCCCTGGACTCTCATCCAGGGGCCTTTCGCATTTCAGCAGCCAGTTACGCCGCTTTGGCTTCCTGCTGGCTCAACGACCGGTTCAGTGCACTGAACAGCGCCTTGAAGCTGGCCGTGGTGATGTTTTCATCAATACCCACGCCATGCACCGGACGCTCACCGTTCACACGCAGCTCGATGTAGGCCGCTGCCTTGGCGTTGGTGCCTGCACCAATCGCATGTTCGTTGTAGTCCATGATCTCCACACCGATCGGCAGGCCAGCCACCAGCGCTTCCAGCGCACCGTTGCCTTTGCCTTTCCAGTGCAGATTGGTTTCGCCCTGGCCCTTGCCGGAGACTTCCACCTCGACAAAGCTGTTGCCGTTTTCTTCCTGCAGGCGATGGCTGACCAGCGCGTACGGGGTGTTGGCTTGCAGGTATTCACGCTGCAGCAAGGCGTAGATCTGCGGCGCGGTCATTTCCAGGCCCACGCGGTCGGTTTCGGCCTGTACTACCTGGCTGAACTCGATCTGCATGCGACGCGGCAAGCTGATGTCGTATTCCTGCTCCAGCAGGTAGGCGATGCCGCCTTTGCCCGACTGGCTGTTCACGCGAATCACCGCCTCGTAGCTGCGGCCGATGTCGGCCGGGTCAATCGGCAAGTACGGTACTTCCCACAGTGCGTCGTCTTTCTGCTGGCTGAAGCCCTTGCGGATGGCGTCTTGGTGGGAGCCAGAGAACGCGGTGTGCACCAGGTCGCCAACGTACGGGTGACGCGGGTGAACCTGGATCTGGTTGCACTCCTCGACGACCTTGCGCACGCCGTCGATGTCGGAGAAGTCCAGCTGCGGGTCGAGGCCCTGGGTGTACATGTTCAGTGCCACGGTGACCAGGTCGACGTTACCGGTACGCTCGCCGTTGCCGAACAGGCAGCCTTCGACACGGTCGGCACCGGCCATCAGGCCCAGCTCGGTGGCGGCTACGCCAGTGCCACGGTCGTTGTGGGTGTGCAGGCTGATGATCACGCTGTCACGACGGTTGATATGGCGACCGAACCACTCGATCTGGTCGGCATAGATGTTCGGCGTGGCGCATTCCACGGTGGCCGGCAGGTTGAGGATCATCTTGTGCTCAGGCGTCGGGTTCCACACCTCGATCACCGCGTCACACACTTCCTTGGCGAACTCCAGCTCAGTGGCGCTGAAGGTCTCCGGGGAGTATTCGAAGGTCCACTGGGTTTCCGGCTGCTGGGCGGCGTACTTGACGAACAGCTTGGCCGCGTTGACTGCGATGGCCTTGATGCCGTCCTTGTCCTGGTTGAACACGATGCGGCGGAAGGACGGCGAGGTGGCGTTGTACAGGTGCACGATGGCCTTCTTGGCGCCGCGCAGGGATTCGAAGGTGCGTGCGATCAAGTCTTCACGGCCCTGGGTCAGCACCTGGATGGTGGTGTCCTCGGGGATATGGTTGTCTTCGATCAGGGTACGTACGAAGTCGAAGTCGGTTTGCGAGGCGGCAGGGAACGATGCTTCGATTTCCTTCACGCCGACGGCAACCAGGGTCTTCCAGAAACGCAGCTTTTTCACCGCGTCCATCGGCTCGATCAGCGACTGGTTGCCATCACGCAGGTCCGAGCTGCACCAGATCGGCGCTTCGGTGATGGTCTTCGACGGCCAGGTGCGGTCCGGGATGTCGATGGTCGGGAACGCGCGGTACTTCGAAGACGGGTCTTTGAGCATGCTCATCGGGAAATCCTTTGTTGTAGGGGCCGAGAAAAGGCGGCCTGCCGTAGAACTGTTTTTGGGGATAAAACGTAAAGACGAGGCAGATCGATTCAGCCTGGCAGTCGTGCGCTGACAAGGCACAGGCTGCGGTGCTGGCGGAGCTGAATGAGGGTGTGAGAGGTTTTCATAAGCCCAACCCTAACCGTCGGGGTGAAAGATGGCAAGCAGTCGCTAAAAATTGAGAGAAGTTCTGCTATCTGTGTAGGAAACGAGATTTTGTGCCTAAATATGTGTAGAGGGCTTGCTTTAATTGCGCACCCATTATCAGGCGCGCAATCGAGCGTTTCAGGGTTGGAATGCACCGATAAAGATCGCCGGATCGACCCGTGCGTCGTTCAGGCTGACGTTCCAGTGCATGTGCGGCCCGGTCGCGCGGCCCGTGGCTCCGACTTTACCCACCACCGCGCCACGCGTGAGCTGGTCACCGACTTTCACATCGATCTTCGACATGTGGCAGAACATGCTGATAAAGCCCTGGCCGTGGTCGACGAACACGGTATTGCCGTTGAAGAAGTAGTTGCCCACCAGAATCACTTTGCCGTTGGCCGGCGTCTTGATCGGCGTACCGGCCGGCACGGCAAAGTCCAGGCCCGAGTGGGGATTGCGCTCTTCACCGTTGAAGAAACGTCGTACGCCGAACTTGCTCGACAGCGGCCCGTTTACCGGTTTGTCCAACACCAGGTTGCTCGGCAGGTTCGGGCTGAAACTGCGGTAAGCCTTGATCTGCACCGCCAGCTCCGCCTCGATGCGTTTCAGCTGTGCCGGATCGGGGTTTACCTGGCTTTTGTTTTTCAGGGTGATGCGCTGTTCCGGGTACTTCTTGTAGCCAACGATAAACGGCAGGTTGCGCCCGCCGCTGCTTATGCGTTCGTTGCCGGGCTTGACCGTCAACGGGATGCCAACAATCGCCAGCCAGTTGTCCGCTTCCTTCACCACCAGCACTGGCTTGCCCAGGTACGTGGCCTTGGGCGCGGCGGCGGAAGGGCCCAGTTCGACCACGGCAACGCCGCCCGGCACCGGCTTGTTCAAGGTGCGGGTGATGTAGCTATCGGCATGGGCATTAAAGGCAAGGCACAGCAGCATCAACACACTAAAGAGACGTGGCATCAATCAATCCAATAACGAAAGGGTGACGGGTGTCAGGTGGTTGTCTTCCACCCGCACTTGCAATTGGCCCTCACCGAGACGCGCGGTGAGGCGCTGGCCGGTGTGGGTCTGCGCGGCGTTGCGAATGGCCTGGCCGTGCTCGTCCAGCAAGATGCTGTAGCCACGGCCCAGGGTCGCCAATGGGCTGACCACGTGCAGCGTCTGCATCTGGCTTTGCAGTTGCAGGCGCCGCGCCTTGAGGCCTTCGCGCATGGCGCGGGGCAGCCGTTCAGCGAGGCTGTCCAAGCGTTGGCGCAAGAGGGCCAGTTGGCGACCGGGGTGTTGGCCGGCGAGGCGGGTTTCCAGGCGGATCAGGCGCTCGCGGCGGGTATTGAGGCTACGCTCGAAGGCGCGGCGCAGGCGCATGTCCAGGTCATCCAGGCGCTGGGCCTGCTGGCGCAGACGTTCGCCAGGGTGACGCAGGCGTCGCGCCATGCCTTCCAAGCGCAGGCGGTCATGGCTCAGGCGATTGCGCATCAGCATCACCAGGCGGCGATGCAGGTTTTCAACCTGACGCACCAGATGACTGGCGTCCGGCGCGAGCAATTCGGCTGCGGCGGAGGGCGTAGGGGCGCGCACGTCGGCCACGAAGTCGCTGATGGACACATCGGTCTCATGCCCGACGGCGCTGACGATTGGCGTGACGCAGGCGTCCACCGCACGGGCCACGGCTTCTTCGTTGAAGCACCAGAGGTCCTCCAGCGAACCGCCGCCACGGGCCAGGATCAGCGCATCGAAGCCGCGTGCATCCGCCAGTTTCAGTGCGCGCACAATCTGTGGGATGGCTTCGCGGCCTTGCACGGCGGTGGGGATCAGGGTCAGTTCAATGTTTGGCGCACGGCGACGGAACACGCTGATGATGTCGCGGATCACCGCGCCGGTCGGCGAACTGATGATGCCGATGCGCCGAGGGTGCGCTGGCAGTGGCACTTTGCGTTCAGCGCTGAACAGGCCTTCGGCGCTGAGCTTTTCCTTCAGCGCGTCGAACGCCAGGCGCAATGCCCCATCACCGGCCGGCTCCACGGTATCGAGGATCAGTTGGTAATCACCCCGGCCCTCAAACAAAGAGACTTTGCCGCGCACCTTCACCGCCAGGCCATCTTTCAGCGCCTGCCGCACCCGCGCGGCGTTGTTGCGAAACAGCGCGCAACGCACCTGGGCGCCGCTGTCCTTGAGGGTGAAATACACATGGCCGGAAGCCGGGCGGGCGAGGTTGGAGATCTCGCCTTCGACCCAGATATTGGTGAACACGTCTTCCAGCAACACCCGCGCACGGCCGTTGAGCTGCGTGACAGTCAGGACTTCGCGGTCCAGGCCCAGACGGGCAAAAGGATCTTTAATCATGGCGGCAGTTTATAGGCATTCGTGCAAGGTTTGGCAGAATTGCTCCACCAGCGCGCTCGGCTTCTGCGCGCAGGCCAGGGCCACGGTGCTGAGGCAGTCCGGGTCGGCCAGGGGCAAAAAGTGCACAGTGGCAGGGGCGATGTCCTGCATGGATTTTGGTAACAAGGCAATACCAAAGCCGGCCTGGATCAACTGCAACTGGGTGGTCTTGCGTGACATCACCCGCGCGGCCTTGGGGAAAAATCCTGCACGCATGCACAGCTCGGCTGACAGATAACTCAAGCCGCCACGCTGGGGATGGGGGATCGAGATAAACGCTTCGTCCTTCAATTGCTCCAGTTCGATGGGCGCAGTGTTGCGTGCCAGCCGATGATTCGGCGGCACTGCCAGCAACAGTTGCTCGCGATATAAAGGTACGACTCGCACGCCCTCGCGCTGGCGCAACACAGGCAGGCGCAACAACCCGACCTCCAGGCGACCGTCGGCGATTTCTTCCAACTGCGCTTCGGAGGACAGTTTGACGATGTCCATCGATACCCCTGGGCAGCGTTCCAGCCAGGTGCTGATGCCTTGCAGCAATGGGCCGCTCATCGGCACGGTACTTGAGTGGCTCAGGCGCAGCGTGCCCAGTTCGCCGTTGCCCACTTGCGTTGCCATTTCACTGGCCTTGATCAGCTCACTCAGCAGGTTGCGTGCTCGCGGGTAGAAGGCTTCACCCGCGGCGGTGAGTCGCGGTTGGCGTGCAGTCCGCTCAAACAGGGGCGTTTGCAGCTGGGTTTCCAGCTCCTTGATCTGTCGGCTCAAGGCGGACTGCGCCACAAACAAACGCTCGGCGGCGGCGCTGAAGCTGCCACTGTCGGCGATTTCGACGAAGTAACGCAGTTGGCGGGTGGAAATCACACGTCATGCCTTTTCGAGATGGGTGGAGGGCTTTGAAGATATTAGTCGCATCCCTCGCCGCTGGCTAAAGTGATGGCTATCTCGAATAAGGAATAACCCATGAACCCGGCTGAGCTGATGAGCCAATGGTCGTTTGGCGGTGTGGATTGGCTGGTAATCGGCCTGGGCATTGTCGTGGCCTATATCGTGTTCGGTATCGCGGGATTTGGCACCGCATTGGTGGCAGGGCCGCTGCTGATCCTGTTCATGCCGCTGTCGAAGATCATCCCACTGTTGGTGCTGCTGGATTTTGTCGCGGCATTTGGCAATCTGCTGCAATCGCGGCAGGACGTAAATAAGCCGGAATTGCTGCGCTTGCTGCCGTGCATGGCGATTGGTTGCACATTGGGCGTGGTGTTTTTGCTCAACCTGCATTCGGATTTGTTGCTGTTGCTGATGGGCATGTTCATCAGTGCCTACGCCCTCTACAGCCTGGCGGTAAAGGCGCGCCCGACGCAGATGGCGGCGGGTTGGTCGGTTCCCATGGGCACCGTCGGTGGTTTATTCGGCGCATTGTTTGGCAGTGGCGGCTTTCTCTATGCGATCTATCTGAACAGCCGCCTGCCCAAGGACGCGGCGCGCGCCACCCAGAGTGCGTTGATCAGTTGCAGCACAGTGGTGCGCCTGAGCCTGTTCTTGATTGCCGGGGTGTATGCGGATTGGCCGTTGTTGATGTTGGCTGTATGCCTGTTGCCGGCGATGGCCCTGGGACTCTGGTTTGCTCGTAGATTGACCCTGCGCATGTCGCGGGAGGCGTTTGTGAGATTGGTGACCTGGCTGGTGTTGGCCAGTGGTATTGCGTTGATTGGGCGATACCTGAGCACTTGACCTGCGGGTGCCAAAGATTAAGCTGCCTGCCGCAGAAATCTATTTGGCACTTTGAACCATGAACTCCCAAAGCATCCTTGTCCCGAAAATCTCCACTTTGCCCGTCCACGAACCCCGCGCCCGGGCAATCGTGCGTTGGCTGGTGCGCAAGAACATCATCAAGGAAGAGCTGACCACTTGCGGCCGCACCGGCAACCGCATGGGCTATGCCCTGGCCGACGGCGCCCGCGCCGTGGTGTTGTACCCCGAGGCGCTGCCGTTCAACGAGCCGATCAACGGCCTGGAAATCATCTACAAGCGCTGCATCTACACACCGGCCAAGGGCTTTCTCGAAGAAGCCGGCTGCCCGGAATGCCGCAAGGAAGTCGGCGAAGCCCTGTTCGAAAGCCTGGAAGACTGGATGCCCGGCCACACCGACAACTTCACCTGCCCGCTGTGTGGGCATGAAGACGACATCAACGGATTCCTGTTCCTACAGGAATGCGGGTTTTCCAACCTGGGATTCATCTTCAACAACTGGGCGGAGGCGGGGTTCAAGCAGAGTTTTATCGACGAATTCGCCGATTGGCTGGACCAGAAGATGAGTTGGGTCAAAGTCGAGTTGTAACCCATCTATCAGTATTCCCAAGTTTGTCAGAGTTTTACATTGAGCCCGGCAGGGTGCATGTATATAATGGCGCGCTTCCATTTTCCCGCTCGGGAGCCCCCGCGATGCTGCGTATCAGCCAAGAAGCTCTGACATTCGACGACATTCTCCTAGTGCCCGGTTATTCCGAGGTGCTTCCTAACGAAGTCAGTCTCAAGACCCGCCTAACCCGTGGCATCGAGCTGAATATTCCCCTTGTTTCCGCTGCCATGGACACCGTCACTGAAGCCCGTCTGGCCATCGCCATGGCTCAGGAAGGCGGCATCGGCATCATCCACAAGAACATGACCATCGAGCAGCAAGCTGCCGAAGTGCGCAAGGTCAAGCGTTACGAAGCCGGTGTGGTGAAAGATCCGATCACCATCGAAGCCGACGCCACCGTGCGTGACCTGTTCGACCTGACCCGCCTGCACAACATCTCCGGCGTTCCGGTGCTGCACGATGGCGACCTGGTCGGCATCGTCACTTCCCGTGACGTGCGTTTCGAGAACCGTCTTGAAGTTACCGTCCGTGAAGTGATGACGCCCAAAGAGCGTCTGGTCACTGTCAAGGAAGGCGCCGACAAGAACGATGTGCGCGAACTGCTGCACAAGCACCGCATCGAGCGCGTGCTGATCGTCGACGACAAATTCGCCCTCAAAGGCATGATGACCGTCAACGACATCGAAAAAGCCAAGGCTTACCCGCTGGCCAGCAAGGATGACCAGGGTCGTCTGCGCGTTGGCGCGGCGGTCGGCACCGGTAAAGACACCGGTGACCGCGTTTCGGCCCTGGTCGCTGCCGGCGTTGACGTGGTGGTGGTCGACACCGCCCACGGTCACTCCAAAGGCGTGATCGACCGCGTGCGTTGGGTCAAACAGAATTTCCCTGACGTGCAAGTGATCGGCGGCAACATCGCCACCGGCGCTGCCGCCAAGGCCCTGGCCGAAGCGGGCGCGGATGCGGTCAAGGTCGGTATCGGCCCGGGCTCGATCTGCACCACCCGTATCGTTGCCGGTGTGGGCGTGCCGCAAATCAGCGCCATCGCCAACGTCGCCGCTGCCCTTGAAGGCACGGGCGTTCCGTTGATCGCCGACGGTGGCATCCGTTTCTCCGGTGACCTGTCCAAGGCCATCGTAGCCGGTGCTTCCTGCGTGATGATGGGCTCGATGTTCGCCGGTACTGAAGAAGCGCCAGGCGAGATCGAACTGTTCCAGGGCCGTTCATACAAGGCTTACCGCGGCATGGGTTCGCTGGGCGCCATGTCCCAGGCGCAAGGTTCTTCCGACCGTTACTTCCAGGACTCCTCGGCAGGCGCCGAGAAGCTCGTTCCGGAAGGCATCGAAGGCCGTGTGCCGTACAAAGGCACCCTGAGCGCGATCATCCATCAACTGATGGGCGGCCTGCGTTCCTCGATGGGCTACACCGGCAGCGCCGACATCGAAGAAATGCGCACCAAGCCAGAGTTCGTACGGATTACCGGCGCCGGCATGGCTGAATCCCATGTCCACGACGTGCAGATCACCAAGGAAGCGCCAAACTACCGCGTAGGTTGATGCTTCCAGCAAAATGTTAAGTAACCGGGGCTGTTCTTCAGCCCCGAGTTGTTTCTGATTCATTAGACGAGACTGACTTCATGGCCCTCGACATTCACGCCCACCGTATCCTGATCCTCGATTTCGGTTCCCAGTACACCCAGCTGATCGCCCGTCGCGTGCGTGAAATCGGCGTGTACTGCGAACTGCATCCGTTCGACATGGACGACGAAGCGATCCGCGAATTCGCACCGAAAGGCGTCATCCTCGCCGGTGGCCCAGAGTCCGTGCACGAAGCCAACAGCCCGCGCTGCCCGCAAGCCGTATTCGACCTGGGCGTCCCGGTCTTCGGCATCTGCTACGGCATGCAGACCATGGCCGAGCAACTGGGCGGCAAGGTTGAAGGTTCCGAGCTGCGTGAATTCGGTTATGCCCGTGTCGACGTGGTTGGCAAGAGCCGCCTGCTGGACGGCATCGAAGACCACGTCGACGCCGACGGCCTGTTCGGCCTCGACGTGTGGATGAGCCACGGTGACAAGGTCACCAAGATGCCGGAAGACTTCCATATCCTGGCCAGCACCCCGAGCTGCCCGATCGCCGGCATGTTCAGCGACGAGCGTCGTTACTACGGCGTGCAGTTCCACCCGGAAGTGACCCACACCAAGCAAGGCGGCCGCATCCTGTCGCGCTTCATCCTCGACATCTGCGAGTGTGAAGCCCTGTGGACCCCGTCGAAAATCGCTGAAGACGCCATCGCCCAGGTTCGCGCCCAGGTCGGCACCGACAACGTACTGCTCGGCTTGTCCGGCGGCGTTGACTCTTCGGTAGTTGCTGCCCTGCTGCACAAAGCCATCGGCGACCAACTGACCTGCGTCTTCGTCGACAACGGCCTGCTGCGCCTGCACGAAGGCGAGCAAGTGATGGCCATGTTCGCCGAGAACATGGGCGTCAAGGTGATCCGCGCCAACGCTGAAGATCAGTTCTTGAACAACCTGGCCGGCGAGTCCGATCCAGAGAAGAAGCGCAAGATCATCGGCCGCACCTTCATCGACGTGTTCGATGCCCAGTCCAACAAACTGGACAACATCAAGTACCTCGCCCAGGGCACCATCTACCCTGACGTGATCGAGTCGGCTGGCGCCAAGAGCGGCAAGGCCCACGTGATCAAGTCACACCACAACGTGGGTGGCCTGCCTGAGGAAATGAACCTCAAGCTGGTAGAACCGCTGCGCGAACTGTTCAAGGACGAAGTCCGCCGTCTGGGCCTGGAACTCGGCCTGCCGTACGACATGGTCTACCGCCACCCATTCCCAGGCCCGGGCCTGGGTGTGCGCATCCTCGGCGAAGTGAAAAAGGAATACGCCGACCTGCTGCGTCGCGCCGACCACATCTTCATCGAAGAACTGCGCAAAGCCGACTGGTACCACAAAGTCAGCCAGGCATTCGTGGTGTTCCAGCCGGTGAAATCGGTTGGCGTGGTTGGCGATGGCCGCCGTTACGCCTGGGTCGTTGCCCTGCGTGCGGTAGAAACCATCGACTTCATGACTGCCCGCTGGGCACACCTGCCGTACGAACTGCTGGAAACTGTCAGCGGTCGTATCATCAATGAGATCGAAGGTATCTCGCGCGTTACTTACGACGTGTCGAGCAAGCCGCCGGCGACGATTGAGTGGGAGTGATCCTGCGCTAGCAGGTGAATGCTGAACCACAAAACCCCGGCCATGTGCCGGGGTTTTGTATTGTGGAATAAAGTAAATCAAATACCACCGACCTAATTGTAGGAGCTGGCTTGCCGGCGATGGCATCACCTCGGTATGGCTTGATACCCAGGCGTCTGCATCGCAGGCAAGCCAGTTCCCACAGTTGATCTGTCTGGCCTTACCGCAGCGCGATATCCGAACAGCAAAACATTTACGTTTTCAACGAACGGCTCAGGCTGGCGTAGGTATTAGAGAAACTGTGATCGAATCAAATCCGTATCGAACGGTGTTATACCTTGATCAGGCGCAAACACCGTCTGTGCCTGCTGCGGTGAAGCCACTCGTTCTCCCCGTGCTCGAACATGTAGATTGAACAGAGTCTCCAAATCTGGCCTTGGTGTATGTACCAATGCTCGCAACATCAGCGATACCCCACTGAGGTTGTTCTCGACGTTGTTCCACCGCGCAGATGACGTGAGCCCCAGGTCGGCCCAAATCATGCGTCGTTCCTGCACATCCATCACGAATGGCAGACAGATCGCTGTATCGGATGCGATATCGATACGGTCGAACACGGAGCGCGGCTCAAAGACTTCACCCGACGCCGTGTCGACGCGGGCCATCCAGCCAGCGAAGCATTCTGGAAGATCGCAGTACGGCTGTTCGGTGAATGAGTTGACAGACGTGACGACATAGCGGATGCCCTTCTCGACAAGGACATCAAGGTCGAGGTCGATGAATTCCGAAGCCCCTTCGGGCGCGTCGACGATGTCGCCACTGTGGTAGCCGCCGAAACCCTTCAGGTTGTAGTACGCGACCGTTTCTTTGAACACGAAGTTGGCGTCGAAAAATGCGGCGGACAAGTCGATGTCCGTGCGTCCACGGCCGTTCTTCCACCACAGGAACAGGCGAATGAAGCGTGTGTCAGGCATAGGCAGCCGACTGCCCCGCACCAGCGTACGTAGCGACTTCGATGAGGCACGCTGCGCCAGCGGCACCCGGTATTCGCGTAATGCTGGATCGATGAAACAGCGGCCTAGTGGCGGTAGCGACGCAAAACGCGTAACGAGTGCGTCCTCGCAAATTCTGGCTGCACGCGCCAACACGTCGGGAGCGAGAGGTTCGCGTCGATCCTTGATGCCATAGACTTTGGCAAATGCACCTTTCGGCGTGAAGGCCCGCAGTGGGAGGGGGCGCGGCGCACGTACCTGGGCCAGTACCTGCAGTAGCACAGGAGAGGAAACTTGTGTCGCAACCGACTCGAACGCGTCGAGAACCGACTCTGGTTCCGTCGCGCGCCGCAGGGTCGCGTCCAGCCGTCGTGCGAACTCCCCAGGACGGCTCAGTAGTAGGGACGTAAGCGTGGTGATGTGACGCTGGGCAAACAATGTTTCGACACGTGATCCAAATGAGGCTGGCGCTTCGTTGCGACGTGCTGCCGTGATGGCGGCTAGCGCGCGTGGGTATTTATCGGCGTAGTCGCCCGGATGCAGTACTTCAGCCAGGCGTTTCCAGCGCTCAGCATGGCGCATCACGTCTTCTACAGCGTTGGGTATTTGGTCGAGTAGGCGTAAAAGCAGACGGCGTATCGAGCGCTTCATCGCTGTGAAACGCGTCGAAGCTGTCGCTAATGACACGTCTCCACCACTCAGGGCGACCGCGAGTCGTAGCACATCAGTCGCTGTTTCGACGTTTTTCTCAAGGAATGTGTCCACCCGTGCATCGCCTGCTACCTGCAGGATAAGTGCGCCGCCAACCTGTGCACGGATCTCCCGGAACGGAATGGCTTCAGGCAGTAGGCGGAACACATCGTTTTTGTACGTTCGGATAAACCAGGCGACATCAGCGGCTTCCTCTTCGGAAAGCGAAGTGCGCGATGAAACCAGTGGCTCAAGCAGCGCCTCAAATTCATCGATGCTTCCCGGTTCGATAACGCGGGATATGAAGTTGCCCTCCAGCATCGCAGGTCGGGAATATTCAGTTGGCGGTAAACGCAGAAGCGTGAAGTAGTGAATGACGGCGTTAAGGTACAACTCCGCCTCTGAGGCCGTCAGAACCTGCTCTGGAAAGTCAGGATAAAATGGTTTGTGGTGGACATGAGCTCCAGTTTGCCGACGCAGGACTCCAACAATTTCGTGCAACCAGTGCTTGAGTTCTGTCGCTGACAACATGCCGATTTGCGCAATCAGAGGCTCTGATAGTACGCATCGGAATACCGCGACTTCCCGGACAGCGGACGCGACCTGAGCGCGCGTGGCACCGCCAGTTCCCACCGGGACGTGAACTTTGCTACGGCGACGCAGGAAAAGATCCTGATTCATGCTTGTTTCTCTCCCTTGGCCGCCGTCGTAGACGAGTTGCAGTATGGTTTTACAACTGATGTAAAAACGCCTGCAAGAAGCAGGCGCAGTGTGGAGAGCGAAACCCCTAGGTCATAGGAGGTTAGAAGGAAGGTGTTCCATAGCCACGAACGCATCCTACGGAAGGTTGTATTTGTTTGCCAAGTAGCGGCGTATCTCAACGGTAACAAGCTGCTTCGCAGGCTACGTCTTTGCACAGTCTGCTTGGCGAGATGTTTGTGTTTCTGGTGTGTGAAGACTCAACGATCCACGCGCGAACAAAGCACTATTCAAACCTAAGTGCATCGTATAGGGTGCACTAATGCAATATTATTAATTTTTGCATTGTATTGGATGCAATTTGATATGAACGATTTAGGATTGCTGATCAAAAGCCTCCGCAAAGCCGCAGGCCTCTCACAAACCCAGCTCGCGCAACGGCATGGCATGAGTCGCGCCACTATCTCCGGGATTGAGAACAATACCATCCCGGAAGTGGGAATTCGCAAGGTCGCAGCCATTCTTGAGGGCTTGGGATATGAGTTGACCGCCATTCCCAAACGTCGGCGCATGACCCTTGATGAGCTGAAATCGGAGAACATCCATGACCCGTCAAAGTGAGCGGCTCTATATCGGTGCTGGCGGCGTACCTGCTGGGACGCTCGGGCGGGGTGGGGAGAACCGGCGCGATACGGTTTTCTCGTATAACGAAACGGTCGGCGAAGAGAATGCCGTTTCTCTGACGATGCCGGTGCGCCTGGAGAGTTACAACTGGGAGTACGGGATCCATCCTCTGTTCGAGATGCACATCCCCGAGGGGCATCTCAAGGATGAGCTGGTGCGACGCTTCAGCAAGTCAGTGCGCGGCTTTGACGACTTCGCTTTGCTGGGGATTGTAGGTCCACACCAGTTGGGACGTATCAGCGTTGCTCATGACGCGGGTGGTGAGTCATTGCCTGAGGTCAAGCTCTCCGAGCTGTTGGTCTATGACGGGGCGAAAGACCTGTTTGACGACCTTCTGAAAACCTACGCAGCCTACTCGGGAGTGTCGGGTGTTCAACCCAAGGTTTTGGTGCGCGATGTTGACGACATGGCCCCCGGTATTGAGCGTCTCACCCATCGGGGCGCGACTCACTTGGTGAAGGCGTTCAATGAATCTGACTTTCCACAGTTGGCGGCCAATGAGTTTTTCTGCATGCGGGCTGCATTCCATTGCGGCCTTGAGGTGCCTGAATTCCAGCTCAGCCAGCACGGGAAATTCCTGGTGGTGAAACGGTTCGACATCAGTGAAAACGACTACCTTGGATTTGAAGATATGTGCGTTTTATCGGGATGGGGAACCGCGAAGAAGTACGACGGAAGCTACCAGGGATGCGCGAAGCTGATCAGGTCATTTGTCACGCCAAGCCGTGTCACCAGAACGCTGGAAGACTTCTTCTTGATGGTGGCGCTTTCTGCCGGCATCCAGAACGGTGACGCACACCTGAAAAACTACGGCTTGTTGTACGAGAATTGCGCAGAGGACGCGGACGTTTGGCTGGCACCTGCTTACGATCTGGTGACCACTACCGTGTACAGCAGCAATGACATAATGGGCTTGCTGCTCGGCGGTTCGAAGGCCTGGCCGAAGCGCAAGATGCTGGTCCAGTTCGGACGCAGTGCGTGCAGTTTGACCGAAGCCCGCTGCAACGAACTGCTGGCCAGAGTGCAGGACGGAATGACCCGCGCGATGACGGAGCTTTCAGAATACCGAAGCACTCATCCAGAGTTCGAGGTGGTTGGGGAGAAGATGACCGCAGCCTGGTCGGCAGGGCTGGCGAAAAGCATCGCAGTGCAATGATCTTCCCGACGGATGCTTACCGTCGCGCAATATCCGAGAAGTAAAACTTATCCAACGTATGCCGCGACTCGGTGTACTCGAACTGCCGCCCATCCTGCAAGAATGTCTGGTTACTCACCACGATCACATGGCTCTGACCTTCGAGGTCGAGGTGTGTCTGGTCGTCCTTGCCGCGCGGCAGAGCCTCGATGGTGCGTTGGGCGTAGGCGATTTGCAGCTGCAACGTCTGTTCGATAAATGCGTAGATCGACTGTTCGGCAATCGAGCGGTCCAACCCCGGGATCACCTCGGCGACGAAGTGGTTGATGTCGAGGATCACGCGTTTACCGCCGATGCGCCGTACCCGTTTGATGCGGGTGATCAGGGTGCCGGGTTCGGCTTCGATGTGTTGCAGCAGCGAACCTTCCAGCGGGAACTGCGTGAATTCGACCACTTCGGTGCGTACGTCATCACCCAGGTCGGCGTGGGTTTCGTGGAAGCTGACGATGCCGCCCAGTTGGAACTCGATCGGGTTGGGCGACAACACGAAGGTGCCCTTGCCGTGGATCTTTTGCGCAAACCCACGCTCCTGCAACTGCTCGATGGCCCGACGCACGGTGCCTCGGCTGGCCTGGTAGCTGTCCATCAGTTCGGTTTCGGAGGGAAGGCGTGTGCCGCGCTGCAGGCGTTCGGTGGTGATGCTGGCAAGCAGATCCGTGTAGATCTGGTTGTATTTGCTCATGGGGATGGCTCTGTGCCTTTGCGTTCAGGCAGGAACCTTAGTGGCATGGCTGGGGTTTGTCCATTCGACCTACAGTCAGCCAAGTCCTACACGGAATAAACTTTTTCAAACTCGTCTGTACGAGTTGTTGCTTTAACTCGTACAGACGAGTACTTTTGCCCTCGGCGTGCTGCCAATGACTGCCCCCCAAATAAAAAAATCAAAGTGGAAACCAAGCATGAGCCACGACTATTCGACTATCGCCCGCGAGATTCTCGAGAACCTCGGGGGCCCAGACAACCTTGAGCAAGCTGCCCACTGCGTCACCCGCCTGCGCCTGGCGCTCAAGGACCCGAGCCTGGTCAACGGCAGTGCGCTGAACCAGGTGGATCTGGTCAAGGGTTCGTTCTTCACCGGCGGGCTGTTCCAGGTGGTAATCGGCCCCGGTGAAGTGGAGAAGGTCTACGCCGCCCTGCGCGAGCAGACCGGCCTCGCCGCCGCCACCATCGCCGACGTGAAGAAGAAGGGCGCCGACAAGACCAACGCCATGCAGCGTCTGGTGCGGGTGTTCTCCGACGTGTTCATGCCGATCCTGCCCGCGCTGATCATTGCCGGCCTGTTGATGGGCGTGAACAACCTGATGGGCGCCAAGGGCATGTTCATCGAGGGCCAGACGCTGCTCGAGGCCTATCCGAACCTGGATGGCCTGTGGAGCCTGATCAACCTGATGGCCAACACCTCGTTCGTGTTCCTGCCAGCGCTGGTGGGCTGGTCGGCGGCCAAGCGCTTTGGCGGCAGTGAAATCCTCGGCATCGTGCTTGGCCTGATGCTGGTGCATCCAGACCTGCTCAACGCCTGGAACTACGGCAAGGCGGTCGCCGGTCTCGACGGCCAGAGCCTGCCGTACTTCGATATTTTCGGTTGGTTCAAGATTGAGAAAGTGGGCTACCAGGGGCAGATCCTGCCGATCCTGATGGCCGCCTATGTGATGAGCGTGATCGAGAAATGGCTGCGGGCGCGAGTGCCCAACGCGATTCAATTGCTGGTCGTGCCGATCACCACCATCGTCGTTACCGGCGTGCTCGCCCTGGCCATTATCGGCCCGGTGACCCGTCACCTGGGCATCCTGATCACCGAAGGCGTGGTCACCTTGTTCGACCTGGCACCGATGGTCGGCGGCGCGATTTTCGGTCTGCTGTATGCGCCGTTGGTGATCACCGGCATGCACCACATGTTCCTCGCCGTGGACCTGCAGCTTATTTCTACTCAGGGCGGCACTTTCATCTGGCCGATGATCGTTATGTCCAACCTGGCCCAAGGCAGCGCAGCGCTCGGCGTGTTCTACATGACCCGCAACGCGCGGGACAAAAGCATGGCGTCCACTTCTGCGATTTCTGCGTACTTCGGCATCACCGAGCCGGCGATGTTCGGCGTGAACCTGCGCTTCAAGTTCCCGTTCTATGCCGCGCTGCTGGGCTCGGCACTGGGCAGCATTTTCCTCTCGCTGAACAAGGTGCAGGCCTCGGCCATTGGCGTCGGTGGCTTGCCTGGCTTCATCTCGATCATTCCGCAGTACATCCCGAGTTTTGTGATCGGGATGGTCATCGCAATCGTGGTGCCGTTTGTTCTGACCTGTGCGTTGAGCATGAAGATCGTGCGCCCTGGTTATCGCGTCGCCTGAACCAGCGCTTTCACATTGAAGGAGTCCACCATGCAAGACTGGCAACACTCGGTGATTTACCAGATCTACCCGAAAAGCTTCCACAGCCACGCGGGTAACGCCACCGGTGACCTGCTGGGCATCGTGGACAAACTCGACTACCTCAAATGGCTGGGCGTCGACTGCCTGTGGATCACCCCGTTCCTGCGCTCGCCGCAACGGGACAACGGCTACGACATCAGCGACTACTACGCCATCGATCCCAGCTACGGCACCATGGCCGATTGCGACCTGCTGATCAGCGAAGCCGGCAAGCGCGGCATCAAGTTGATGCTGGATATCGTGGTCAACCACACCTCCATCGAGCACGAATGGTTCCAACAGGCACGCAGCAGCCTCGACAACCCGTACCGCGACTTCTACATCTGGCGCGACCAGCCCAACAACTGGGAATCCAAGTTCGGCGGTTCGGCCTGGGAGTACGAGGCGCAAACCGGTCAGTACTTCCTGCACCTGTTCGACCACACCCAGGCCGACCTCAATTGGGACAACCCCAAGGTGCGCGCCGAAGTGTTCAAGCTGATGCGCTTCTGGCGCGACAAGGGCGTGGGCGGTTTCCGCCTGGATGTGATCAACCTGATCTCCAAACCCGCCGACTTCCCCGAAGACAACACCGACGGCCGCCGTTTCTACACCGACGGCCCGAACGTGCACCAATACCTGCAGGAAATGCACCGTGAAGTCTTCGAAGGGCATGACCTGATCAATGTCGGCGAGATGTCGTCCACCAGCCTGGAACACTGCATCCGCTACTCGCGGCCGGAGTCAAAAGAGCTGTCGATGACCTTCAACTTTCATCACCTGAAAGTCGATTACCCGAACCTGCAGAAGTGGGTGAAAGCCGATTTCGACTTTCTGCAGCTCAAGCAGATCTTCTCTGACTGGCAAATGGGCATGCAGGCCGGTGGCGGTTGGAACGCGCTGTTCTGGTGTAACCACGACCAGCCACGGGTGGTCTCGCGTTTCGGCAATGACGGCGAGCATCGTGTGGTCTCGGCCAAGATGCTGGCGACGGCGCTGCACTTCCTCCAAGGCACACCGTATGTGTACCAGGGCGAAGAGCTGGGCATGACCAATCCGGGCTTCGACAGCATCTCGCAGTACCGCGATGTGGAGACCTTGAACATCTTCCGCCTCAAGCGCGATGCGGGGGAGTCCGAGGCGTCGAGCATGGCGGCGATCATGCAGAAGTCCCGCGACAACGGCCGTACGCCGATGCAGTGGAGTGCCGGGGAACACGCCGGTTTCAGCAGCGGTGAGCCGTGGATCGGTATTCCGGCCAACGCGGCGCAGATCAACGTCGAAAGCCAATTGGATGACCCGGATTCAGTGCTGCATCACTACCGCGCGCTGATCGCCTTGCGTCGTCACGAACCGCTGATCCAGGAAGGCGTGTACCGCCAACTGCTGCAAGACCATTTGCAAGTCTGGGCCTACCTGCGCGAGGGCCATGGCGAGCGCCTGCTGGTGCTGAACAACTTCTACGGCACGCCCTGCGAAATCCAGCTGCCGGACAACCTGATCAACCCGGCCAGCGAACAGCGCCTGCTGATCAGCAACTACCCCGACTGCCCGCAACGCACCGCCACGGTAACGCTGCGCCCCTACGAATCGTTTGTGCTGCACCTCAAGGACTGAGACCTGCTGCAACCCCGTGTGGGAGCACGGGGCGCTTCAAAAACCATAATAAAAATATCGGAGTGCTTCATGAAAACAACAATAAAGCTGGGCCTCGTTGCGTCTTGTCTGAGCCTGCCGTTTGGCGCTCAAGCCCTGGAATTTGCCGGTTACCTGCGCAGCGGCGCGGGCACCTCGACGGGCAGCGGTCCACAGCAATGTTTCCAACTGCCGGGGGCGCAATCCAAATACCGCCTGGGTAACGAATGCGAGCAATACGCCGAGCTGGAACTGCGCCAGGACTTGCTCACCCTCGATGACGGTTCGGTACTCAGCGTCGATGCCATGGCGTCGCTCTACAACAAGTACGACCGCGAGCTGAAGTTCCAGGGCGAGAACAACGGCTCGGCGCGCATGCCGCAGATGTATGCGCAGTGGTCCAACCTGCCCAGCCTCAATGGCGGTTCGCTGTGGGCCGGCCGGCGTTACTACAAACGAAACGACATCCATATCTCCGACTTCTACTACTGGAACCAGAGTGCCACGGGCGGCGGTATCGAGGACGTGCTGATCGGCGACCTCAAGTACAGCTACGCGATTTCCCGCAAGGACAACCTGTACCAGAAGGAATACGCCACCCGTCACGACTTCAACGTCGCGGGCTTCAAGACCAACCCCGGCGGCGAGCTGGAACTGGGCTTGAGCTATATCGAAAAAGCCGGCGGGCGCGACACCAACAGCGGTTGGGCGATCACCGCGCAGCACGTGCAAAAACCTTTCCTCGGCGGCAAGAACAAGTTCGCCTTGCAGTACGGCGAAGGCCCCGGCACGGGCCTGGGCTACACCGGCAATACCTTCCTCGACAACAGCAGCAAAAGTTACCGCGCCGTGGAGTTTTTCGATTGGCAGGTGACCCCGCGTTTTGGTGGTCAGGTCGAAGCGGTGTACCAGAAGGACATCCGTCCTGGCAGCCAGGACCAGACCTGGATGTCCATCGGCGTGCGCCCGGCGTATGCCATCAGCGAGCAATTCAAACTGGTCACCGAGCTTGGGCATGACCAGGTCGATGCCACGGGCGGCACCCGCAAGCTGAGCAAATTTACCTTCGCTCCCACATGGTCGCCCAAAGGCCCGGATTTTTGGGCGCGGCCGGAAGTGCGCTTGTACTACACCTATGCAACCTGGAACGAAGCGGCCAAGCGTGCGGCGAATGAATTGGCGGCAGGGTCGGCGTTGTCCGATACCGGCTCCTATGGCACGGCGCGGCATGGGTCGAACGTTGGTGTGCAGGTTGAGTACTGGTGGAAGTAATCCTTCCTCCGCTCAATGATATCTACAGAACAAAACAGCAGGTGAAGTCATGACCACAACTCAACCCCTGGAATTGCTGGCGCCCTTATCGGGTGTGCTGCTGGCGCTGGACAAGGTGCCGGACCCGGTGTTCTCCAGCCGCCTGATCGGCGATGGCCTGTGCATCGACCCCACGTCGCAGACGCTGTGCGCGCCGCTGGCGGGGGTGATCAGCAACATCCAGGACAGTGGGCATGCGGTCAGTGTCACCGCTGACAACGGCGTTCAGGTGCTGATGCATATCGGCCTGGACACCGTGAACCTGGCAGGCCAGGGCTTCACCCGGCTGGTGCAGGAAGGCCAGCGGGTGGAGGCCGGGCAGCCGTTGATCGAATTCGATGCCGACTACGTGGCGCTCAACGCACGCAGTTTGCTGACCTTGATGCTGGTGGTCAGCGGCGAGCCCTTCAGCCTGTTGGCGGACGGCCTGGTGGAAACGGGCCAGCCGCTGTTGCAGTTATCCCCAACTGAGGCCGTGCAAGCAGCGGACGAAGAGGAGGGCGATGCACTGTTCTCCAAGCCGCTGACCTTGCCCAACGCCAACGGCCTGCACGCGCGCCCAGCCGCGGTATTCGCCCAGGCGGCGAAAGGTTTCAACGCCAGCATCTACCTGCACAAGCAAACCCAGAGCGCCAACGCCAAATCGCTGGTGGCGATCATGGCGTTGCAAACCGTGCAGGGCGATACCTTGCAAGTGAGCGCGGCGGGCGAGGACGCCGAGGCGGCGATCAAGGCGCTGGTGGTCTTGTTGGCTGAAGGCTGTGGCGAGGTGGTAGCGAGTGTTGCCGAGCCAGCCGCAACGCAGTCGTCGGCGACCTTGCTGCGGGGCGTGTGTGCATCGCCGGGCTCGGCGTTTGGTCAGGTCGTTCAAGTGACCGAGCCCGAGCTGGTCATCACGCAGCAAGGCACGGGCGAAGCTGCCGAACGTGCTGCTTTGAACCGTGGCCTGCTCGCCGCCACTGAAGCGTTGCAGGTGTTGCAGGACAAAGCAGCTGGCAGCGCCCAGGCCGAGATTTTCCGCGCCCATCAGGAACTGCTCGAAGACCCGACCTTGCTGGAACACGCCCACCGCCTGCTGGCGGAAGGCAAGAGCGCGGCCTTTGCCTGGAACAGTGCAACGCTTGCGACCGTCACGCTCTTCCAGGGCATGGGCAACGCACTGATCGCCGAGCGTGCGGCAGACCTGGCCGACGTCGGCCAGCGTGTGCTGAAACTGATCCTGGGTCTTCAGGACAGCGCCTGGGACTTGCCGGAGCGCGCGATCCTCATCGCCGAGCAACTCACGCCGTCGCAGACGGCCAGCCTGGATACCCGCAAGGTGCTGGGGTTTGTCACTGTCGGGGGCGGCGCGACCAGCCACGTCGCAATCCTCGCCCGCGCCCTGGGCCTGCCGGCTATTTGTGGTGTTCCGGCCCAGGTGTTGGCGGTGGCCAATGGCAAGCAGGTGCTGCTCGACGCCGATAAAGGCGAGCTGCACCTGGAGCCGAACCTGGCCGAAATCGAGCAACTGGACGCTGCGCGTAAACAACAGGTGCTGCGCCATCAGCGCGATGTGGCGCAGGCGTCGTTACCCGCCACGACCCGTGACGGCCACCACGTTGAAGTCACTGCCAACGTGGCGTCGTTGCAGGAAGTCGAGCAATCCCTGACCCTCGGTGGAGAAGGCGTCGGCCTGTTGCGCTCGGAGTTCCTCTACCTGGATCGCAACCGTGCCCCAAGTCCTGACGAACAGGCAGCGACCTACAGCGCGATCGCCCGTGCCCTGGGCACCGAGCGTAACCTGGTGGTGCGCACCCTCGACGTCGGTGGCGACAAACCCTTGGCCTATGTGCCGATGGACGCCGAGACCAACCCCTTCCTCGGTCTGCGCGGCATTCGTTTGTGCTTGGAGCGTCCGGAGCTGTTGCGCGAACAATTCCGCGCGATCCTCGCCAGCGCTGGTTTTGCGCGGTTGCATATCATGTTGCCGATGGTCAGCCTGCTCTCGGAGCTGCACCTGGCGCGCAAAATCCTTGAAGAGGAAGCGCTGGCGCTGGGGCTCACCGAGTTGCCGAAGCTGGGCATCATGATTGAAGTGCCGTCCGCCGCGCTGATGGCGGATGTGTTCGCGCCCTATGTGGATTTCTTCTCCATCGGCACCAACGACCTGACCCAGTACACGCTGGCGATGGACCGCGACCACCCGCGCCTGGCCAGCCAGGCCGACAGTTTCCACCCGGCGGTGCTGCGCCTGATTGCCACCACGGTCAAGGCAGCCCACGCCCATGGCAAGTGGGTAGGCGTGTGCGGCGCGTTGGCGTCCGAAGCGCTGGCCGTACCCGTATTGATCGGGCTGGGTGTGGACGAGTTGTCGGTCAGCGTGCCGTTGATCCCCACCATCAAGGCCACCGTGCGCGAGCTGGACCTGGCCGACTGCCAGATCATCGCCCGCCAGGTCCTGGGCCTGGAAGAAGCCGCCCAGGTGCGTGAAGCCTTGCGCCAGTATCACGCGGCTACCGTTGAAACCTCACCTGTCGTGGAGCACTGAGTATGTTCGAGAAATTACAGCGGGCGTTCTGGAAAGCCCTGACGCCGGATTTGATTGCCGAGACGGTCGTTGCGCCAACGCAGAACCTGCTGTCGGCCGAGGTGCTGAATGCGTTGGGTGGGGCGGATAACCTCAAGTCGCAGCAGCGTGTGGCGCTGACGCGGGTGAGGGTGCAGTTGCAGGATGCGGCTAAGGTGGATGCTACGGCGTTAAATCTGGCTGGCGTGGGGGGCGTGATGGTGTTGTCAGACGGCGTGGTGCATCTGCTGACCGGCCTCTAAGCCAGCTGAAGATCAAGATGTGAAGGGGCTTTATGTGGTGAACGGGTTCGGTAATGTTCTTACAGTTTCGGGTTGTCTTCCGGCGGCTTGGTCTTATCCACACCCGGCACATGCAGATTGCCTTCGACCACCTGGTTGCCTTCCAGCTGCGGCTGGGTCACCCAGGTGAGAATGTCGTAGTAACGCCGGATGTTCGCCACGAAGTGCACCGGCTCACCGCCACGGGCGTAACCGTAGCGCGTCTTGCTGTACCACTGCTTCTGTGACAGACGCGGCAGCATCTTCTTCACGTCCAGCCACTTGTTCGGGTTCAGACCTTCGCGCTTGGCCAAGGTGCGCGCATCTTCCAGGTGACCGGTGCCGACGTTGTAGGCCGCCAGGGCAAACCAGGTGCGATCCGGCTCGGCGATGCTGTCGTCCAGCTCATCCTTGATCTTGGCCAGGTATTTGGCGCCGCCCATGATGCTTTGCTTGGGGTCCAGGCGGTTGGACACGCCCATCGCCTGGGCGGTGTTCTGGGTCAGCATCATCAGGCCGCGTACGCCGGTCTTGGAAGTGACGGCCGGTTGCCACAGCGATTCCTGATAGCCGATGGCAGCCAGCAGGCGCCAATCGACCTTTTCTTCCTTGGCATAGGCGCGGAAGTGTTTTTCGTATTTGGGCAAACGCTGCTGCAGGTGCTGGGCGAAGGTGTAGGCGCCCACATAGCCGAGGACATCGACATGCCCGTAGTAGCGGTCTTTCAGACGCTGCAACGTGCCGTTCTTCTCGACTTTATCCAGGTAACTGTTGATCTCGTTGAGGAGGCTGTTGTCTTCACCGGCGGCCACGGCCCAGCTCTGGTTGCTGGCGTTGCCCAGGTCGAACGCCACGCGCACGTTGGGGAAGTACACCTGGTTCATCGCCACTTCGTTGGAGTCCACCAGGGTCAGGTCGATTTGCCCTTCGTCCACCATGCGCAGCAGGTCGACCACCTCAACGGCGTCGGATTCTTCGTATTCAATCGCAGGGTTCTGCTTTTTAAGCTCTGCCAGTTGCTCGGCGTGGGTGCTGCCCTTGAGCACCATGATCTTCTTGCCCACCAGATCGGCCGCGTTGGTCGGCCGCGACTGGCCGTTGCGGTAGATGATCTGCGGGGTAACTTCTAGATAAGGGTGGGAGAAACGCACTTGCGTCTGGCGCTGCTCGCTGCTGACCAGGCCGGCGGCTGCGAGAACCGGGCCATTGGGTTTGCCCAGTTGGCCGAACAGGTCGTCGAGATTGTCGGCGGTCTCGATCTCAAGCTTCACGCCCAGGTCATCGGCAAAGCGCTTGACCAGTTCGTATTCGAAACCGGTTTCGCCGTTGCGGTCCTGGAAATAGGTCGCCGGACTGTTCCGGGTGACCACCCGCAATACGCCATCCTCCTTGATTCGCTCGAGCGTGCTGGGTTTATCAACACAGGCGCTGAGCATCAGGAAGAGTCCGGTGGCGATGAGCCATTTGGCGCATCGCGGGCGCAAAGCAGTTGGGGAGAACATCTGCGCAGTATACGCAAACGGCCCACGGCGCCATATCTCGACAGCGCGGGTCTTGTCTGCTAGCACCGGCAAAACTGTGCTGCAGCCCGCAGAAACGGGGCTTGGCGCGCGATTGTGACGGTTAAAATAACTGCGCCGAATGCCGGGTATACCCCCTCGAAAGGGGTGTAATCCGGCCAACTGACGTCCGGCAGCAGCCACCGGTAGCGTTTCGGGTGCCGTTGGCGGCGGTTTACGCTAGAATGCACGGCCTCAAAGCACACCCCCTTCCCGAGGCTGTCCCGAAGATGTTGATCCTGCGCGGCGCTCCTGCCCTTTCTGCCTTTCGCCACAGCAAACTCCTTGAGCAACTGAGCCAAAAGGTTCCAGCTGTTACAGGCCTGTACGCTGAATTTGCTCACTTCGCCGACGTTACCGGCGTGTTGACCGCCGACGAACAGCAAGTGCTGGCACGCCTTCTGAAGTACGGCCCAAGCGTTCCGGTTCAAGAGCCTAATGGCCGCTTGTTCCTGGTTCTGCCGCGGTTCGGCACCATCTCGCCCTGGTCGAGCAAGGCCAGCGATATCGCCCGCAACTGCGGCCTGGAAAAAATCCAGCGCCTGGAGCGTGGTATCGCGTTCTACGTCGCCGGCCAGTTCAGCGATGCCGAAGCCGAGCTGATCGCCAGCAGCCTGCACGACCGCATGACCCAGATCATCGTCAGCCAGCTGGAACAGGCTGCCGGCCTGTTCAGCCACGCCGAACCCAAGCCGCTCACCGCGATTGACGTGCTTGGCGGTGGCCGCGCCGCCCTCGAGAAGGCCAACACCGAACTGGGCCTGGCCCTGGCCGAAGACGAGATCGACTACCTGGTCAACGCCTTCAACGGCTTGAAGCGCAACCCGCACGACATCGAACTGATGATGTTTGCCCAGGCCAACTCCGAGCACTGCCGTCACAAGATCTTCAACGCCAGTTGGGACATCGACGGCGAAAGCCAGGAAAAAAGCCTGTTCGGCATGATCAAGAACACCTACGTGATGCACAGCGAAGGCGTTCTGTCGGCTTATAAGGACAACGCCTCGGTGATCGTCGGCTCCGTCGCCGGTCGTTTCTTCCCGGACCCTGAGACCCGCCAGTACGGCGCGGTGCAGGAGCCGGTGCACATCCTGATGAAGGTCGAGACCCACAACCACCCGACCGCGATTGCCCCGTTCCCAGGCGCAGCCACCGGTTCCGGCGGCGAAATCCGTGACGAAGGTGCGACCGGCCGTGGCGCCAAGCCAAAGGCAGGCCTGACCGGTTTCACCGTGTCCAACCTGCAGATCCCAGGCTTCGAACAGCCATGGGAAGTG
Source organism: Pseudomonas azotoformans (assembly GCF_001579805.1). Lineage (NCBI taxonomy): Bacteria > Pseudomonadati > Pseudomonadota > Gammaproteobacteria > Pseudomonadales > Pseudomonadaceae > Pseudomonas > Pseudomonas azotoformans. Next base: position 222,933 of record NZ_CP014546.1, on the reverse strand, counting down.
CCGTACGGCAAGCCTGAGCGCATCGTCACCGCGCTGGACATCATGATCGAAGGCCCGCTGGGCGGCGCCGCGTTCAACAACGAATTCGGCCGTCCTGCCCTCACCGGTTACTTCCGTACCTTCGAACAATCCATCACCACCCCGCGTGGCGATGAAGTGCGTGGTTACCACAAGCCGATCATGTTGGCCGGCGGCATGGGCAACATCCGTGAAGAACACGTCAAGAAAGGCGAGATCCTGGTCGGCTCCAAGCTGATCGTGCTCGGCGGCCCGGCGATGTTGATCGGCCTGGGCGGCGGCGCGGCTTCCTCCATGGCCACCGGCACCAGCTCGGCAGACCTAGACTTCGCTTCCGTACAGCGCGAAAACCCAGAGATGGAGCGTCGCTGCCAGGAAGTCATCGACCGTTGCTGGCAGTTGGGTGACAAGAACCCGATCAGCTTCATCCACGACGTCGGCGCTGGTGGTTTGTCCAACGCCTTCCCGGAACTGGTCAACGATGGCGACCGTGGTGGCCGTTTCGAACTGCGCAACATTCCAAACGACGAGCCGGGCATGGCCCCGCACGAAATCTGGAGCAACGAATCGCAGGAACGCTATGTGCTGGCCGTTGGCGCTGAAGACTTCGCGCGCTTCCAGGCCATCTGCGAGCGCGAGCGCTGCCCGTTTGCGGTAGTCGGCGAAGCCACTGCCGAGCCACAACTGACGGTTACCGACAGCCACTTCGGCAACAGCCCGGTGGACATGCCGCTCGAAGTGCTGCTGGGCAAAGCGCCGCGCATGCACCGTTCGGCCGTGCGCGAAACCGAGCTGGGCGATGACTTCGACCCAAGCCAACTGGAACTGGCCGACAGCATCGAACGCGTGCTGCACCACCCGGCCGTGGCGAGCAAAAGCTTCCTGATCACCATCGGCGACCGCACCATCACTGGCCTGGTTGCCCGTGACCAAATGGTCGGCCCGTGGCAGGTTCCAGTGGCCGACGTTGCCGTCACCGCCACCAGCTTCGACGTCTACACCGGTGAAGCCATGGCCATGGGCGAGCGCACACCGCTGGCCCTGCTCGATGCTCCGGCGTCGGGCCGCATGGCCATTGGTGAAACTCTCACCAACATCGCTGCGTCGCGTATCGGTAAATTGTCTGACATCAAACTGTCGGCCAACTGGATGTCCGCTGCCGGTCACCCCGGTGAAGACGCACGTCTGTATGACACTGTTAAAGCAGTCGGTATGGAGCTGTGCCCTGAGCTGGGCATCACCATTCCGGTGGGCAAGGACTCCATGTCCATGGCCACTCGTTGGAACGAAGACGGCGTCGACAAGACGGTCACCTCGCCGCTGTCGCTGATCGTCACCGGTTTCGCACCGGTCACCGACATCCGCCAGACCCTGACCCCGCAACTGCGCATGGACAAAGGCACCACCGATCTGATCCTGATCGACCTGGGCCGTGGCCAGAACCGCATGGGCGCGTCCATCTTGGCGCAAACCCATGGCAAGCTCGGCAGCCAGGCACCGGACGTCGATGACGCCGAAGACCTGAAAGCCTTCTTCGCCGTGATCCAGGGCCTCAACGCCGACGGTCACCTGCTGTCCTACCACGACCGTTCTGACGGTGGTTTGCTGACCAGCGTTGTCGAGATGGCCTTCGCCGGTCACTGCGGCCTGAACATCGTGCTCGACAGCGTTGCCGAGGATGCATCCGAAATCAACGGCATCCTGTTCAACGAAGAGTTGGGTGCGGTGATCCAGGTTCGCCAGGACGCTACCCCGGACGTACTCGCCCAATTCAGCGCTGCTGGCCTGGACGACTGCGTAGCTGTGATCGGCCAACCGATCAACAACGGCGAGATCAACATCTCGTTCAACGGTGACACGGTGTTTGCCGGTCAGCGCCGCTTGCTGCAACGCCAGTGGGCTGAGACCAGCTACCAGATCCAACGCCTGCGTGACAACGCCGACTGCGCCGAGCAGGAATTCGACGTGATCCTGGAAGAAGACAATCCGGGCCTGAGCACCAAGCTCAGCTTCGACGTCAACCAGGACATCACCGCGCCTTACATCAAGAAAGGCATCCGCCCACAGGTTGCCGTACTGCGTGAGCAGGGCGTCAACGGCCAGGTGGAAATGGCGGCCGCGTTTGACCGCGCTGGCTTCAATGCAATCGACGTGCACATGAGCGACATCCTCGCCGGTCGCGTTGACCTCAACGAGTTCAAAGGCCTGGTAGCCTGCGGCGGTTTCTCCTACGGCGACGTGCTGGGTGCCGGTGAAGGCTGGGCCAAGTCGGCCCTGTTCAACAGCCGTGCCCGCGATGCGTTCCAAGGCTTCTTCGAGCGCAACGACAGCTTCACCCTGGGTGTGTGCAACGGTTGCCAGATGATGTCCAACCTCAGCGAACTGATTCCGGGCAGCGAGTTCTGGCCGCACTTTGTGCGTAACCGTTCCGAGCAGTTCGAAGCCCGTGTCGCCATGGTGCAGGTGCAAGAGTCCAACTCGATCTTCCTGCAAGGCATGGCCGGTTCGCGCATGCCAATCGCCATCGCCCACGGTGAAGGCCATGCCGAGTTCGAAAGCGAAGAAGCGTTGCTGGAAGCCGATCTGTCCGGTTGCGTGGCCATGCGTTTCGTCGACAACCACGGCAAGGTCACCGAGAGCTACCCGGCCAACCCGAACGGCTCGCCGCGCGGGATCACCGGCCTCACCAGCCGCGACGGCCGCGTGACCATCATGATGCCGCACCCGGAGCGTGTATTCCGCGCCGTGCAGAACTCGTGGCGCCCGGAAGAGTGGAACGAAGACGGCGCGTGGATGCGCATGTTCCGTAACGCTCGCGTGTGGGTGAACTAAGACGGTGTACAAGCTCGCCTTCTTTGTGCCTGGCAGCCATGTGGAGACGGTGAAAACCGCCGTCTTCGCAGCCGGCGGCGGGCGTATCGGCAACTACGACAACTGCGCCTGGCAAGTGCTGGGCCAGGGCCAATTCCGCGCGTTGGACGGCAGCCAGCCGTTTCTCGGGCAGGTGGGCCAGGTTGAAGTGGTTGAAGAATGGAAGGTGGAACTGGTGGTGACGGATGAATTGATTGTGGCTGTTGTGGCTGCGCTCAAACTCAGTCACCCGTATGAGACACCGGCGTATGAGGTGTGGCAGTTGGCGGATTTTTGATTCGCAGGCTGTAGAAACAGGAAACCCGCTGGGCCAGTTTGGTCAGCGGGGTTTTTGTTGGCGGTGAAGTCCATCGTCGGCGTGCCGGAGATTACTTGCGTACAGGTGCCTCGGACCTTTCCGACAGATCTTTCAGGTTGTCCCTCGGAACCTGGCTCAATAGCCTTCTTCGGTCGCTGTCGGCTCAGTGATCGGGATCTGATTTCAAGGCCCGTCCAGCAATATTGCTCTCGGGTCTGATATTCAATGATGGAATTGCCTGATACCGTCGCTCCGCGCCTAAACACCAGTACTGCACTAGGGAAAGCCCTGGTTTCAATGTTCAAATCCATCGAAGTGGAATTGATGCTGGAAGGGGCTGGACCTGGCTCGGTCAAGGTCATTGTCTTCGGCGGTTGCGCTGTTCATTTATACACGCACCACCGTATTTCCACGGATGTTGATGCGGAGATTTATTGCGCGAGTTTTCGAAATAAGCTGCGCCTTCAGACACTGTTGGCGGAATTTCCAGAGCAGTTTTTTGATGAGCGATCTGGGCGCGTCATGGAACTGAACTACGACCTCCAATACAACACTAGCTTTGGCCCGCTGCACGAAGATTATTGGGAACGAAGTCTTCCCCTGGACGAGTTTCCTGCACAATCCGCATTGCACTTGCATATAGCAGCTCCTATCGACATTGCTATCTCCAAATTGGCTAGAGCTACCGATCAGGATGTAAGCGATATCAAGGCACTGCTCAGGGCGGGCTTCATCGTGACCGCTGAGCTCCGTCGGCTGGCGTTGCAGGCGATTGATATGTATGTTGGCAACAAAGAGCCACCCAGATCCATTCTGAACACTATTTTGCACGATTATCTGGAGACAGCAGATGGCGAAGACTTTTAACGCTCCCGTCCTCTCGTCCGCGTTGGATACGCTGGTTAAAAGTCCTTTGAATCAGGCCGATGATGAGGCGCTGGTGTGTGCCGCGAAGGCTGTCTGGTACTCGGACGCGAACCTTGTCGGTGAAGTGAAAAACTTTTTAGATGCTCACTCCAGCGAATTGGAACTTCGTCGTGCGGGGTATCTGCTGGAGCGCTTCACACGCTTTTCGTGTGTAACGGATAGTCGGATTTTAGAAGCGTTGCACGCTATTGAGCTGTTTTCGGCGACCGCTTCCAAACAGGATGTGAAGCCTTTGGGCGTTGTTGCACTGCGCAGCCGCCGTGATGAACTGGCGGTGTCCTGGGGGCTGAGTGAGGGGTTGGGTTTGAAGGTTCAAGCGCTGATGCCTTTTCAGACCCGCCATTACGAAGCGGAGCAACGTGGGGCGTCTGCCTAGGCGCTGATTGCGATTAAAGAACCCGGCTTAGGCCGGGTTTTTGCTGTGTGCCTGTGGCGAGGGAGCAAGCTCCCTCGCCACAGGGTGATCAGGCGTTGATCGGGCGGGCGACCAACCGCTCCAGCGCTTCCCCCAACCCCGAAGCCTTGTCACCAATCAACAAGTGCCAAACACCGCTATCCAGTTGGCTAACGCCTTGGCAACCCAGCGCAGTCAGGTCAGCCTCGGACAACACCGAATCATCCCCCAACTCCACCCGCAACCGCGTCATCGCCACCGCTTCCAACTGGCGAACATTTGCCCGGCCACCCAAGGCATTCAGCCATTTCTCGGCTTCCTGCACATTCACCGCCACCGGCTTATCCACAGGCGCAACCGTCGCCGGCGCATTGGCAACAAACGAAGGCATGGCCAAGCGAATCTCATCAGCAATGCTATCGGCCATTGGCCCCACCACCACCTGCAAACTCCCGCCATTCCCCGGCCGCACCACCGCCATGGCGCCCAGCGCTTTCAACTCCGCATCCACGGCCTTGTTGCGATCAACCATGTCCAACCGCAGACGCGTGGTGCAGGCGCCGACGCTCAGCAGGTTCTCTGCGCCGCCCAAGGCCTGGATGTAGGCCGTGGCGCGCTGGTTATCCGTCATCACCTCAGCCTGCACCACCTGGATATCTTCACGCCCCGGCGTTTTCAGGTTGAAGCGGCGAATGCAATAGTTGAACACGCTGTAATAGACCACCGCGTACGCCAAGCCAACCGGGAACACCAGCCAGCCATTGGTGGACTTGCCCCAACCCAGCACCATGTCTATAAACCCACCGGAGAAGGTAAATCCGAGGTGGATATTCAGCATATTGGTGACCGCCATCGACAGGCCGGTCAGCACGGCATGGATCAGGTACAGGAACGGCGCCAGGAACATGAAGGCGAACTCAATCGGCTCGGTCACCCCGGTCAGAAACGAGGTCAACGCCATGGAGAGGAAAATCCCGCCCATCACTTTACGGCGCTCCGGCAATGCATTGCGGTACATCGCCAAACACGCAGCCGGCAGGCCGAACAGCATCACCGGGAACATGCCGGTCATGAACTGGCCGCCTTTCGGGTCGCCGGCAAAATAACGGGTTAGGTCGCCGGTGACTACCGCGCCGGTCACCGGGTCGGTGAAGGTGCCGAATACAAACCAGGCCATATTGTTGAGGATGTGGTGCAGGCCGGTGACGATCAGCAGGCGGTTGAATACGCCAAACACAAACGCACCCAGGCTGCCGCTTTCCATCAGCAGCACGCCAAAGCTGTTGATGCCGTGCTGGATCGGCGGCCAGATCAAACCAAAGATCACGCCCAATCCGACCGCACTGAACCCGGTGACAATCGGCACAAACCGTCGCCCACCAAAGAACGCCAGGTACTCCGGCAGCTTGATGTCCTTGAAGCGGTTATACAGCCCGCCCGCCATCAGGCCGCTGGCGATGCCGGCAAGCATGCCCATGTTGATGCTCGTATCCATCACCTTGAGCGTGGAGACCATCACCAGGTAACCAATCGCACCGGCCAAACCTGCCGTGCCGTTGTTGTCGCGGGCAAACCCCACGGCGATGCCGATGGCAAAGATCAGCGCCAGGTTGGCGAAGATCGCCTGCCCGGCGTCGTGCATCACCGCGATGTTCAAAAGATCGGTGTCACCCAGGCGCAGCAAGAGGCCGGCGATCGGCAGGATCGCGATCGGCAGCATCAGTGCACGGCCCAGGCGTTGCAGGCCTTCGATGAAATGTTGGTACATGGCGAGTCTCCTTTTTTCTTGTTGTTGTCAGCTCAGCGGCCAGTGGTGTTGACAGGCTTGGCGAACGGCCTTGGCGCTGCTCAGGTCGAGCAGCCCTTGGCTCAGTTGCCGGCATTGCGCCGCGTCCAGGTGGCGGACGCGGTCCTTGATCTCTCCGATCTGCGGCGGGCTCACCGACAGCTCGCTGACCCCCAGGCCGACCAGTACCGGCGTGGCCAGCGGGTCGGAGGCGAGGGCGCCGCATACGCCGACCCAACGGCCGTGTTTCGCAGCGCCTGAACAGGTCTGGGCGATCAGCCGCAGCAGCGCCGGGTGCAGCGCATCGACGCGCGCGGCGAGGCCGGCGTGGTCGCGGTCCATGGCCAGGGTGTATTGGGACAGGTCATTGGTGCCGATGGACAGGAAGTCCGCGTGCTTGGCCAACTGCTCGGCCATCAGCGCGGCGGCGGGCACTTCGATCATCACGCCCAGTTCGGGGCGTTGGGTCAGTTCCAGCTCTACGCACAACTCATCCAGGCGCTGGCGGATCTGCAGCAGCTCATCCACTTCACTGACCATCGGCAGCAGGATGCGGCAGCGCTCCAGTGGGGAGACCTGCAGCAGCGCACGCAGTTGCTGGTCGAGCACTTCCGGGCGCACCTGGGCCAGGCGAATGCCGCGCAGGCCCAGCACCGGATTCGCTTCGACTGGCAGCGGCAGGTAATCGAGTTGCTTGTCGCCGCCCACGTCGATGGTGCGGATGATCACCGACTTGTCGCCCATCGCATCGAGCACTGCCTGATAGGCGTGGCGTTGTTCCTGTTCATCCGGTGCAGTGCGGCGGTCGACGAAGAGAAACTCAGTGCGAAGCAGGCCGACGCCATCTGCGCCGTTTTCAAAGGCTACTTGGGCTTCAGCACTGGAGGCGACGTTGGCGGCGACTTCGATGGTCACGCCATCAGTGGTGCGCGCCGGCTGTTGGGCCTGGGCCTGTTGCTGCTGGCGACGCAGTTTCTGTGCGTCGCGAATCTGGTGGACTTCGGCGTGGCGTGCGTCGCTGGGCGCCAGTTCCAGGCGGCCGTTGGCGGCGTCCAGCACCACACGTTGGCCTTGCGGCACGTCGAGGACTTCGGCGCCCAACGCAACCACGCAGGGCAAGCCTTTGCCGCGCGCCAGGATCGCCACGTGGGAGGTGGCGCCGCCTTCGGCCATGCAAATGCCGACGGCCTGTTGCGCACTCAGTTGCAGTAAGTCAGACGGGGTCAGTTCATGGGCGCTGGCAATCGACCCGGCGGGCAATTCGAAATGCCAGGCTTCACCCAGCAACGCACGCAGTACCCGTTGTTGCAAATCCCGCAGATCGTTGGCGCGTTCGGCAAACAGCGGTTTGCCTAGGGCCAGCAGTACCGCGCATTGCGCCTGGATTGCATCGCGCCAGGCGTGAGTGGCTGCGCTGCCTTGTTCAATGGAACCGGTCGCGGCTTCCAGCAGGTTAGGGTCTTCCATCAGCGCGAGGTGGGCGGCGAAGATGTCTTCTTCTTCGACGTTCTTGCGCTGGCGCGCTTGATCCAGAGTCATGCGGATTTCGCCGCGTACTTGCTCCAGGGCGGTGTCCAGGCGTTGCAGTTGTTCGTCGGCGGCGTGGTTGCCAGTGTCTGCCGGCAGCTCGATACCGGTCAGGCGGAACAACGGCCCGCAGACCAGGCCCGGCGCAGCACACACACCATGCAACACGCCAGCTTCGGTATTTGCCCGACGAGGTGCAGCAATAACAGGCGCGTGGTGTTCTTCCTTGATGGCGGCGGACAACGCCGCGACCAAGGCCTGCAACGCGGCGTCGGCATCTTTGCCGCGACAGCTCACACGCACTTCATCCCCTTCGCCAATACCCAGGCCCATCAAGCCAATCAGGCTGTCACACGAAGCGGATTTGTCACCGAAATGCAGCTGCGCCTGGCTGCTGAAACCCTGGGCCGTCTTGCGGATCAACGCCGCCGGGCGCGCATGCAAACCGCCGCGATGGGTGATGCGCACGCTGGCGCTGACTTCAGCGTCCGAGTTATCCACAGCGGTTTGAACCGCTGCCGTCGAACGCGCCACGACCTGCAACAACGGCTCACCCACCTTGACCGATTGCCCGGCCACCGAACGCAATTCAAAGCGCTCGCCATTGGTCAGGATGATCAGGCTGACCAGGCTTTTGCACTGGCGCGCAATGCGGTCCAGGTCAAACTGCACCAACGCCTGGCCCTTGCTCACCTTCGCGCCTTCCTTCACCAGCAACGCAAAGCCTTCGCCGTTCAGTTCCACCGTATCGATGCCCACATGCATCAACACCTCGGCACCGTTCTCGGCGCGAATCGTCAGGGCGTGCCCGGTGCGCGCGACATGGATGATCACGCCGTCACAGGGTGCATGCAGGCAATCGTTCAAGGGGTCGATGGCAATACCATCGCCCATGGCGTGGCTTGCGAACACTTCGTCGGGAACGTTGCCCAGGGTCAACACGGGCCCGCTTAGCGGGGCGCTGAGGGTCAATTGATTATTGTTGTAGGACATGGGCACGGTACTCATCAGGAAAGCGCGACTCAGTGAGTGCGGGTAACTTTGCTCAGGTGACGCGGCTGGTCCGGGTCCATGCCCCGGGCCTCTGCCAAACCTGCCGCCATCACGTAGAAACTCTGGATCGCCAGGATCGGGTCCAGGGTCGGGTGTTCGGCGCGGCTCAGGGTCAGGTCGCGCTCGACGATATCGTCCGGCGCAGCCAGCAATACGCGAGCGCCGCGTTGGCGCATGTCGGCGGCCAGGCTCAGCAGGCCGGCCTGCTCGGCGCCGCGTGGGGCGAACACCAGCAAGGGGTAGTTGTCGCCAATCAGGGCCATCGGGCCGTGGCGCACTTCGGCACTGCTGAAGGCTTCGGCCTGGATCGCCGAGGTTTCCTTGAGCTTGAGTGCAGCTTCCTGGGCGATGGCGAAACCGGCGCCACGGCCGATGACCATCAATTGCTGGCAGTCGCGCAGTGCGTCGATGGCAACCGTCCAATCTTGCTGGGCGGCGGCACGCAGGTCATCGGGCAGAGCGCGGCAGGCTTGCAGCAACTCGGTTTCCTGATTCCAGTGGCCGATCAACTGCGCGCTGGCGCTGAGGGTGGCGATAAAACTTTTGGTCGCGGCCACGCTGTGTTCCGGCCCGGCGCACAGCGGCACATGGAATTCGCAGGCGGCTTCCAAGGGCGAGTCTTCGGCGTTGACCAGCGAAATACTCAGGGCCCCGCGCTTGCGCAACAAGCGCAGGCTGTTGACTAGGTCCGGGCTTTGGCCCGACTGGGAAAACCCAAACGCGACTTGGCCGCTGACTTTCATCGGCGCCTGCAACAAGGTCACCACTGACATCGGCAACGACGCCACCGGAATGCCGACGTGCTGCATGGTCAGGTAGGCGAAATAGCTGGCGGCATGGTCCGAGCTGCCACGGGCGATGGTCATCGCCACTTGCGGCGGCTGGCGACGCAAGCGACCAGCGATTTCTCCCAGCGCCGGGTCCAGGCGTTGCAGTTGGGCGGCGACGGCGTCGCAGGAGGCCAGGGCCTCTTCAAGCATTTTTGAAGTCAATGGTTTCTCCTTCGACTATTACGTCGGTGAGTGTCAGGGAGCGGTCCAGGCGCACGCAGTCGGCAAAGCTGCCGGGTTGCAGGCGGCCGCGTTCTTCCAGGCCCAGGTAGTCCGCAGGAAATTGCGACAGGCGTTGTGAGGCTTCGCTGATGGGCAGGCCGATCTTCACCAGGTTGCGCAGCGCCTGGTCCATGGTCAGCGTGCTGCCGGCCAGGGTGCCGTCGGCCAGGCGCACGCCACCCAGGCATTTGGTCACGGTGTGGCTGCCCAGCTTGTATTCACCGTCGGGCATGCCGGCGGCGGCGGTGGAATCGGTGACGCAGTACAGGCACGGGATCGAGCGCAACGCCACGCGCATGGCGCCGGGGTGCACGTGGAGCAGATCCGGGATCAATTCGGCGTATTGGGCGTGGGCCAACGCGGCGCCGACGATGCCCGGTTCGCGGTGATGCAACGGGCTCATCGCGTTGTACAAATGGGTAAAGCTGGTGGCGCCAGCGGCGAGGGCGGCGACGCCTTCTTCGTAGCTGCCCAGGGTGTGGCCGATCTGCATGCGCACGCCGCGTTCGCTGAGGGCGCGGATGAGGGCATCGTGGCCGGCGATTTCCGGGGCGATGGTGATCACGCGGATCGGCGCCAGGCGCAGGTAGGCTTCCACTTCGGCCATCAACGCGGTGTGGGCGAAGTTGGGCTGGGCGCCGAGTTTTCCGGGATTGATGTAGGGCCCTTCCAGATGCACACCGAGTACACGGGCGCTGCCGGTAGGACGTTGCTCGCAGAAGGTGCCGAGCTGGCCGAGTACGCGGGAGATTTCCTCCACCGGAGCGGTCATGGTGGTGGCCAGCAACGAGGTGGTACCAAAGCGCACATGGGTGCGGGTGATGGTCTCGAAGGCATCGCGGCCTTCCATGATGTCCGCGCCTCCACCGCCGTGCACGTGCAGGTCGATAAACCCCGGCAGCAGGTAGGGCAAGTCGTTTTCCGTCGGGTCGCAGGGCACGCCTTCAATGGCGGTCACCTTGCCGTGTTCGTGCACCAGGCGGCCACGAATCCAGCCGCTTGGCGTGAGGATGTTGTCTTCGGACATGGGCAGTTCTCTAAATTCGCAGTTCAGCGGAATAGTCGTGGCGACGCAGTTCTGCGACGAAGTCGTAGTAGTCGTTGCGGCAATAGGTGTCGGTGATTTCGATCGGGGTGTTGTCGGCGGTGTAGCCGACCCGGGTCATCAGCAGCATGGCGGTGCCGGGGGCGATGCCGACCAGCTTGGCGAACTCGTCCGAGGCGTTGATCGCCTGGATATGCTGCAGGGCGCGCACCACCGGTTTGCCGATACCTTCCAGGTATTCGTACAGCGAGTGGCCGATGGCTTGTGGCTGTGGCAGCACCGAGGCGGGCATGGTGGTCATTTCAATCGCCATCACCGTGTCATCCGCCTTACGCAAGCGCTTGAGGCGCGCCACTTTGTCGGCGGGCGACAGGCCCAGGCGGATCATCTCTTCGTGGGTCGGCTGGGTCAGCTCACGCTCCAGCCATTGGGAGCTGGGCACAAAACCCTTGAGCCGCAGCATCTCGCTGAACCCCGACAGGCGCGACAGTGGCTGTTCCAGGCGTGGAGAAATATAGGTGCCGGACCCTTGGTTACGGCGGATCAGTCCTTGGGCAAACAACACTTCCAACGCTTTGCGAGCGGTGACGCGCGAAATGCTCAATTGCTCGCTGAGTACGCGTTCTGACGGCAGTGCCTGCTCGGACGTCCACTGGCCGGCGTGGATCGCCGCTTCCAGTTTGCGCGCCAATTGCAGGTACAGCGGCGTGGATTGTTTGTCGTCGGGGCGCAGGGCCAGGATGGGATTCATCGTTCAGGTTTCCGATGCGGTTATTGGAGTGTTGTCGCCCGGTATGGGTCGGAAATTAATACCACTTAAATACCATGTCAATGCAGCCAAGACGGTGCAAGCATTGGTTTCAGGGCCCTGAAATGGAGCCTGGTATCAAGTGGTATTAGAGAGGTCTTTATCACGCGCAGAACTGCGCAGCCGCGGGGGTGAACTGGTATTCACCGGCGGACGCGGGGCAGGGCAGGAATTTTTTTCGAATTATTTTACGAACGTACGGGATTACGGACGAATCTCGATGAGGGTGCCGTCTTTGACCAGGTTCCACACTTCGCGCATGTCCACGTTGCGCATGCCGATGCAGCCGTCGGTCCAGTCCAGGGTGTGGAACCACTGTTCCGGGTAATCCTCGGTGTCGGGGGTGCCGTGGATCATGATCATGCTGCCGGGCTTCACTCCTTCGCGGCGAGCGCGGGCGGCGTCGCTGATGTTCGGGTAGGAGATGTGCATGGCCAGATTGAAGCGGTCGCTGGTCTTGCGCCAGTCGATCCAGTACAGGCCCTCTGGCGTGCGGCGGTCGCCCTCGATCAGCTTGTGGCCCTTGGGGTTCTTGCCCAGGGAAATGCGGTAGGTCTTGAACGGTTTGCCGTCGTTGATCAACTGCAACTGATGGGCGGACTTGAGCACCAGGACTTTTTCCACAGGCTTGCCGCCCAGGGTTTGCACCGTGGAGGCTGGCGACAGCGTGGTGAACGACAGGCAGAGCAGGGCAAGCACCCAACGCATCAAAGACGGTATCCCTCGTGTCATGGCGCGGGCTTGCCCAAGGGTGGCACGGCCTCGCTGCGCACCGGGAACGACTGTTGCCTGCGGTCAGCGAAAAAGTATTCCAAAGTACGCCCGACCGTGCGGAACGCCAGCTCTGACCAAGGGATGTCGGCTTCGTCGAACAGCTGCACTTCCAGGCTTTCGGGGCCGGCGGCGAAGTCCAGGTCGAGCAGGTCGGCGCGGTAGAAAATATGCACCTGGTTGATGTGCGGCACGTCGATCAGCGTATAGATATTCAAGTTGTGCACGCGGGCGCAGGCTTCTTCCAGGGTTTCGCGCATCGCGGCCTGTTCCACGGTCTCGCCGTTTTCCATGAAGCCGGCGGGCAGGGTCCAGTAGCCCAGGCGCGGTTCGATGGCACGGCGGCACAGCAGCACTTTATCGCCCCACACGGGCACGGTGCCGGCGACGATATTGGGGTTCTGGTAGTGGATGGTCGAGCAGTGATCACACACAAAGCGCAGGCGGCCGTCGCCTTCGGGGATGCGCTGGGTAACCGGTTTACCGCACTGGCTGCAGAAATTCATGCTGGGGTTCCTGGAAAGTGCGTCTATCTTGGCGTGACGGGCAGGGCGCTGCAACAAGTTGTCGTTTAGCGACACGGCGCGGGTTTTGGGGTTGGGCACCCGCGAGCTTTGGTGCATGATGCAAGGTAGCCAACAGACCGAGATGACTCATGCTGGACGAGCTACTTCGCCGGGTAAGCAATCACACTCCCCACACGCTTGAAACCGACGGGCGTTTCCCCGAGGCCGCGGTGCTGGTGCCGATTACCCGTAGTGACGAACCTGAGCTGATCCTGACCCTGCGCGCCAGTGGCCTGTCGACCCATGGTGGCGAAGTGGCCTTTCCCGGCGGGCGCCGTGACCCCGAAGACCCGGACCTGATCTTCACCGCGCTGCGCGAGGCTGAAGAGGAGATTGGCCTGCCGCCCGGCCTGGTGGAAGTCATCGGCCCGCTCAGCCCGTTGATCTCCCTGCATGGCATTCGGGTTACGCCGTATGTCGGCGTCATCCCCGATTACGTCGAATACCTGGCCAACGATGCCGAAATTGCTGCCGTCTTCAGTGTGCCTTTGGACTTCTTCCGACAGGACCCGCGCGAACATACCCACAGGATCGATTACCAGGGCCGTAGTTGGTACGTGCCCAGCTATCGATTCGGCGAATACAAGATCTGGGGGCTGACGGCGATCATGATCGTCGAGTTGATCAATCTGCTCTATGACGACGCCCAGATCAGCCTGCACCAACCACCCAAGAGTTTCATCAATATCTAAGCCATCGCTTGAATGGCAACGCCGTGAGGAAACACCATGAAATACCGCCTGGGCGACGCCCGCGTCGAGACGCATCCACATAGCTGGGTGGCGCCGAATGCCACGCTGGTGGGCAAGGTCAAGCTGGAGGAGGGCGCCAATGTCTGGTTCAACGCGGTGTTGCGTGGCGACAACGAACTGATCCTGATTGGCAAGAACAGCAACGTGCAGGACGGTAGCGTGATGCACACCGACATGGGCTACCCGCTGACCCTGGGCACCGGCGTGACCATTGGCCACAACGCGATGTTGCATGGTTGCACGGTGGATGATTACAGCCTGATCGGCATCAACGCGGTGATCCTCAATGGCGCCAAGATTGGCAAGCATTGCATCATCGGCGCCAATTCGCTGATCGGCGAAGGCAAGGAAATTCCCGATGGTTCGCTGGTGATGGGCTCGCCGGGCAAGGTGGTGCGTGAATTGACCGACGCGCAGAAACGCATGCTCGAAGCCAGCGCCGCGCACTATGTGCACAACTCGCAGCGTTATGCGCGTGACCTGGTCGAGCAGGAAGAATGAACCCGACTGAACGCCCCGTCGCCTCGCCGTGCGTGAGCATTTGTGCGCTGGACGATGACGATATTTGCACCGGCTGCCAGCGGACCGTGGATGAGATTACGCGTTGGAGCCGCATGGACAATGCTGAGCGTAGGGTGGTGTTGGGGTTGTGCCATGAGCGGGCGAAGGCGAGTGGGTTGGTGTGGATGATGCCCGGAAAAAGCAGCGTCTGACTGTAGGCTTTCTGTGACAAGTGTTTTTTTGTGGCGAGCGGGCTTGCCCCGCGTTGGGTGGCGTAGCCGCCCCAATAAGCCCACCGCAGTGTGCCTGATATGTCCCGGTGGCAGGTTGTAGGGCTGCTGCGCAGCCCAGCGCGGGGCAAGCCCGCTCGCCACAAAGGTTGCGGTGCATTACCCTGTGCGGCATTGCCCACAGGTCCATCACCCATGCTCTTCCTGATCGCCTATATCAGCAGCGTCGTGCTGATCAACTTCGCCTTCTCCACCGCCCCGCACCTGGACGTCATCTGGTCCGCCTGGGGCGGCCTGGTCTTTATCCTGCGCGACATGGTGCAAACCCGCTTCGGCCACGGCGCGATCATCGCCATGCTGGCCGCGCTGGTGCTGTCGTACGTCACGTCCGACCCGGCCATTGCCCTGGCCAGTGCCACGGCGTTTGCGGTGTCCGAGTGCATCGACTGGCTGGTGTTCAGCATCACCAAGCGCCCGTTGCACGACCGCCTGTGGATAAGTTCGGCGCTGAGTATTCCTCTCGATACCTTCATCTTCTTCGGCTTGATCGGCGCGCTCACTCCAGCGGTAGCGGGCACCGCGCTGGTGTCGAAATTCGCCGGGGTCACGGTGGTGTGGCTGATCATGGCCTGGCGCATCCGCAAGCGCGCCGTCGCCAACTGAGGCCAATTGCTGCAGTTCATGTAAAATGCCCGCCTTTCTCCCAATGATCCGCTCCCCTGAGGACCTGAGATGACCCGAATCGGAACTCCATTGTCGCCAACCGCGACCCGCGTTTTGCTGTGTGGCTGCGGTGAGCTGGGCAAGGAAGTGGTAATCGAACTGCAACGCCTGGGCGTTGAAGTGATTGCCGTGGATCGCTACGCCAATGCGCCGGCCATGCAGGTGGCGCACCGTAGCCATGTGATTAACATGCTCGACGGCGCCGCGCTGCGTGCGGTGATCGAGGCCGAGAAACCGCACTTCATCGTGCCGGAAATCGAAGCCATCGCCACCGCCACCCTGGTAGAACTGGAAGCCGAAGGCTTCACCGTGATCCCGACCGCGCGCGCCACTTCGCTGACCATGAACCGTGAAGGCATCCGCCGCCTGGCCGCTGAAGAGCTGGACCTGCCGACCTCGCCGTACCACTTCGCCGATACGTTCGAAGACTACAGCAAGGCCGTGCAAGACCTGGGCTTTCCGTGCGTGGTCAAGCCGGTGATGAGTTCGTCGGGCAAGGGCCAGAGCCTCTTGCGCAGCGCTGATGACGTGCAGAAAGCCTGGGACTACGCCCAAGAAGGCGGCCGTGCCGGTAAAGGCCGCGTGATCATCGAAGGCTTTATCGATTTCGACTACGAAATCACCCTGCTGACCGTGCGTCACATCGGCGGCACCACGTTCTGTGCACCGGTTGGCCACCGTCAGGAGAAGGGCGACTACCAGGAATCCTGGCAGCCGCAGGCCATGAGCCCGATTGCCCTGGCCGAATCCGAGCGCGTCGCCAAAGCGGTGACCGAGGCCCTGGGCGGTCGTGGTCTGTTTGGCGTTGAGCTGTTCATCAAGGGTGATCAGGTGTGGTTCAGCGAAGTCTCGCCGCGCCCGCATGACACCGGTTTGGTAACCCTGATTTCTCAGGACCTGTCGCAGTTTGCGCTGCACGCGCGCGCCATCCTGGGCTTGCCGATCCCATTGATCCGTCAGTTCGGGCCTTCGGCTTCGGCGGTGATTTTGGTGGAAGGGCAGTCGACCCAGACCGCGTTCGCCAACCTCGGCGCTGCGCTGAGCGAGCCGGACACTGCGTTGCGTCTGTTTGGTAAGCCGGAAGTGAATGGCCAGCGTCGGATGGGTGTGGCGTTGGCGCGGGATGAGTCGATTGAAGCGGCTCGGGCTAAAGCGACCCGTGCTTCGAAGGCTGTTGTTGTAGAGCTGTAAACCGCGTCGCGCCGTTCGCGAGCAAGTCGAATCGTCGCACCGCCGCTCCCACACTTGACCGAGTTGCCAGGTCTGGCACCGAACAATGTGGGAGCGGGCTTGCTCGCGAAAGCGGTCTATCAGGCGACCTTGTTCAAATCGTTATCCCGCGTCTCTTTCAGGCACAGCACAGCAATCAAGCTGAGCAACGCTGCCGCCGACACATACCCACCGACATAACTCAGCCCCCCCATCGCCACCAGCTTGGTCGCGAAGAACGGTGCGGCCGACGCGCCCACAATCCCGCCCAGGTTATACGCCGCCGAAGCACCGGTATAACGCACGCGGGTCGGGAACAGCTCCGGCAACATGGCGCCCATCGGTGCGAAGGTCACGCCCATCAGGAACAGCTCCAGCGCCAGGAACAGCGCCACGGCCCAAGTAGAACCGTGGGTCAGCAGCGGCTCCATGGTGAAGCCCGACAGGATCGCCAGGATCGCGCCGACAATCAGCACCGGCTTGCGCCCGTAGCGGTCGCTGGCCAAGGCCGCCAATGGCGTCGCTAGTCCCATGAACAGCACCGCAAAGCACAGCAGGCCGAGGAAGGTCTCGCGGCTGTAACCCAAGGTTGAAACGCCGTAACTCAGGGAGAATGCGGTGGTGATGTAGAACAGCGCATAACACACCACCATCGACGCAGCGCCCAGCAACACCGGCAGCCAATGTTGGCTGAACAGTTCCACCAGCGGCACCTTGACCGGCGCTTCCTTGGCGACGGCGTTGGCGAACACTGGCGTCTCATGCAGCTTCAGCCGTGCATACAGGCCAACCATCACCAGCGCAGCGCTGAGGATGAACGGGATGCGCCAGCCCCAGCTGCGGAATTGTTCGTCGTTCAGGCTCATGGCCAGGATCAGGAACAAGCCGTTGGCGGCCAGGAAGCCGATCGAAGGGCCCAACTGCGGGAACATGCCGAACCAGGCGCGTTTGCCCTTGGGCGCATTCTCGGTCGCCAGCAACGCCGCGCCGCCCCATTCACCGCCCAAGCCCAGGCCCTGGCCGAAGCGCAGCACACACAACAGGATCGGCGCCCAGGCCCCGATGCTGTCATAGCCAGGTAGCAAACCAATCAGCGTGGTACATACGCCCATCAGCAGCAGTGACGCCACCAGTGTGGATTTACGCCCGATGCGGTCACCGAAGTGGCCGAACAGCGCCGAACCCAGCGGGCGGGCGATAAAGGCGATACCGAAGGTCAGGAACGACGCCAGCATCTGTGCGGTGCCGGAGGTCTGCGGGAAGAACACCGGGCCGATCACCAGCGCAGCGGCCGTGGCGTAGATATAGAAGTCGTAGAACTCGATGGCGGTGCCGACGATGCTCGCCGTGGCGACCCGTGCGGTCGAGTTGGTCGGGGCGGCGGCGGGCGCGGCCTCGTTATACGTGGTGCTCATGGTGGTGTCCCTGATGGTCATTGCGCGTTTGGACGCGGATTATTATTGGTCGAACACCCATGGATCAGGGTTGTGCGCGGGAAGGCTCGGGATGGGAGCGAACACCGGTCAGACACGATAAAGCGGTGCCTGGACACGCTGGGTGCGGGTAGCACGCGGTCGGGCGCGGCTCTGGTAAGCCGCCCCGATTATAGGAAGGGGTTTGCGGATCCAACAAGGGGGTTAAACGGCGACCGGCATCCGGCTGGTGTGCCAGATCAGCACCTTGCTCACGCGGTTGTCCTCGGTCTCGAGGATTTCCAGGCGGTAGCGCCCGATTTTCAGGCACACCGCGCAATCGGGAATGGTCTCCAGCGCTTCGGTGACCAGGCCATTGAGGGTCTTGGGGCCGTCGCTGGGCAGGTGCCAGTTCAGGCTTTTGTTCAGCTCGCGGATCGAGGCGGCGCCATCGATGATGTAGCGGCCGTCCGGCTGGGGCTCGATGTGCGGGTTGTCGGCGCTCTGTTCGCTTTCGAATTCGCCGACGATTTCTTCGAGGATATCTTCCAGGGTCACGATACCCAGCACTTCGCCGTATTCATCCACCACCATGCCCAGGCGCCGCTGCTGCTTGTGGAAGTTCAGCAGTTGCAGTTGCAGGGGCGTGCTTTCCGGGACGAAGTAGGGTTCGTGGCAGGCGGCGAGCAAGGCCTCTTTGGTCAGGCTGGCGTCGTGCAGCAGGTGTTGGATCTGCCGGGTATTGAGCACCGCCTGGACCTGGTTGATGTCACTGTGGAACACCGGCAGGCGCGTGCGCTGGGAGGTGCGCAGTTGCTCGATGATTGCTTCGATCGAGTCATCCAGGTTGATACCGTCCACTTCGCTGCGCGGTACCAGGATGTCGTTGACGGTGATGTTGTCCAGGGCGTGGATGCCCGGCATACCGGGGGTGCGGCCTTCGTCGGATTCGGCTTCCGGCTCGTCGTCATGATCGGGCAGCGGCTCGTCGCTCTTTTTCACGATGCCGGATTTACGTGCGAACGGGCGCAGCAGCAACAGGCTGATGCCATTGAGCAGCCAGGCCAGCGGGTAAAGAATTTTCAACGGCACGCCCAACAGCGTATTGCCAAAGCCCAGCACGGCCTGCGGATGGCGGACGGCGAGGGCGCGGGGTAGGTAGTCGGCCAGAATCAGCAGGGTCGCGCAGGAAATCATCCAGCCCAGCCAAGGCCCATTCTGCGCCCAGGCGTAGATAGCCAGCAGCGTGCAGAGGATCACCACGGCGGCGCGACACAGGCTGTTGCACAAGATCAGGCTGTTACGCGGGAAGCTCAGGCGGGCGGCGGCCTTGTCACCCTGGCGTGTGCCGGGGCGCAGGGCCAGCAGGTGTTGTTGCGCGGCTTCGATGGCGGTGAACAGTGCGGCCCATAAGACCAGCAGGGCGATTACCGCGAGCATCGGCTCCAGGGGCAAGTTGTCCATGATGGCTGCCCGTCAGATATGCAGGATGTATTCGCGGACCAGCTTGCTGCCGAAATAGGCCAGCATCAGCAGGCAGAAACCGGCCAGGGTCCAGCGGATCGCCTTGTGCCCGCGCCAGCCGAGGCGGTTGCGGCCCCACAGCAACACGCTGAACACCACCCAGGCCAGGCACGCCAGCAGGGTTTTGTGCACCAAGTGCTGGGCGAACAGGTTTTCGACGAACAGCCAGCCGGAGATCAGCGAAAGCGACAGCAGCGTCCAACCGGCCCACAGGAAGCCGAACAGCAGGCTTTCCATGGTTTGCAGCGGCGGGAAGTTCTTGATCAGCCCCGAGGGGTGCTTGTGCTTGAGCTGGTGGTCTTGCAACAGCAGGAGCAGGGCCTGGAACACCGCGATGGTGAACATGCCATAGGCCAGGATCGACAGCAGGATATGCGCCAGGATGCCCGGTTCTTCATCAATCACCTGCACCGTGCCGGTCGGGGCGAATTGCGCCATTAGCACCGTCAGCATGCCCAGCGGGAATAGCAGCACCAGCAGGTTCTCGACGGGAATCCGGTAGCAGGCCAGCAGGGTCAATGCGATGACGGCGGCTGCGATCAGGCTGGCGGCACTGAAAAAATCCAGGCCCAGGCCTACGGGGGTCATCAAATGGGTAAACAGGCTGGCAGCATGGGCCAGCAGGGCGAGCACACCCAAGCCGACGAGCAGGCGTTTGTCCGCCTTGGCGCCTTGGGCCAGACGAGTGCCCTGGTAGAGAGTCGCAGCGGCATACAAAATGGCGGCGGCGAGGCTGGGTAGCAAACTGGGTGACAAAGGGAGCATAAATCCTGTTAGGCAAGCCCGAAAGGCGCTGAGTTTGGCATACCCCCGCGTAACACGAAAGACTCTCAAGCCAGACAGCGGGTGTGCATGGCGGCAGTCTTCGCTATAATCCGCGACCTGCCCACGCCGCAGGCTCGCCGAGCGCTGTTTTTAATAGCGATTTACCACAGCCTGGGCCGCCATTACCTCGGTCTATGAATAGGGCCTGAAAGGATCGCGCATGTTTGAAAATCTGACTGACCGTCTCTCGCAGACGCTGCGCCACGTCACCGGCAAGGCCAAGCTGACCGAGGACAATATTAAAGACACCCTGCGCGAAGTGCGCATGGCGTTGCTGGAAGCCGACGTCGCCTTGCCGGTGGTGAAGGACTTCGTCAACTCGGTCAAAGAGCGCGCGGTAGGCACCGAAGTGTCCCGCAGCCTGACACCGGGCCAGGCGTTCGTGAAGATCGTCCAGGCTGAGCTCGAAAGCCTGATGGGCGCGGCCAACGAAGATTTGAACCTCAGCGCCGTGCCACCGGCCGTGGTGCTGATGGCCGGTCTGCAGGGTGCGGGTAAGACCACCACCGCTGGCAAGCTGGCGCGCTTCCTTAAAGAGCGCAAGAAGAAGTCCGTGATGGTGGTGTCGGCTGACGTCTACCGTCCGGCCGCTATCAAGCAGCTGGAAATGCTCGCGGGCGAAGTGGGCGTGACCTTCTTCCCGTCCGACCTGAGCCAGAAGCCGGTCGACATCGCCAACGCGGCTATTAAAGAAGCCAAGCTCAAATTCATCGACGTGGTCATCGTCGATACCGCCGGTCGCCTGCACATCGACGAAGAGATGATGGGCGAGATCAAGGCGCTGCATGCCGCGATCAACCCGGTCGAGACGCTGTTCGTGGTCGACGCCATGACCGGTCAGGATGCGGCCAACACCGCCAAGGCCTTTGGTGATGCACTGCCACTGACCGGCGTGATCCTGACCAAGGTCGACGGTGACGCCCGTGGCGGTGCCGCGCTGTCGGTACGTGCCATCACCGGCAAGCCGATCAAGTTCATCGGTATGGGCGAGAAGAGCGAAGCGCTCGAACCCTTCCATCCTGAGCGTATCGCCTCGCGCATCCTCGGCATGGGCGACGTGCTCAGCCTGATCGAACAGGCCGAAGCCACCCTCGACAAGGACAAGGCCGATAAACTGGCCAAGAAACTGAAGAAGGGCAAGGGCTTCGACCTCGAAGATTTCCGCGACCAGCTGCAACAGATGAAGAACATGGGCGGCCTCGGCGGCCTGATGGACAAGCTGCCGAACATCGGCGGTGTGAACCTGGCGCAGATGGGCAATGCCCAGGGTGCGGCAGAGAAGCAGTTCAAGCAGATGGAAGCCATCATCAATTCCATGACCCCGGCCGAGCGCCGCGACCCTGAGCTGATCAGCGGTTCGCGCAAACGTCGGATCGCCATGGGTTCCGGCACCCAGGTGCAGGACATCGGTCGCTTGATCAAGCAGCACAAGCAGATGCAGAAGATGATGAAGAAATTCTCCGCCAAAGGCGGAATGGCCAAGATGATGCGCGGCATGGGCGGTATGTTGCCCGGCGGCGGTATGCCCAAAATGTAAAGAATTCGAGCAAAAGCCCGCTTTTGCTCCGACCCACAGGGACGTGGGATCTCCAGCAAACCCGCCGTTGGCGGGCGCTGACTCGCCGTTTTAACCGACGGCTCTATAGCAGATCTGAGTGGCACGCTGATAGGCGCCAGAAAAAGACATTTGCAAAAGTCCGGATATTCCTTAGAATATGCGGCCTTTCGGGCACCTATGCCCGCTGTGCATTTAGATTTGCAGCACCGACTACAGGAACGATGTTCACATGCTAACAATCCGTCTTGCCCTTGGCGGCTCCAAAAAGCGCCCGTTTTACCACTTGACCGTAACCGACAGCCGCAACCCGCGTGACGGTTCGCACAAGGAACAGGTTGGTTTCTTCAACCCTGTTGCTCGTGGTCAAGAAGTTCGTCTGTCCGTGAACCAAGAGCGCGTAGCCTACTGGCTGAGCGTGGGTGCACAGCCATCCGAGCGCGTTGCAAAACTGTTGAAGGACTCGGCTAAGGCCGCAGCCTGAGCAATATGAACGCGACGCCAGCTGTTGCTGATGATTTGATCGTTATCGGCAAGATTTACTCTGTTCATGGCGTTCGCGGCGAAGTGAAGGTGTATTCCTTTACTGATCCGACTGAAAACCTGTTGCAGTACAAGACCTGGACGCTCAAGCGCGAAGGTAGTGTGAAGCAGGTTGAGCTGGTCAGTGGACGCGGGAGCGATAAGTTCCTGGTCGCAAAGCTCAAGGGTCTTGATGACCGTGAAGAAGCTCGTCTTCTGGCCGGTTATGAGATCTGCGTGCCGCGAGACCTGTTCCCTGAATTGACCGACGGCGAGTACTACTGGTACCAACTGGAAGGTCTGAAGGTTATTGATCAACTCGGGCAATTGTTCGGGAAAATCGATCATCTTCTGGAAACCGGCGCCAATGATGTAATGGTGGTCAGGCCTTGCGCTGGCAGCCTGGATGATCGCGAACGCCTGTTGCCCTATACGGCGCAATGCGTGTTGGCCGTCGACCTGGTCGCGGGCGAGATGAAGGTGGAATGGGACGCGGACTTCTAAGCGTGGCTAATTTGCGCATTGAAGTGATCAGTTTGTTTCCCGAGATGTTTTCCGCCATCAGCGAGTACGGCATCACCAGTCGGGCGGTGAAACAGGGGCTGTTGCAGCTCACCTGTTGGAACCCGCGAGACTACACGACGGATCGACATCACACTGTAGACGATCGCCCATTTGGCGGTGGTCCGGGCATGGTGATGAAGATCAAGCCCCTGGAAGACGCGTTGGTTCAGGCCAAGGCTGCCGCCGGGGAGAAGGCGAAGGTAATTTACCTGTCCCCTCAAGGCCGTCAGCTGAAACAGGCTGGGGTCCGCGAACTGGCGAATGAGGAAGCACTGATCCTGATTGCCGGTCGCTATGAAGGCATTGACGAGCGGTTTATTGAAGCTCATGTCGATGAAGAGTGGTCGATTGGGGACTATGTCCTGTCTGGCGGCGAGCTGCCGGCGATGGTCCTGATAGATGCGGTTACACGACTGCTGCCTGGAGCTTTAGGGCATGCGGACTCCGCGGAGGAAGATTCCTTCACGGATGGTTTGCTGGATTGCCCGCACTACACCCGACCGGAGGTGTATGCGGATCAGCGTGTTCCCGACGTATTGCTAAGTGGCAATCACGCACACATCCGGCGTTGGCGTTTACAGCAGTCCCTTGGTCGGACCTATGAACGACGCGCCGATCTTCTGGAAAGCCGCTCGCTTTCTGGAGAAGAGAAGAAGCTGCTCGAGGAATACATCCTCGCGCGGGACGATAGTTAACAACGTATCGATGGTAGGTCCATTGACTTACCTTAGGAGCACAGCATGACTAACAAAATCATCCTTGCACTCGAAGCAGAGCAGATGACCAAAGAGATCCCTACCTTTGCCCCGGGCGACACCATTGTCGTTCAGGTGAAAGTGAAGGAAGGCGACCGTTCGCGTCTGCAAGCGTTCGAAGGCGTGGTAATTGCCAAGCGTAACCGTGGTGTGAACAGTGCTTTCACTGTTCGTAAAATCTCCAACGGTGTTGGCGTAGAGCGTACTTTCCAGACCTACAGCCCGCAAATCGACAGCATGGCCGTCAAGCGTCGCGGTGACGTACGTAAAGCCAAGCTGTACTACCTGCGCGACCTGTCCGGTAAAGCAGCTCGCATCAAGGAAAAACTGGCTTAAGTCCAGCTTCCCGATGCAGAAAAAAGCAGCCTACGGGCTGCTTTTTTGTGCCTGAAATTTGTCTATCTGCCGGTATTTGTCCATGACCACCCGCCTCGAAGAAATCCAGCGCCGCACCGACCTGTCCGTGACCCACGTGACCAAGGCCGTGTTCCCGCCGACCACCAACCACCACAACACTTTGTTCGGTGGCACCGCCCTGGCCTGGATGGATGAAGTGTCGTTCATCACGGCCACCCGTTTCTGTCGCCTGCCGCTGGTGACAGTCTCCACCGACCGCATCGACTTCAACCACGCGATCCCGGCCGGCTCCATCGTTGAGCTGATCGGCCGCGTGATCAAGGTCGGCAACACCAGCCTCAAGGTTGAAGTGGAAGTGTTCGTCGAGAGCATGAGCGCCGATGGTCGCGAGAAGGCGATCCAGGGCGTGTTCAGCTTTGTCGCGATTGACGCCGACAAACGCCCTGTACCGGTATTGCCTGGGTTTGCCGACTGATCAGCCGGTTGTGTGGTTCTCGGGTTGGATCACGGCTAGCAAGGTCCAACCGGCTACGGGCTTCACACTGCTGTCCGGGGTGACCACATGCACCCACCCGCTGACATCTCGGGCAAACAGCAGCGTGGCGCGTTCCCCATGGAGCGTTTGGTATTGCTCCCAGCCGAAGCCCTCTGTGAGATGCGTGCTATACAGCTCGGCGCCTTGGCCCAATAGGCTGGCGAGCTTGGTGTAACTCAAGGGTTGACTGCCCAGCAACTGGCCACGGTGTTCATGGCTGGCTCGGTGTTTATCGGTGCGGCGGCTCTCCTGGCTGCTGCTCAGGGTGAACAGGCGGTGGCCGAAGTCGTGACGAAAACGCATCGCGGCCAGGGTATTCAGTTCGCCGGACGGGGAGAGCGCCAGTAAATGCCCAAGCCCAACCAGGTCCAGGTGCGATTCGGCATGCTGGGAGGCCGGGTTGCCGAAATAGGTGGGAAGCCCTTCCATCCGACTGGCGCGGATATTCTCCCAGCTTGAGTCCGTCAGCAGCACGCGGCTGCCGAGTTGCTGCAATGCCTTGCCCAGCATGCGTGCCGGGCCGTTCGCGCCGACGATCAGGAAGCCACTGGGGGCGGGCTCAGCAACTTTCAGCAGGCGGGCCAAGGGTCGTGCGGTCGCACTTTGCAGCACCACGGTGCCGATGATCACCGCAAAGGTCAGTGGCACCAACAGCAGCGCACCGGCGTGCCCGGCTTCATCCAGGCGAATCGCAAAGATTGCCGACACCGCAGCCGCCACAATCCCGCGCGGGGCGATCCATGCCAGCAGTGCGCGCTCCCGCCAATTCAGTTTCGAGCCGACGGTCGACAGCGCGACATTCAAAGGGCGGGCGATGAATTGAATGATCAGCAACAGGATCAGTACGAACGGTCCCAGCGCAATCAAGGCGTTCAGATCCAGGCGTGCCGCCAGCAGGATAAACAGGCCGGAAATCAGCAACACGCTGAGGTTCTCCTTGAAGTGCAGAATGTGCCGCACATCCACGCCCTTCATGTTGGCCATCCACATGCCCATCAGGGTCACCGCCAGCAAGCCGGATTCATGCATGACTTCGTTAGAGGCGATAAATACCCCCAGCACCCCGGCCAGCGTCGCCAGGTTATGCAGGTATTCCGGCAACCACTGCCGCCGCATGATCTGCCCCAATACCCAGCCGCCAGCTATCCCGAACAGGCTACCGCAGACGATCACCCCGCCGAAGGTCAGCAGGCTATGGCTCAAGCCATCGCCGGAAGCACGGCTGATGATGAAGCTGTACACCACGACCGCCAGCAGGGCGCCGATAGGGTCAATGACAATGCCTTCCCAGCGCAGGATGTTGGCGATGGAGGCCTTGGGGCGCACCACGCGCAACATGGGAACGATGACGGTCGGGCCTGTGACCAAGGTCAGCGTGCCGAACAGCAGTGCGAGCATCCAGTCGAAACCCAGCAGCCAGTGGGTCGCCAAGGTGATCACCGCCCAGGTCGACAGCGCGCCAAGCGTGACCAGGCGATGCACCACGCTGCCGATTTCCTTCCATTCCGACAGGTGCAGGGTCAGGCTGCCTTCAAACAGAATCAGCGCCACCGCCAGCGACACCAGCGGCATCAGCAGAGGGCCGAACATTTCCTGCGGGTCGAGCCAGCCCAGTACCGGTCCTGCCAGAATCCCGCTCAGTAACAGGAACAGAATGGCCGGCAGTTTCAGGCGCCAGGCCAGCCATTGGCAGCCGAGTGCCGCCACGCCAATGCCGCCAAAGGCCAGCAAAATCTGTTGTTCGTTCATTAAAGCTTCCTGTTCCTTGAAGTAGCGGGCTATGAAAGACTAGTGACCCTAATCACAGTTCACTAATTAATTGCCGCAAAGCCCCGTGCCGCGTCGCTTGAGTGCCCATGCCTGCCATTGATCACCTGCTTATCGACCGTTTTCTCGACGCCCTCTGGCTGGAAAAAGGCCTGTCGGACAATACGCGCCAGGCCTACCGCAGTGACCTGGCCCTGTTCAACGGTTGGCTGCAGGAGAAAAACCTCGAGCTGATCAATGCTGGGCGCGAGCTGATTCTCGACCACCTGGCCTGGCGCCTTGAGCAAAACTACAAGCCACGTTCCACGGCGAGATTTCTCTCCGGAGTGCGTGGCTTTTATCGCTATCTGTTGCGTGAAAAGTTGATAACGGTGGATCCGACTCTACAAGTCGACATGCCACAATTAGGTAGGCCTCTTCCTAAGTCTCTGTCAGAAACTGACGTGGAGGCCTTACTGGCCGCCCCCGACCTCAGCGAAGCCATCGGCCAGCGCGACCGCGCCATGCTGGAGGTTCTATACGCCTGTGGCCTGCGGGTGACCGAGTTGATCAGCCTGACCCTGGAGCAAGTCAACCTGCGCCAGGGCGTGCTGCGGGTGATGGGCAAGGGCAGCAAGGAAAGGCTGGTGCCCATGGGCGAGGAGGCGATTGTGTGGGTCGAGCGCTATATGCGTGATGCGCGCAGTGAGCTGCTGGGCGGACGGCCCAGCGACGTATTGTTTCCCAGCCTGCGCGGCGAGCAGATGACCCGGCAAACGTTTTGGCATCGCATCAAGCACCAGGCGAAGGTTGCCGGGATTGGCAAGACCCTGTCGCCGCACACCTTGCGCCATGCCTTCGCCACGCATTTGCTCAACCACGGTGCGGATTTGCGCGTGGTGCAGATGCTGCTCGGCCACAGCGACTTATCCACAACCCAGATCTACACCCATGTCGCGCGCGCACGTTTGCAGGATATGCACGCCAAGCATCACCCACGCGGCTGAAAACCGCCAATTTATCCCGCCACGGGCTGCCCTGCGGCCCAACTGTGGTAGGCTTTGCCGGTTAGCAAAGGGGACGGCCCATGCCCGAGTTTTCACATCGGCGCTACTGCTCCCGTCCCTGCATCTGCCTTCAGGAGTTCCCATGCGCTTGACCCAGATTATTGCCGCCGCAGCCATTGCGTTGGTTTCCACCTTTGCCTTCGCCGATGACGCTGCCGAGCAGACCATCCGCAAGAGCCTGGCCAACCTGCAACTCGATACCCCGATCGAAAGCATCAGCGCCAGCCCTATGGCCGGCCTGTATGAAGTCAAGCTCAAGGGCAGCCGCGTGCTGTACGCCAGTGCCGACGGCCAGTACATCGTCCAGGGCTACCTGTTCCAGCTGAAGGACGGCAAGCCGGTCAACCTCACCGAGAAAGCCGAGCGCCTGGGCGTGTCCAAGCTGATCAACGGCATCCCGGTAGCGGAAACCGTGGTTTACCCGGCCATCGGCGAGACCAAGACCCACATCACCGTGTTCACCGACACCACCTGCCCGTACTGCCACAAGCTGCACGCCGAAGTGCCGGCGTTGAACAAGCTGGGTGTGGAAGTACGCTACGTCGCCTTCCCGCGCCAGGGCCTGGGTTCGCCGGGTGACGAGCAGCTGCAAGCGGTGTGGTGCTCGGCCGACAAGAAAGCCGCCATGGACAAGATGGTCGATGGCAAGGAAATCAAGGCGGCCAAATGTGCCAACCCGGTTTCCAAGCAGTTCGCCCTGGGGCAGTCCATCGGCGTGAACGGTACACCGGCCATCGTTTTGGCTGACGGCCAAGTGATTCCGGGCTACCAGCCGGCACCACAAGTTGCCAAACTGGCGCTCAGTGCCAAATAAATCAGTATCGTCGAAACGTCGACGATCAAGGCTCGCTGACACGTCGGCGGGTCGTTAATTGCAAGCCGCAGTCGTGCGGCTGTTTTCCACGGCCGACCTAGCGTCGGCCGTTTCATGGGGAGTTCTTCAGTGAAACCGGTCAAAGTAGGCATCTGTGGGTTGGGGACCGTCGGTGGCGGCACCTTTAACGTACTTCAGCGTAACGCTGAGGAAATTTCCCGCCGTGCAGGTCGCGGGATTGAAGTGGCGCAAATTGCCACGCGTTCGCCAAAGCCTCAGTTCGAAACGACCGGTATTGCGATTACCAACGATGTCTTCGCCGTTGCCACCAACCCTGAAATCGATATCGTCATCGAGCTGGTCGGCGGCTACACCGTGGCCCGTGAGCTGGTGCTCAAGGCCATCGAGAACGGCAAGCACGTGGTCACTGCCAACAAGGCGCTGATCGCCGTGCACGGCAACGAGATCTTCGCCAAGGCGCGTGAGAAGGGTGTGATTGTCGCGTTCGAAGCCGCCGTGGCCGGTGGCATCCCGGTAATCAAGGCGATCCGTGAAGGCCTGTCCGCCAACCGCATCAACTGGGTGGCCGGCATCATCAACGGCACCGGTAACTTCATCCTTACCGAAATGCGCGAGAAGGGCCGTACCTTCGAAGACGTGCTGGCCGAAGCCCAAGCCCTGGGTTACGCCGAAGCCGACCCGACCTTCGACGTAGAAGGCATCGATGCGGCGCACAAGCTGACCATCCTGGCCTCCATTGCCTTTGGTATTCCGCTGCAGTTCGACAAGGCCTACACCGAAGGCATCACCAAGCTGACCACTGCCGACGTGAACTATGCCGAAGCCTTGGGCTATCGCATCAAGCACCTGGGTGTGGCGCGTAGCACACCGGCCGGTATCGAGTTGCGTGTGCACCCGACGCTGATCCCGGCCGACCGCCTGATCGCCAACGTCAATGGCGTGATGAACGCCGTGATGGTCAACGGTGATGCGGCGGGTTCGACCCTGTTCTACGGCGCCGGCGCCGGCATGGAGCCGACCGCCTCGTCGGTGATCGCCGACCTGGTGGACGTGGTCCGCGCCATGACCAGCGACCCGGAAAACCGCGTGCCGCACCTGGCCTTCCAGCCGGACTCGCTGTCGGCGCACCCGATCCTGCCGATCGAAGCCTGCGAAAGTGCCTACTACCTGCGCATCCAGGCCCAGGACCATCCAGGCGTGTTGGCCCAGGTTGCGAGCATCCTGTCGGAGCGTGGTATCAACATCGAGTCGATCATGCAGAAGGAAGTCGAGGAGCAAAACGGCCAGGTGCCGATGATCCTGCTGACTCACCGCGTGCTCGAACAGCACATCAATGATGCCATCCAGGCACTGGAAGCTCTCCAGGGCGTGGTTGGGCCGGTCGTCCGGATTCGCGTCGAACATTTGAATTAATTCAGCTGCAAGCGCCAAGCTGCAAGCTGCAAGTGAAAGCAGAACCGCTTCGACTTGCAGCTTGAAGCTTGAAGCTTGAAGCCCAAACCGAAGGTTTGCCCCTATGCGTTATATCAGCACCCGCGGCCAGGCACCGGCCCTGAATTTCGAAGACGTTTTGCTGGCAGGCCTTGCCACTGACGGCGGCCTGTACGTGCCGGAAAACCTGCCACGCTTCACCCAGGAAGAAATCGCTTCCTGGGCCGGCCTGCCGTACCACGAGCTGGCGTTCCGCGTGATGCGCCCGTTCGTCACCGGCAGCATTCCGGATGCGGATTTCAAGAAGATTCTGGAAGAGACCTATGGCGTGTTTTCCCACAACGCCATCGCACCGCTGCGCCAACTGAACGGTAACGAATGGGTACTGGAACTGTTCCACGGCCCAACCCTGGCGTTCAAGGATTTCGCCCTGCAACTGCTGGGTCGCCTGCTCGATTACGTGCTGGAGAAGCGCGGCGAGCGCGTGGTGATCATCGGCGCCACCTCCGGTGACACCGGTTCGGCCGCCATCGAAGGGTGCAAGCACTGCGAAAACGTGGACATCTTCATCCTGCACCCGCACAAGCGCGTATCGGAAGTGCAGCGTCGCCAGATGACCACCATCTTTGGTGAGAACATCCACAACATCGCCATAGAAGGCAACTTCGATGACTGCCAGGAAATGGTCAAGAACAGCTTCGCTGACCAGAGCTTCCTGAAGGGCACGCGCCTCGTAGCGGTGAACTCGATCAACTGGGCGCGGATCATGGCCCAGATCGTCTACTACTTCCACGCGTCCCTGCAGTTGGGCGGCCCGGCGCGTTCGGTATCGTTCTCGGTGCCGACCGGCAACTTCGGCGACATCTTCGCCGGTTACCTGGCGCGCAACATGGGCCTGCCGATCAACCAGTTGATCGTCGCCACCAACCGCAACGACATCCTGCACCGCTTCATGAGCGGCAACCAGTACGTCAAGGAAACCCTGCACGCCACGCTGTCGCCGTCCATGGACATCATGGTCTCGTCGAACTTCGAGCGCCTGCTGTTCGACATGCACGGTCGCAACGGCGCAGCCATTGCTGGCTTGATGGACACCTTCAAAAGCGGTGGCGGTTTCAGCGTTGACGAAGAGCGCTGGACCGAAACCCGCAAGCTGTTCGATTCCCTGGCCGTTGACGATGCACAGACCTGCGAAACCATCGCTGAAGTCTACGCCCAGACCGGTGAGTTGCTCGACCCGCACACTGCCATCGGTGTGAAGGCCGCCCGCGAATGCCGTCGCAGCCTGGACATCCCGATGGTGATCCTGGGCACTGCCCATCCGGTCAAATTCCCGGAAGCGGTGGAGAAGGCGGGTGTGGGCAAGGCGCTGGAATTGCCAGTGCACCTGACCGATTTGTTTGAGCGTGAAGAGCGTTGCACTGTGCTGGCCAATGACTTGAAGGCTGTGCAGGCGTTTGTGAGCCAGCATGGCAACCGGGGCAAGCCGTTGTAAGGCGCACCGCGCAGACAAAAACGCCGCTTTCCCTTCCTTGGGTCAGCGGCGTTTTTTTGTATCTGGCAGGCCCGGTTGGCTCAAACCACTAATGTGATTATTTTTTGTACGATGGCTAATACCGTGCCGAATACCGTGAACATGGCCATGACCACAGCCAACGGGTACCAGAAGTTCTCACGGGTTATCTTGTGAGCTTCGGCATTGAGTTTGCGTTGCTCGGCATAGATGCGTGAAATATCAGCGTGAATCTTCTCTAGCGCAGCCTGTTCTCTGTTGTGTTCCAACATTGTCTTCATCCTTCGCAATAAGGGCCTTTTGACATGCGCTTTTATCTGCGTAGCAGCATTACCAGCGCTCACCGAGTATAGGATTCACTTCGGGTCTCAGCCCTCGGCCAACCCCAAAACAGCCGCCCATTGCGTAAGCAGTTATGTGCCGCCGTTTTTTCCCTGTCATGTTGCAAGCGCATGCTGGAATCCGTCACCCCCTGACGGCCCCATAAAGACGATAAAGCGAACTTTCCTACGTCACAAACAGTCACTTAGGATAGATGCAGCTCCCGTTGAAACGATTGTTCCCGAACTATTGAGTGGTGATCGAGATGGAAAGTATCAGCCTATTGCTCGAAGAAGCACTGAGCCCTTATCAGGTTACGCTGACCACCTCTGGTGTGCAGGACGAGTGCCTGGTAACCGTGAAGAATCCTGCTGGCGCCATCGTGGTCGAACGTGAAGTCGACCGCGCCCAATTGATGGACAAGCGCGTGCTGGTGGATGTGGTGGACTGTCTGCTACGCGACATTAAAATCGCTGAGGGGCGCCTGGAGCCCTCGGTCATCGCGGCCTTGCGCAACGCAGCCCAGACCCGCAGCGCCACCGCCGCATGAAGAATTGTTTAACTGTGGAAACTTCCTACAACGTGGCCGGTCAGATTTCGTAACAGCAAGAGCAAACATTGTGCTCCGGTGTTTGTGCCTTGTTGTACTGGTCTTTGTAGGCCACGTTTAACCCCGAAGTGTCTCCCCACGCTTCGGGGTTTCTTTTTGCCCGCGATTTGTCACGGCTCCTTCGAATCCTGGAAAAAGCTTGGGTTATCGCGCAGATACTGTTCGCGCATGACCGGGTCCAGCCATGAGGCGTAGGACTGCTGTACCTGCTCCTGTGGGATCTCGTGCAATACCTGGTTGATCCGCTCGATGGCCTGGCGTCCCTGAGGCGTGTCCGAACAGCCGATGTGCGTGTGTTGGTAAGGTGCCGAGC
Source organism: Pseudomonas azotoformans (assembly GCF_001579805.1). Classification (NCBI taxonomy): domain Bacteria; kingdom Pseudomonadati; phylum Pseudomonadota; class Gammaproteobacteria; order Pseudomonadales; family Pseudomonadaceae; genus Pseudomonas; species Pseudomonas azotoformans. The sequence goes on along the minus strand of NZ_CP014546.1, from coordinate 190,517 downwards.
CTTGGATGGGGTAAAAGATCAGGTCGTCCGAGGCGATACCCTGTTGCATCGCGTGATAGCGGATTTCCGGCCAATAACCCAACACCGCCTCAAGCCTGCCCAGGCGCTGCATCTGCAACAGGCTACCCAGGGCGTCGTTACCGTAATGCAGTGCGAGCTTGTGCGCATCGGCGTGCTTGAGCCGTTCATCGATGACAGGCCCGTAGCTGCGCTCTGCGATGGCACCCACCCGGGTTTTGTGGGCATCAAGGAACGCCTGCAGGTCAAACTGGCCTTGCGTGATGTAGGGCGCCATGGCTTCTTGCTGGTTACGCCGCACCGTGACGCCATTGCTGGCGACCACAAATGCCTGGCTGGAAAAGACGACGTATCTGGCCCGCTCGGCCGTCCACAGCAATGAGGGGTCACAGGTGAACGTGGGCTCACGCAGCATTTGCATGCCCCGCGCGCGATTGACGTGCAGCACCTGGTGCCGATATTCCGGCAGGCGTTGGATGAGTATCGGCAGCAACTGATCCAGCGCGCCCTGGCCTTTGCTTGGGCCTTCGAAAATGGTCAGTGGTGGCAAGTCGCGCAATAACCAGATCAGCGTGTCTTCGGCGCTGGCGGTCGGGCCCCAGGCGAGCATGACGCTGAGGAAAAGCTGGGCAAGCCTGCGGACCATCAGATCGCGCCTGCCTCACGTAAACGCGCAATCGCGGCAGCGTCGTAACCCAGCCCGCCCAGCACCACACTGTTATGTTCACCCAACTGCGGCCCAACCCACTCGCAGCTGCCCGGCGTGTCCGACAGCTTGGGCACGATGCCGGGCATCTTGAAGTCCTTGCCGCCAGGCAACTTGGCCTTGAGGAACATCTCCCTGGCCAGGAATTGCGGGTCGCCGAGCATGTCCTCGGCGCTGTAGATGCGGCTGGCGGGTACTTCGGCCTTATTCAGGATCTCTACCACCTGATCCAGCGGTAGCGAATTCACCCAGCGATCAATCACGCCGTACAGTTCATCACGGCGGCTATCGCGCCCGTCATTGCTGGCAAGTGCAGGGTCGTTGGCCAAATCCTCACGGCCAATGGCGGACATGAAGCGCTTGAAAATCGCATCGCCGTTGGCGCCAATCTGCACATGCTTGCCATCGGCGCTGGTGTGGATCGAGGAGGGCGTGATACCGGGCATGATGTTGCCGGTGCGTTCACGGATGAAGCCAAACACGTCGAACTCCGGGATCATGCTTTCCATCATGGCGAAGATGGCTTCGTACAGCGCCACATCCACCACTTGTCCCAGGCCGCCGTTGACTTCGCGATGACGCAGCGCCATCAGCGCACCAATCACCGCCCACAGCGCGGCGATCGAGTCACCGATGGAAATGCCGGTGCGGACCGGCGGGCGGTCTTCAAAGCCGGTGATGTAGCGCAGGCCGCCCATGGATTCGCCCACGGCGCCAAACCCTGGCTGGTCTTTCATCGGCCCGGTCTGGCCAAAGCCGGAGAGGCGCACCATCACCAGCTTGGGGTTGAGGGCGTGCAGGGTTTCCCAGCTCAGGCCGAGTTTCTCCAGCACGCCGGGGCGGAAATTCTCGATCAGGATGTCGGCGTCGGCCAGCAACTGCTTGAGGATGACCAGGCCGTCCGGGTGCTTGAGGTTCAGCGTCAGCGACTGCTTGTTGCGCGCCTGCACGAACCACCACAGCGACGTGCCCTCGTACAGCTTGCGCCATTTGCGCAGGGGGTCGCCGCCGTCGGGCGATTCGACCTTGATCACCTCAGCGCCGAATTCCGCGCAGATACGTGAGGCAAATGGGCCGGCGATCAGGGTGCCGAGTTCGATGACTTTCAGTCCGGCAAGCGGTTTGGCGTTGAACGGCATGAGGATCCTTGTCTGCGCAAGAGCGGTAATGTGATGCCTTTTAACATAGGCGGGCAGGCCAGGGATAAGGATGATGCAGCGCACGATTCGTTGAATGACCCCGCCATCGGTTAGACTGGCCGCCTTTCCCTGTCTCTAGAAGCCCGTTCATGGCCCAGCCGTCCACGACCTACAAATTCGAACTCAACCTCACCGACCTTGATCGCTCGGTGTACGAGAGTGTCAAACAGACCATCGCCCGCCATCCGTCGGAAACGGAAGAGCGCATGACTGTGCGCCTGCTGGCCTACGCCCTCTGGTACAACGAGCAGCTGTCGTTCGGGCGCGGACTGTCAGATGTAGACGAGCCAGCCCTGTGGGAAAAAAGCCTGGATGATCGGGTTCTGCACTGGATCGAAGTCGGCCAGCCCGATGCCGACCGCCTCACCTGGTGCTCGCGTCGCACCGAGCGCACCAGCCTGCTGGCCTACGGCAGCTTGCGCGTGTGGGAAGGCAAGGTCGTGCCGGTGGCGAACAACCTGAAAAACGTACACATCGCCGCCGTGCCCCAGGAAGTCCTCGAGACCCTGGCCAAGGACATGCCACGCGTCATCAAGTGGGACGTGATGATCAGCGAAGGCACGATGTTCGTCACCGACGACCGTGGCCAGCATGAAGTGCAGTTGCAGTGGTTGGTCGGCGAACGCGGTTGAAGAGTGGCAGCGTCAAGCGGCAAGCATTTAGCTGCAAGCTTGAAGCTTGAAGCTTGAAGCTTGAAGCCAACAATTCCTTTAATAGAGAACTCCCCAGCTTCCCATGCGTATCGATCCTCGCCCGTTACCCGCCGTCCTGCCGTTTCTCGGTGAATTGCCACCGCTGTTGACCCGTCTCTACGCCGCGCGCGGGGTGCAGTCCGAGGCTGAGCTGGATAAAAGCCTGGCGCGGTTGATTCCCTACCAGCAGCTAAAGGGAATCGACGCGGCGGTGGACTTGCTGGTGACCGCGCTGGAGCAGCGCCAGCGCATCCTTATCGTGGGTGACTTTGACGCCGATGGCGCCACGGCCAGCACCGTGGGCACCCTGGGCCTGCGTTTGCTCGGTGCGGCCCATGTTGACTACCTGGTGCCCAATCGTTTCGAGTACGGCTATGGCCTGACCCCGGAAATCGTTGCAGTCGCCCTGCAGCGTGAGCCGCAATTGCTGATCACTGTGGACAACGGCATTTCCAGCGTCGAAGGCGTGGCGGCGGCGAAAGCGGCGGGGTTGCAGGTGCTGGTGACGGACCACCACTTGCCCGGCGATGAGTTGCCGGCGGCGGATGCCATCGTCAACCCGAACCAGCCTGGCTGCGAATTCCCGAGCAAAGCACTGGCCGGTGTCGGCGTGATCTTTTATGTGCTGATGGCCCTGCGCGCGCGCCTGCGCAGCTTGGGCTGGTACGAGAATAAGCCTCAGCCCAACATTGGTGAATTGCTCGACCTGGTTGCCCTGGGCAGCGTCGCCGACGTGGTGCCCCTGGACGCCAACAACCGCATCCTGGTGCATCAAGGCCTTGAGCGTATCCGCGCCGGTCGTGCGCGGCCGGGGATCAAGGCGATCCTGGAAGTGGCCAAGCGCGATGCCACGCGTATCACCTCCACCGATCTAGGATTTATCCTCGGGCCACGCCTGAACGCTGCCGGTCGCCTGGATGACATGAGCCTGGGTATCGAATGCCTGCTCACCACCGACGTTGCCGCGGCGCGGGAAATGGCCGCGCAACTGGACGGCATGAACCAGGACCGCAAATCCATCGAGCAAGGCATGCAGCGCGAGGCCCTGGCCCAGCTCAAGGACTTGCCGGTGGAGTCGATGCCTTACGGCTTGTGCCTGTTCGACCCGGAATGGCACCAAGGCGTGATCGGGATTCTCGCGTCGCGTATGAAAGAACGTTACTTTCGCCCGACCATCGCCTTCGCCGACGCCGGTGATGGCTTGCTCAAGGGCTCAGGGCGCTCTGTGCAGGGGTTTCATATCCGTGATGCGCTGGCGGTGGTTGCGAGCCAGCATCCCAACCTGATCGCCAAGTACGGCGGCCACGCCATGGCGGCGGGGCTGACGTTGCCCGAAGAAAACTTCCCGCTGTTTGCCGAAGCCTTTGATGCTGAAGTGCGTCGCCAATTGCGTGAAGAAGACCTGACCGGTCGGCTGCTGTCGGACGGCACCCTGGCGGTGGAAGAATTTCACCTGGAACTGGCCCGCGCGTTGCGACATGCCGGGCCGTGGGGGCAGCACTTTCCCGAGCCGGTCTTTCACGGTGTATTCCAGTTGGTGGAGCAGCGTGTGGTGGGTGAGCGGCACCTGAAGGTGGTGCTCAAGACTGAATGCGGGTCAGTGAAACTCGATGGCATTGCCTTTGGGGTGGACCGTGAGGTCTGGCCGAACCCGACCGTGCGTTGGGTGGAATTGGCGTACAAGCTGGATGTGAACGAGTTTCGTGGGAATGAGACTGTGCAGCTGATGATTGCCCACATCGAACCTCGCTAAATCTCAGCGGTTTTTTTGTGGTGAGCGGGCTTGTTGTGGTGAGCGGGCTTGCCCCGCGTTGGGTGGCGAAGCCGCCCTGATAAAAACGCCGCATTCTGTCAGGCAGAATGCGGCGTTTGGTTTTAGGGCCGCTGCGCAGCCCAGCGCGGGGCAAGCCCGCTAACTACATTGGGGGAGGCTATTCGGCTTTGGCCTGGTGTTTGACGATGATATCCACCAACCGCTTGGCCAGCGCCGGGTAGTTCTCATCGAAGTGATGCCCGCCTGGCAACTTCAGCGCTTCACCCACGGCCGTCTTATCCGTGCAACCGCTCTCGTCGACCTCTTCCGCACCGTAGATGCACACCACTTTCTCAGGTGGCAGCTTGGCCATTTCTGGACCAGTGGCGGCTTCTTTACCGGCGTTGCCCAACCAGCCTTCCACTTCAATCTCGAAGCTGCCCGTGCGCGCAAACGCCAGAAGGATGATTGCGTCCACACGCTGCTGCTCGTTTTCCGGCATACGGTTGTAGATGGCCGGCAACACATCGGCGCCGAACGAATAACCGGTCAATACGAAGCGCTTGGTGCCCCATTTCTGACGGTAGTGCTGCATCAGTTCGGTGAGGTCCTTGGCGCTTTGTTCCGGGGTCTTGTGCTGCCAGTAGTAGCGCAGGGTGTCGATACCCACCACCGGGTAGCCGATCTTGGCCATCTCACCGGCCACGTCACGGTCCAGGTCACGCCAGCCGCCATCACCGGAGAGGAACAGGGTGACGGTATCTTTCGCTTGGCCGGCCGGGACTTCAACCACCGGAATCGCCAGGCCGCCGTTGTCCGAACCCACCAGTTGCTTGCGCAACTCGTTATTCAGCACTTGCGGGTAGTGAATGTCATAGTCGCTGATGCTGGTGGTGGCACGCGGAGTGTCGCGTACGAAACTGGCAGCATCATCCTCAGGGTTGTCGTTCCAGGCCACCAGCCAATTGCCGTGGGCGGCCGTTTTCGGCAGCGGGTCCTTGCAACCTTCCTGGGTCATGGCGAAACCGACGGAGATGGCGTTGGCCTTGTCGTCGATCTGAGCGGCCAGCCAGCGCCATGCCAGGCTTGCACCAGGGCCGATACCGCTGACCAGCGTCGCGGGGCCCTTGAGCTGACCCAGGGCGCTTTGCAGCGCTTGTTCCTGCAGCTTGCAGTCGTCCTTGGGCAGGATCACCTGGACAATCTGCGCCTTGCCGCCTTGGCTCAAGGCAATCAGTTGGCTGTCGGTCAGCACATCGGCAGCCATCACGGCCACGGCCACGCGGGCTTTCGGCGTGCCGTACGGGGTGACGCGGGTCATCACCGAGCCATCGGCCTGGGGCAATTGCTCCAGGGTCGGCTGCGGGGCAGGGCGGTTCCAGTACCAATAGCCGCCACCCAGGACCAGGGTGAGCAGCACTACAAAGGCCAATACATACCGCCAGGAGCGTCGAATCATCAGCGTTTCACCAATCCAGTCAAGCCGCCCGCGATCAGGGCGGCGGTATCGGCCAGTGCCACCAGCGGATCAAGTCCTGCGGGCACGGCCATGTAACGGGGTTCCCAGTCAGGCTGGAACTTGTCTTTGAAGCGGCGCAAACCTTGGAAGTTATACAGTTGCTCGCCACGACGGAACACCATCGAACCCAGGCGTTGGGTCAACGGGGCGCCGCGTCGCGGTTGCAGGCCCGACAACGGCACCATGCCGAGGCTGAAGCGGGCGTAGCCGTGACTCTTATAGTGTTGAATCAGGCCGACCATCATGAACTCCATGGTCAGCTTGGGCGCATCCGGGTGGGCGCGCATCAGGTCGAGACTGGCCAGGTCGTGGTTGTAGGTCTCGAGCAGGTTGGCGAAGGCCACCGGGCGCCCTTCGAAGCGAATGATCGCAATACGAAAGTGCTTGAGGTAGTCGTCGCTGAAACGTCCCAGGGAAAAGCCTTTTTCCCGCACGTTTTTGCCGGTCAGCCAGGCATCGGAGATCACCTTGAGCTCGTCCATCGGCGCGGTGCCCGGCTCGCAGATCTCCAGGGACAGGCCGTCTCGCGAGCCACGGTTCCAGGTGTAGCGCAGGTCCTTCATCTCTTTGCCCTTGGCTTCCAGGTCAAAGCGTTTCAGGTCGACACGGGCTTCTTCGCCCAGCTTGATGGCGGTGAGGCCGATGTCCATGTAGTACGGCAGGTTCTCGGCGCGGACCTGGTAGAACACCGGGCGCGCGTGGTGGATGTCGCACAGGTCACGGAACTGCCAGATCATCTCGGCCCGCGGCTGGGTCGGGCCGATCGGGTCGTACAACGCTACCAGGCTACGGCCGCGACGGGCATACATCAGGAACGCTTCATCATTGGGGTGGAACAGCAGCGCCTTGTCACCGGTAAGCGCCAGGCCACCGTCGGGCTGGGACGAGGCCATCAGGATCTTACTGGCGCGCTCCAGTTCGTCGGGTGTCGGCAGGTGGATCACCGGGCGGGCGGTGCGCAGCAGCCAGGTCAGCGACACAACCACCAGCACCACAGCGGCACCCAACAGCGAACGCAGGCCGCGTGGGGCGTTGGCGTCGAGGGTGAACTGCCACCACAGCTGATGGCTGTAAGGCACGTCTTGATAGGCGAACAGCAACAGCCAGATCGAAGCGCCCAGCACGCAGACACTGGCCACCAGGTACAGCGGCGAGAAGGGCAGTTCGGTCAGGCGGCTGGCGCGATAAAACGAGCGTCGGAAGATCGCCAGCAGGATCGCGGTCATGGTCATCAGGCTGGCTTCTTCCCAGTCGAAACCCTTGAGCAGCGAGAGCAGGGCGCCGACCAACAGCAGCACCATGGTCAGCATCCAGGCGGCCGATAAGCGTCGGCGCAGGCCCTGGGCCAGCAACAGGCACAGCACGCCGATCAGGCTGGCGCCAAAGTGCGAGGCGTCAATCAGGCGGTGGGGAATCAGGAAGCCGATGTTTTCCAGGCGTGAGTCGATTTCGGGCGTGGCGCCAGAGAACAGCAGGACCACGCCGGACAAAAAAACCAGTACGGCCAGCACTGGCGCGGCCAGCCCAGAGGCAACCCGCAGGCTTTGCTGGGTCTGGAACAGTCGCTGCGCTTCGTTGACCAACAGGAACACGCAGGCAATCAACAGCGGCAGCACCACATAGATCATGCGATACAGCAGCAGGGCGGCGGCCAATGGCGCGGCACCCAGTTTGTCGGCGAAGGCCGCCAGCAGGATCGCTTCGAATACGCCCACGCCGCCCGGGACATGGCTGAGTACACCGGCAGCCAAGGCCAACAGGTAAACAAGCAGGAAAGGACCGAACGGTGGCGCTTCCGGCAGCAGCATATAAAGAACAGTGGCGGCAGCGGCCACGTCCAGCGCGGTAATGATCAGTTGCAGGAAGGTCAGGCGGCGACCCGGCAGGCGCAAGGTACGACGACCGGCTTTTACCAACAGGTTATCCGGGTAGGGTTGTTCCGGCAGGCGACGGCGATAAATGCCGATGCACAACACTGCCGACAACAACAGCACCGCGCCAGCAATACCGCCCAGTACGGCCTGTGGCAAATGCAGGTAGGTCGATGCGGCGGGCAGGTTGCTCAATGTCGCCAATGCAGCCAGCGGCGGCAGTGCAGTGCCGAGCGCCAGGCTGGCGAACACTGTCATGTGGGCGACTTCCGAAGCCCCGATGCCATGGCGTGCATATAAACGGTAACGCACCGAACCGCCGGAGAGCATCGACAGGCCAATCGCATTGCCGATGGCAAACGCGGTAAAGCCACCCAAGGCCAGGGTTTTGGCGGGCAGGTTCACGCCCGCGTAGCGCGCACCGGAAAATTCGTAGCCCAATAGAATGACGAAACCGGCCACGGCCGCCGCAAACGCGCCGAGCAGGGCGGGCTTGGGCACTTCCAGGATCGAATCGTGGAGGGCGTAGAGGTCCAGTTCCAGCAGCAGGTGGCGGCAGGCGATCAGGGCGATGGCGAACAACAATAGAGTGACGGCCAGCCCGATGGGTTGCCGGTACTTGCTCACCAGATCCAGCCAACGCAAACGGGTGGGTGTGATCGGTTGTTCTGCTGTGACAGTGTCTTGTGGTTCAGACGAGTTGGCGCGCATCAATCACCTCGTGGATTGTGCGCGACAGGATGGAGGTATCCAGCCAAGTTACCAATCCCTATGGACAAAATAATTACAAATATTAACGCGTATCACCGGGTGCGGCGACTGCGGCCATTGGTCGTAGAGGGTAGCGCTTGAGCATTGAGCATAGCTTGCAATGAGATGGACTCTACAAACCGCGTGCGGTTTCATGAAAGATGCCATGCCATTGTTTCAGAAGAACTTTTTCACCGGATACAAAAAAGGCCACTCTTTCGAGTAGCCTTTTTTGATGTTTGGTTGCGGGAGCCGGATTTGAACCGACGACCTTCGGGTTATGAGCCCGACGAGCTACCAGACTGCTCCATCCCGCGTCTGTGGGCGGCATTCTACAGCCCAACGGCGGGGTGTCAACCGTTAATGGGCTCATGGGTCAAATAAGTGTGAATTTGTCGTTACACGTTGACCAAGGACGGTAAGTGCGCGACGAGTAAAGATTTTTTTGTCTTACAATTTTCGTACAGGAAGGAAAAACGAGCAGACACAAAAAAGGCCACTCTTTCGAGTAGCCTTTTTTGATGTTTGGTTGCGGGAGCCGGATTTGAACCGACGACCTTCGGGTTATGAGCCCGACGAGCTACCAGACTGCTCCATCCCGCGTCTGTGTGTCGGCATTCTACAGAGGAACGCGGGTGTGTCAACCCGTGAATCGAAGAAAAGCGCTTGTGGTTCAATCGGTTAGCTCTCCAACAAGGCCTCTTGATACCCCGCCAGCCCAGTCTGGCCGAGGGTTTCAGCTCTATCAGCAAGCCAAATTCGATTGAGAAAATAAATTCATCTGGGATTTTTCCTACCGCTCAAGCGGAAGAATCAAACTACTGGTGCTATATACAGGTGTGAATGCGATACTGGCCACCCGTAGGTACACACCCCGTTTATATGACGCAGCGCAAAATCATCCACGTCGACTGTGATTGCTTCTACGCCGCCATCGAGATGCGCGATGACCCGAGCCTGGCGCAAAAACCGCTGGCGGTAGGTGGCTCGGCCGACCGACGGGGGGTGATCGCCACTTGCAACTACGAGGCGCGGGCCTATGGCGTGCGCTCGGCCATGTCGTCACGCCACGCCTTGAAGCTGTGCCCGGACCTGACCATCGTCAAGCCGCGTATGGATGCTTATAAAGAAGCGTCGAAGGAAATCCAGACGATCTTTCGCGACTACACCGACCTGATCGAGCCGTTGTCGCTGGATGAAGCCTATCTGGACGTGTCCGACAGCCCACATTTCGGCGGCAGTGCCACGCGCATCGCCCAGGATATTCGCCGGCGTGTCTCCAACCAGTTGCACATTACCGTGTCCGCCGGCGTGGCGCCGAACAAGTTCCTGGCCAAGATCGCCAGCGACTGGAAGAAGCCCAACGGACTCTTTGTGATCACCCCCGACCAGGTCGAAGACTTCGTCTCGCAATTGCGCGTGAGCAAGTTGCACGGCGTAGGCAAGGTCACGGCGGACAAGCTGGCGCGCCTGGGGATCGAAGACTGCCTGCAGTTGCGCGAGTGGAACAAGCTGGCGCTGGTGCGCGAATTCGGCAGTTTTGGCGAGCGGCTGTGGAGCCTGGCCCGTGGGATCGATGACCGCGTGGTGCAGAACGACAGTCGCCGCCAGTCGATCAGTGTGGAAAATACCTACGACGTGGATTTACCGGACCTCTCAAGCTGCCTGGCCAAGCTCCCTGAACTGATGGAAACCCTGGCCGGACGCATGGCGCGCATCGACAGCAGTTATCGCGCGGGCAAGCCGTTCGTTAAGGTGAAGTTTCATGACTTTACCCAGACCACCTTGGAGCAGGCGGGGGCAGGGCGGGATCTGGAGAGTTATCAACAGCTGCTGACGCAGGCGTTCAATCGCGGCGGGAAGCCGGTGCGGTTGCTGGGGATTGGGGTACGGTTGCTGGACCTGAGTGGTGGCAATGAACAGCTGGAGCTGTTCAGCCACTAATCATTTTCAGCGAGCCCCGGGATCCGCCACCAACCGCCCCGCATCCTTGGTCAGCGCTTGCAGGAATTCCTGCTGCAACTCGGGATCATTGCGGGTCAGTTCGATCAGGCTTTGTTCCAGCTCGCTGGCTTCTTCTTCCAGGCCCAGCTCAGACAGGCGCTTGACGCGGTGCACCCACTGGCTGACTTCGTCGTCTTCCAGGTCGTCGTAGATCAGGCCGTGGGCTTCCAGCAGCTTGTTGCGCAAGGTGCTGCTGACCGCCAGCGTGGAGTCCGAATGCACGTCGTCCTGGCCATCTTCCACGCTGATCTTCAAGGTCGTGACGCGGTTCAGGTCCTGCTCGGCAAACGGGCTGTCCAACAGGTTCAGGCGCAGTACGCCGTTACGGTCAGTGGTCAGCTCATGGACCTGCTTGCCGGCGGTGACTTGCACCGGGCGTTCGCTCCAGGGCAGGCTCGAATACTCCACACGCTTGTCGCGCTGGACTTCATCGATCCCCGCCAGGTTCTGTTGCGCACGGCCGTGGGACTGCACGTTCATGAACGGGTTGAGGCCGTCCACGCCGTAAGTCAGCCAGTCACGCGTCACGCTGGTCGGCAGGTTGCCAAGGGCGAAGACGTTCACCACATTGGCGCCCGCGCCGGCCACCAGGGCTACGGCACCCAACGGCATCTCATAGAGTTTGCGCCAGGGCTGGTAGGGCGTGTAGCGGTCGTAACGACGGGTGACTTCGAACTCGGTGACCTCAAAGGTCTTCTGCTCGTGAATACGGACCCGGCGTTGCGGCAGCTCCAGCACTTTGGGTTCGCCTACATCGATCTGCAGGCTGTGGTCGAGCAACTTACGCTCGACCCGCTCCTCGTGCTCACTGCGTTGCGACATCTGGTTGGCGCAGCCGCTGACCAGCAGGGCACCGCACAAGGCGGCGCCCCCCAGGGCTCTGGTGTTTCGCTTGAACATGACTTCTCTTGATCTGGTTTTCAGCGACGAATACGCGCCTGAAGGAAAGACAGCACGTCAGCCACCGGCAACGGTTGGGCTTCGGCTTCGGTCCGGCTCTTGTATTCCAGATTGCCATCGGCCAGGCCGCGGTCACTGACCACGATCCGGTGCGGGATGCCAATCAGTTCCATGTCGGCGAACTTGATGCCTGGGCTGGTTTTCTTGTCCCGGTCATCCAGCAGCACTTCAAAACCGGCGGCCGTCAGTTCGGCATACAGTTTGTCGGTGGCTTCGCGTACTTGCTCGGTTTCATAACGCAGCGGTACCAGGGCGATCTGGAACGGCGCCAGAGTGTCACTCCAGATGATGCCGTTCGCGTCGTTGTTCTGCTCGATGGCAGCGGCCACCACGCGGGAAACGCCAATACCGTAGCAACCCATTTCCAGGATCACTGGCTTGCCGTTCTCGCCCAGCACTTTGCAGTTCATCGCCTGGCTGTACTTGTTACCCAGCTGGAAGATGTGCCCGACTTCGATACCGCGCTTGATTTCCAGGGTGCCCTTGCCATCCGGGCTTGGGTCACCGGCCACGACGTTACGCAGGTCGGCCACGGTCGGAACCGGCAGGTCACGCTCCCAGTTCACGCCGAAGTAGTGCTTGTCATCGATGTTCGCGCCGATGCCGAAGTCGCTCATCAGCTCGACCGAACGGTCGATGATGATTGGCAGCGGCAGGTTCAGCGGACCGAGCGAACCCGCGCCGGCGCCAATGGCGTCACGCAGTTCGGCGTCGGTAGCCATGACCAGCGGGCTGGCCACGCCAGGTTGCTGGGCGGCCTTGATTTCGTTGAGTTCGTGATCGCCACGGATCACCAGGGCGATCAGCTTGCCTTCTTCTTCGGCGCGCACGATCAGGGTCTTGATGGTTTTTTCAATCGGCAGATTGAATTTTTCCACCAGGGCCGCGATGGTCTTGGTCTCTGGCGTATCCACCAGGCGCAGCTCTTCAGCCGGTGCTGGGCGGGAGGTTTCCCGTGGCACGGCTTCGGCTTTCTCGATGTTTGCCGCGTAGTCGGAGCCGTTGCTGAACACGATGTCGTCTTCGCCGGACTCGGCCAGCACGTGGAATTCGTGGGAGCCGGCGCCGCCGATGGAGCCGTTGTCCGCTTCAACCGGGCGGAATTTCAGGCCCAGGCGCGTGAACACGTTGCAATAGGCCTGGTGCATGCGGTCGTAGGTGACCTGCAGCGATGCCTGGTCGGCGTGGAACGAATACGCGTCCTTCATGATGAATTCACGGCCGCGCATCAAACCGAAGCGTGGGCGGATTTCGTCACGGAATTTGGTCTGGATCTGATACAGGTTCAGCGGCAGCTGCTTGTAGCTGCTCAGCTCGTTGCGCATCAGGTCGGTGATCACTTCTTCGTGGGTCGGGCCGGCGCAGAAATCGCGGCCATGACGATCCTTGAAGCGCAGCAACTCAGGGCCGTACTCTTCCCAGCGCCCGGATTCCTGCCACAGTTCAGCCGGTTGGGTGCTCGGCATCAACACTTCCAGAGAGCCGGCAGCGTTCATTTCTTCACGAACGATGGCTTCGACCTTGCGCATCACCTTCAAGCCCATGGGCAGCCAGGTGTACAGGCCGGAGGCCAGTTTGCGGATCATGCCGGCGCGCAGCATCAGCTGATGGCTGATCACGACCGCGTCGGAAGGCGTTTCTTTCTGTGTGGCGAGCAAATATTGACTGGTACGCATGGTAGGCCGTTGTCGGTTGCTTGGACTTGAAATGACTCTGGATTGTACGGGCGCCGGCTGCTGGAGTACAGGCATCAGAATGCAGAGGGGTCTGTGGGAGCGGGCTTGCTCGCGAATGCGTAGGATCAGTCAACATCTCCAGCGACTGACACACCGCATTCGCGAGCAAGCCCGCTCCCACAGGTCAGTCTTCTGCCTGGGGAGCCAACTTCGCCCGCCGATTCTCCTGAAACCAATGCAGCGCAATCAGCACCAGCGTCGGCACACCCAGCATGCAGGTGATCAGGAAGAAGTTGTGATAGCCGAACTTCTCCACCATCACCCCCGAATACCCACCGATCAGGCGCGGCAACAGCAGCATGATCGAGCTGAGCAACGCATATTGGGTGGCGGAGAACTTCAGGTTGGTCAGGCTCGAAAGGTAGGCCACGAATGCCGAGGTCGCCAGCCCTGAGCTGAAGTTATCCAGGGAAATGGTGAAGATCAGCATCTGCAGGTCCGGGCCCATGTCGGCGAGCATCACGAACAACAGGTTGGTGCCGGCCGAGGCTACGCCGCCAATGAACAGGATCGGCAGGATGCCGAAACGCACGATCAGCAGGCCGCCCATGCCGGCGCCGACCAGGGTCATGATCAGGCCGAAGATCTTGCTGACCCCGGCGATCTGGTCCTTGGTAAAGCCCTGGTCGATGTAGAACACGTTGGCCATCACGCCCATTACAGTGTCGGACATGCGGTAGGTGGCGATCAGTCCCAGCAGCAACAACGCCTGCCAGCGGTAGCGCAGGATGAAGTCGTTGACCGGCGTCAGCACCGGCGCCAGGCCACGCCGACCCATGGCCGAGAGGCACAGGGAGGTCAGGGTGATATAGAGGATGGCGCGCAGGAACGCGCGGTCTTCCATGAGCAAGTCCCACAGGCTCATGCCGTGGAACAGCACGCTTTCGAAATCGGTGTTGAACAGCTGGGTAAACATCGCCGGCACTGACACCAGCAACACGATCAGTACGAACACCGATGCCAGCTGATGCACGAAGCTGTAACGTCCGGCCTGCAACTGGGTACGCAGTGGCACATTGGGTTCGCGCATGAACAGGGTGGTCAGCAGCGCCGGGATCATCAATAAGCCGAACAGCACATAGGTGCCGGTCCAAGCCGAGTGTTTATAGTTGAAACCGGTAGAGCCGAAACCTTCTGCAAAAAACAGTGCACCCGCTGTGGCGAGCAGGGCGGCGATGCGATAACCGGACATGTAACTGGCGGCCAACGCAGCTTGGCGGCTGTCGTCGGCGATTTCCAGTCGATAGGCGTCGACGGCGATGTCCTGGGTGGCGGACGCAAAGGCGACGATGACAGCGATAGCGATCAGCCAGGACAAGTGTTTCTGCGGGTCGCAAAAACCCATGCCGATCAATCCGAGGATCACCAGCGACTGGGCCAGCACCAGCCAGGAACGACGGCGTCCGAGTTTGCCGAGCAGCGGCAGGCGCCACTGGTCGAGCAGCGGCGACCACACCCATTTAAAGGCATACGCCAAACCGATCAGGCTCGCATAGCCGATGGTCTCGCGGGCCACACCGGCTTCACGCAACCACACTGAAAGCGTCGAGAACACCAACATGTAAGGCAGGCCGGCGGCAAAGCCGAGCAACAACAGGACTAACGTCGAGGGGCTGGCATAGGCGGCGAGCGCGGCGCGCCAGGTTTTACGGGGCATGGGCTGGAGTCTGCCTCAGATTTGCGGAAACAAAGCGCGCACTCTAACCGCTGTGCTCTACCGGGCGCCAGCCATGGCGCTGAATATCAACGCGATTGTTCAGGATATTGACACCTTCATCGCGCAAACGCGCCCGCTGCTCGTCACCCGAAGCACTGCCCACCGGCAGACTTATCCGACCACCGGCACCCAGCACGCGGTGCCAGGGCAGCTTGGTGTCTTCGGGGAGTTGGCTGAGGGTGCGTCCCACCCAACGCGCCGCACGGCCGAGGCCCGCCAAGTGAGCCAGCTCGCCGTAGCTCACCACGCAGCCTGCGGGCACTTGGGCCAGGGTCAGGTAGAGCACGGTGCGGCGCATTTCGGCGGGGCTTTGTGGCGTTTCGGGGGGCTGATTCACGGTGGGCATATCCATTGATACCGACGGCACAATTGTAGGAAAGGTCTGTAAGTGTGTTGATGAGAATTGAACTCAACTTAAATCCTTGAGTCAGTCCTAGCTATCTAACACGATAATCGCCCCTTTTCGCCAACCTTGAGCTCCCGATCCGCTTATGTTGTCCAGAACCCTGCTGTGCCTCGCTGTTTTCAGCGCCTCCACGCCCTTGCTCGCCGATACCGTCTGGTTGAAGAACGGTGACCGCCTGACCGGCAAGATCAAGGTCTTCGACGGTGGCAAGCTGCTGATCCAGACCGATTACGCCGGCGCCATCCCGGTGGACTGGAAGCAGGTGAAAACCCTGGAGAGCGACCAGGAGCTGCTGGTCAAGCAGGACGCCTACACCGGCGAGAAGGCCAAGTCGCTGAAAGCAGCGGATGACGGCAAGGTGGTGCTGGCCAACGGTGAAGCGCCCAAGACTGTCGATTTGGCAAGCATCCAACAGATCATCAAGCCCAAGCCGGTGATCGAAGACCTGGTGTGGAAAGGCAACGTGGACATGGCGCTGGACTATAAACGCGCCGACAAAGACACCAACGACTACGACATCGACTTCAAGACCACCGCCCGCCATGGCCAATGGCGTCACACCGGACAGGGCGAGTACAACCGTGAGTTCCAGGATGATGTCACCACCACCGACAACTGGGCCCTGGAATACGACCTCGACCGCTTCCTGACCGAGCATTGGTTCTGGCAGGGCCGCTTGACCTACAAGCGCGACAAGGTTGAAGACCTGTCCCGCCAACGCACCGTCGGCACCGGCCCCGGCTATCAGTTCTGGGACGATGAACTCGGCGCGTTCTCCCTGGGCTCGCTGGTCAACCGCACCGACTATGAATACGCCGACGGCGGCAAGGACAACTTCTATTCCCTGGCCATGAAGTGGAACTACAACCGCTACCTGGTGGGCAAGACCGTCGAGTTCTTCACCAACGGCGAAGTGGGCAAGCCTATCGGCGGCCCGGCCGAATACTCGCTGGATGCAGAAATGGGCCTGCGCTACAAAGTCACCGAGTGGGCTTCGCTCAACCTCAAGGCCGAGCGCGATATCATCAGTGGCGACTCCGACAGCAGCTTGAGCAAGACCCGTTACACCGCAGGCTTCGGCGTAGCCTGGTAACACGGGCGAACAAAACCTGCTTGGCAACCTTTGCCGATAATGATTACCTTGCGTTGAGATTCATTCCCATAGGCCCCATAGGCCATGGGCGACTGATTATCCGAGGAGTCATACGTTGAGCGCACAGGTTGCCAAGAACGCCCGAGAGCTGTTGCTCAAGGAATACCGTGGGGCTCTCTCCACACTGTCCAAAGCCATGCCTGGCTTCCCCTTCGGTTCGGTCGTGCCGTATTGCCTGGATGAGCAGGGCCGCCCGCTGATCCTGATCAGCCGCATTGCCCAGCACACCCACAACCTGCAGAAAGACCCCAAGTGCTCGCTGCTGGTGGGTGAGCGCGAGGCGGATGACGTGCAGGCCGTCGGGCGCCTGACCTACCTGGCCGAAGCCGAAAAACTGGAGGAGGGCGCTGCCATCGAGGCGGCTGCCGAGCGTTACTACCGCTATTTCCCCGATTCAGCCAACTATCACAAGGCCCACGATTTTGACTTCTGGGTACTCAAGCCGGTGCGTCACCGTTACATCGGCGGCTTTGGCGCGATTCATTGGGTCGACCAACTGACATTGGCCAACCCGTTCGCGGGCAAGGCCGAGCGCAGCATGATCGAACACATGAACAGCGATCACACCAAGGCCATTGCCCATTACGTCGACCTCACCGGCCTGCCGACGTCCGAGCCTGCCCAGTTGGCCGGCATCGACAGCGAAGGCATGCACTTGCGTATAGGCCAATCCTTATATTGGTTGCCGTTTGCGGAGTCTTGCAACACGCCGACACAAGTACGCGAAGCCCTGGTTTCATTGGCTCACGCCCAGGTCTGGCCGAAAAAAGAAGCCGCTGACGCTTGAATTCACGAAACGGCGACGTCATCTAAGGTGGACTGGCAAGGCATTCTTGCGTTGAGGAACCATTTGATGCGCCCTTTTTTGTTGCTCTTTCTGCTGTTCCCGGTGTTGGAGCTGTTCGTATTCGTTCAAGTCAGCAGTGCGATCGGCTTTTTCCCGGCCCTGTTGCTGATCATTCTCGGCTCGATGCTCGGCGTCCTGGTGCTGCGCGTCGCCGGCCTGGCCACGGCGCTGCGTGCCCGTGAAAGCCTGAATCGCGGCGAACTGCCCGCCCAGACCATGCTCGAAGGCCTGATGATGGCCCTGGCCGGTGGCCTGTTGATCCTGCCGGGTTTCATCAGCGACGTGGTGGGCCTGGTGATGTTGCTGCCGTTCACCCGCAAACTGCTGGCCGGCAAGATGCGCCAGCGCGCCGAAGAGGCTGCGGTTCGCCAGCGTGCGTTCGCCGACGACCTGCAACCCCGTGGCGGTCCGGCTCCGCGCCAGCCGCTGGGGCGTGAAGGCGATGTGATCGAAGGCGAGTTCGAACACCGCGACAGTAAATAACCGCTTCACTGGCACGGCACCTCTGGGTGCCGTGTTGCTTTGAGCCGTCGGCACACGCAAAAAAATTACGCCGAGGCCCCTTGTAATAAGCTTATGCGCCCTTATGTAACGGTCACCGCAAGGTTTCTGGTGGCGACACCAGACAGACTTCCGCGTCTTGCTTGGCGAGGCGCGACCGGCTCAGCCGGAATACAACCCGCCGGTATTGACACCGGCCGATGAAAAACACAATTAGGAGAGATCGACAATGAGCAAGCTTCGTCCTCTGCACGACCGCGTCGTAATCCGTCGTAGCGAAGAAGAAAAGAAAACCGCTGGCGGTATCGTTCTGCCAGGTTCGGCTGCTGAAAAAGCCAACCACGGTGTGATCGTCGCTGCGGGTCCAGGCAAAACCCTGGAAAACGGTGAAGTGCGTGCTCTGGCCGTTAAAGTCGGTGACAAGGTTGTATTCGGCCCTTACTCCGGCAGCAACACTGTGAAAGTTGACGGCGAAGACCTGCTGGTCATGGCTGAGAACGAGATTCTCGCCGTACTGGAAGCGTAATTTTCCCGCTCATTTTCCCGTTACTCCAAAGTATTTAAGGATTATCGATCATGGCTGCTAAAGAAGTTAAATTCGGCGATTCCGCCCGCAAGAAAATGCTCACCGGTGTCAACATCCTGGCTGACGCAGTAAAAGCGACCTTGGGCCCGAAAGGCCGTAACGTGATCATCGAGAAGAGCTTCGGCGCTCCGACCATCACCAAGGACGGCGTTTCCGTAGCCAAAGAAATCGAACTGGAAGACCGTTTCGAAAACATGGGCGCACAGCTGGTCAAAGACGTTGCCTCCCGTGCCAACGATGATGCAGGCGACGGTACTACCACCGCTACCGTTCTGGCTCAGTCGATCGTCAACGAAGGCCTGAAAGCCGTCGCTGCCGGCATGAACCCGATGGACCTGAAGCGCGGCATCGACAAGGCGACCATCGCTGTTGTTGCCGAGCTGAAAAACCTGTCCAAGCCTTGCGCTGACACCAAGGCTATCGCTCAGGTAGGCACCATCTCCGCCAACTCCGACAGCTCCATCGGCGACATCATTGCCGAAGCCATGGAAAAAGTCGGCAAAGAAGGCGTGATCACTGTTGAAGAAGGCACTGGCCTGGAAAACGAACTGTCGGTTGTAGAAGGCATGCAGTTCGACCGTGGCTACCTGTCCCCGTACTTCGTCAACAAGCCAGAAACCATGGTTGCCGAGCTGGAAAGCCCGCTGATCCTGCTGGTCGACAAAAAGATCTCCAACATCCGCGAAATGCTGCCAGTACTGGAAGCCGTTGCCAAAGCCGGCCGCCCACTGCTGATCGTTTCCGAAGACGTTGAAGGCGAAGCCCTGGCGACGCTGGTAGTGAACAACATGCGTGGCATCGTGAAGGTTGCAGCCGTCAAGGCGCCAGGCTTCGGCGACCGTCGCAAGGCTATGCTGCAGGACATCGCTGTTCTGACTGGCGGTACCGTTATCTCCGAAGAGATCGGCCTGAGCCTGGAAAGCGCCACCCTGGAAAACCTGGGCAGTGCCAAGCGCGTGACCATCTCCAAAGAAAACACCATCATCGTTGACGGTGCTGGCGTAGAGCAGGACATCCAGGCTCGCATCACCCAGATCCGCGCCCAGGTTGCCGAGACTTCGTCCGACTACGACCGTGAAAAACTGCAAGAGCGCCTGGCCAAACTGTCCGGCGGCGTAGCAGTGATCAAGGTTGGCGCGGGTTCCGAAGTTGAAATGAAAGAGAAGAAAGCCCGCGTTGAAGACGCCCTGCACGCTACCCGTGCAGCCGTTGAAGAAGGCGTGGTACCTGGCGGTGGCGTTGCGCTGATCCGTGCTCTGGAAGCTCTGGTTGACCTCAAAGGCGACAATGCTGACCAGAACGTCGGTATCGCAGTTCTGCGTCGCGCCGTTGAATCCCCACTGCGCCAGATCGCTTCCAACAGCGGCGATGAGCCAAGTGTTGTGGTCAACGAAGTGAAGAACGGCAAAGGTAACTACGGTTACAACGCTGCCACCAGCGAATACGGCGACATGGTTGAGATGGGTATCCTGGACCCAACCAAAGTGACCCGTTCCGCGTTGCAGGCAGCTGCTTCGATCGCTGGTCTGCTGCTGACCACTGAAGTGGCCATCGCTGACAAGCCGAAGGCTGAAGGCTCGGCTGGCGGCGGTATGCCAGACATGGGCGGCATGGGTGGCATGGGCGGCATGATGTAAGCCAGCCTTACCCGGCTAACTGAAAAGCCCCGCCTGCAGTGATGCAGGCGGGGCTTTTTTATGGACGACTGTTACTCAACCAATCCCGCGTCGACGCAACAGCTTCTTGAATGTCATCCCGCGGGCCAGGGTGGGTTGGCCGATAAAGAGCACACGTGCAGCGGACCACGATGCAGTCGTACTGTCGAGAGGCTCTTCGGCA
This sequence comes from Pseudomonas azotoformans, assembly GCF_001579805.1. Taxonomy (NCBI): domain Bacteria; kingdom Pseudomonadati; phylum Pseudomonadota; class Gammaproteobacteria; order Pseudomonadales; family Pseudomonadaceae; genus Pseudomonas; species Pseudomonas azotoformans. Next base: position 170,260 of record NZ_CP014546.1, on the reverse strand, counting down.
GGCACATATGCGCTTGTGCGGGGTATGGGCCTCCCCCAGTGGCAGGCCAGCAGTGAACTGGCGGCGATACACAGCGATAGCATCAACGTAAGCAAATGCTTCTTGGGGGGACGCATGAACGGGCTCTCCAACCTGATCCAAAGGACAGGACCCAGGGCACAGGGCTAATCCTGGATCAGGTGGCGAGGTTACGGAGAATGCCAGCGGTTCACTGTCACAGGCTGTAACACGCGGGTTAGCGTGGGCGTAGGGGCAGGATCAGGGTCAGGCGTGCACCGCCCAAAGGGCTGCGCGTAACGGACAGCTTGCCGCTATGCCATTGGGTCGCACGCCTGGCCAGCGCCAGGCCGAGGCCGAAGCCACCGGGCTCATCGCCGCCCATGGCCAGCCGTACAAAGGGTTCGAATACCTTTTCGCGGTTTTCGGCAAGGATGCCAGGGCCGTCGTCGTCCACGTGCAGCACAAGATGGTGCTCATCCTGGCAGGCCGCGCTGACGCACACCTGTTCGCGGGCGTAGGTGACGGCATTGCTCAACAGGTTGCGTACGATCAAGTGCAATAAGGCGCGGTCGCCGATCAATTGCAGGTCCGCCGGCTCGGTGTCCAGGCTCAGGCGGCGTTGGTGCCCGTCGAGCAAGGCAAACTCCTGATGCAGCCAGTCGCGGATAGGGATGGGTTCATGTTGCAGGTCGGTGGGCGCACCGGCCATCCGGGCAAAGGCCAGGCTGGCGCGGACCAGGGCTTCGAGTTCTTCCACATCGGTTTGCAGGCGTTCCTGCAAGCGGGTACGGGTGAGTGAATCGTCGCTTTTGCTCAGCAAGGTCAAGGCGAAACGCATCCGTGCCAAGGGTGTGCGCAGTTCGTGGGAAACGGCCTGGGACACCTCCCGGTGACGCTCGCTCATGGCCGTAATGTCCTGCGCATGTTGTTGCACGGTTTGCAGCAGCGGCGTCCATTCCTTGCCCATGGCCGGCAGCATGGCGTTGGGCGTGCGAGCCAGGGTGCCCAGGCAGGCATTGAGTGCTTCCACATCGGCGCGACGCTGGCGGCGAGCGCGCAGACCCAGCCACATCCACAGCACCAACGGCAGGCCAGCCACGCACGCGGTGATGCCATAGACCGGGAATTGCAGCAGGTCCTTGACCTCAGCCGTTCCCCACATCGGGCCGAACTGGATCAGGGTGGTGTCGTCGAGCGGAAAGTAGGTGATGTCTTCATCGCTGCTCTGCGCCGGTTGTTGGTGTTTGAGCATGATCAGGGCTTCGGGCGGCAGTTCGATCGCGTCCAGCTTGACCAGGCTGATCGGGTACTGGAAGCGTGCACGCAGCGCGTCCATGCGCGCTTCACGCTGCTCGGCCGGCAACGGCTTGAGCTGCTCCGCCACCAGGTAGCCAGGCCCGGCCATCAAGCGCAAAAAGCTGTATTCACCGACAAACACCGAGGCATTCGCGCACAGCCACAACAGATAAAGCGTCAATGCGCCCCAACTGGTGCCCGCCACGATTGCCATCCATGGCCGTACGTTAGAGCGCATGCTGGGCGCCTTGCGGGATTTCGACAAACAGGTAGCCCTGGGCCGTGATGGTCTGGATGGTCACCGGGCAGTCCAGGCTCATCAACTTCTTGCGCAGACGCGACACGCGCATGTCCACGGAACGATTGAGCCCGTCGTACTCCAGGCCACGCAGGTTTTGCAGGAGCTTTTCGCGGGTCAGCAGCACCCCGCAATGGCGGGCGAAAATCGTGAGCAACTCGAACTCGGCTACCGAAAACTGCAAGGGCACCTCATCGAGCCAGGCGAAGTGGTGGTTGAGATCCAATCGAAACGTGCCCCACTGGTAATAAGCACGCGGGGCTTGCGGATGGCGACGCAGCAGCGAACGGATCCGGGCCAGCAACAGCAGTGGGTCGACGGGTTTAACCACATAGTCATCCGCGCCAACGTTGAAGCCGGTCAGTTGCTCGGCGTTTTCGTCCAGCGCCGTCATCATCAGGATCAAACCGGGGTAGTGGTCGCGGATCTGTCTGCACAGGGTAAAACCGTCGATGCCCGGCAACATCACATCCAGAATCAGCAACGCCGGCTGCTCATCACGGATACGCTGGGCCGCGCGATCGCCGCGATGCTCCACCGACACGGTAAACCCTTCGGCGCGCAGGAACTCGGCGGTCAGTGCGGCCAGAGGGCGGTCATCTTCGATCAGCAGCAGGGTGTCGGACATGAAAGGGCGTCGTCGCCGGAGAATGGGCGCAAGTGTTACGCCCTTGCCCCTGCGTAGGCAAGGGCTCGGGGTGACGATCAGCGGGCGCTGATTGCCGGCGTCACGTCCTTCGGCGCTTTCCAGCTCAGCAATTGCTGTTTGAATCCATAGCTCGCGGCCTGGTAGTAAGTGATGGCGCGCAGGATCAGCGGGTCATCGCTGCCCACCCGCAACTCCTGGCTTTCCCCCAGCGCCTGGTCATGGCGACGCAGGCCCTGGCGTGGGCTGAGGATCGCCAGGTCTTTGCCGTCAAACAGTCCCAGGTGCTGGTAGTTGCCGACCACAACACGCGGTGGCAGCGGGTTGTCTTGCAACAGGTTGCGACCGAAGAACGTCGATTCGTAGCTCAGGTTGATCAGCCCCAGCAAGGTCGGCGCCAAGTCGATCTGACTGGCCAGTTGCGCGGTCTCCCGTGCCTCGACCAGCTTGGGGGCATAGATGAACAGCGGAATCTGGTAGTTGGTGATCGGCAGGTCTTCCTTGCCGGCGCTGCCGGCGGTGTGGTCGGCGACGAACACGAAGATCGTGTTGTCGAACCACGGCTTCTGGCGTGCAGCCTCCAGGAATTCGCCGATGGCATGGTCGGTGTATTTCACCGCACCGTCGCGGCCGTTGCCGGATTTGATATCGATGCGCCCATCGGGATAGGTGTAGGGGCGATGGTTGGACGTGGTCATCAGTTGCAGCAGGAAGGGTTGCTGCTTGGCGTAGTCCGCATCGGCCAGTTTCAGGCTTTGTTTATAGAGGTCTTCGTCGGCCATGCCCCAGGCGTTTTTAAACGATATTTCTGACTCGGGCACGCTGCTCTGGTCGACGACCCGATAACCGTTGCCGCTGAAGAATGCATTCATGTTGTCGAAATAACCGCGCCCGCCGTAGACGAATACACTGTCGTAGCCGATGGCGCTGAGCTGCTGGCCGAGGCTGGCGAAGCCGCTTTCGCGGCCGATGCGCTTGACGATCGAACGGCCCGGCGTCGGTGGGATCGCCAGGGTGATCGCCTCCAGGCCTCGGTCGGTGCGAGTGCCGGTGGCATAGAAGTTATTGAAGTACAGGCTTTGTTTGCGCAGGGCATCCAGGTTGGGCGTCAGGTTGCGCTCGTCGCCGTTGCTGCCCATGTACTTGGCACTGAAGCTTTCGATGGTCACCAGCACGATATTGGGTTTGCGCAACGTGCCGGGGTTGGTGATAGCACGGCGGATATCCAGCGGGTCTTTGTCGATGAAGCGGGCGTTGGGCTCACTGAGCTCGGCGCGCAACTGTTTGGCAACCACGTCCGCCGGCAGGCTTTTATAGAACTGGGTGTAGTCCAGTTCGTTGTTACGGAACGCAGCAAAAAACTGGTACGGGCCATTGCTTGCCAGCTCGTTCTTGTAGGCGTTACCGCCTAGGGTGCGCGGGCTGTCCTGGCTGATCAGTTGCAGGCTGAGGCCCGCCACCACCAACAGGCCCAGGGCGTTGACCAGGCGGCCACGCAGCGGTGGCAAAGGCGCATTCATCGCGGCATTGAACGGTTTGCGCAGGGCCAGGCTCAACACAATCGCGAGCATCGCCAACAGGCTCAGCAGCTTGCCGATCGGGTAGGACTCCAGCACGTTGTTCAGCACTTCATCGGAATACACCAGGTAGTCGACGGCGATAAAGTTGAAGCGCACGCCGAACTCATCCCAGAACAGCCATTCGGCAACCGACGTGAACAACATGGCGAACAGGCTGACCGTCAGCACCGCCTGCAAAAACCAGCGGTGCCCACGACGACGCCACAGCGCAGGTGGGCAGAGCAGCAGGTACAGACCCAACGGCAGCGCCGCGTAGGCCAGAAAACCCAAGTCGTAGAGCAGGCCCACGCCAAACACTGGCAACAGGTTGCCACCGACTTCATCCAGGTGAGTGATGAGCAACACGCTGCGCGTGAGCAGGAAAACAACCAGCCAGGCACCGGTTACCAACAGCAAATAGCGCATAGGCGCTGTTTTGAGAAACCCCATGTCTATGTTCCTTATATCAATGGGTGGCGATCTTCGCTCTGACACTGTAGTCAACTTGTGAAGCTATAGTGAAAATCTCGTTCAACTAAAATATCGGTTGAAAACCTTAATCGACGGGCCTTCCAGGTCTATCCCTGAGTCACAGTTGGCCTTAAGCTGCGCGAGCCAACACGGCCGTTACCGCGTACGGAGACACTGCCCATGCGAATTCTATTGGTTGAAGACAACCGCGATATTCTGGCCAACCTGGCCGATTACCTGGGGCTAAAAGGCTATACCGTGGACTGTGCGCAGGACGGTTTGTCGGGCCTGCACCTGGCCGCCACCGAGCATTACGACCTCATCGTGCTCGACATCATGCTGCCCGGCATCGATGGCTACACCCTGTGCAAACGCCTGCGTGAAGATGCGCGCCGCGACACGCCGGTGATCATGCTCACCGCCCGCGACCAATTGGATGACCGGTTGCAGGGCTTCAAGTCTGGCGCCGATGATTACCTGCTCAAACCGTTTGCCCTGTCGGAACTGGCCGCGCGTATTGAAGCGGTGCTGCGCCGTGCCCAGGGTGGCGGGCGCCGCGCCCTGCAAGTGGGTGACCTGAGCTACGACCTCGACACCCTGGAAGTGACCCGCGAAGGCCGCTTGCTCAAGCTCAACCCAGTTGGCCTGAAACTGCTGGCGGTGCTGATGCAAAAGAGCCCGCACGTGTTGCGCCGCGAAATCCTTGAAGAAGCCTTGTGGGGCGACGACTGCCCGGACAGCGACAGCCTGCGCAGCCACGTCCACCAATTGCGCCAAGTGATCGACAAACCGTTCGCCAAGCCGTTGCTGCAAACGGTGCACGGTGTCGGTTATCGCCTGGCCGAGGGTCGTGATGGAGTTTAAGCAAAGCCTTGCCCAACGGATCATCATCGCCTTTGCGTTGATGAGTGCGTTGGTGGCGGGGGCCTTCGCCATGGGCATCGTCGCGACGGTGCACCTGGTGGAAGAGAAGTTGATCTCGGCGGGCCTGGGCGGTGACCTGCAGCGCTTGCTGCTGATGGACACGGTCGAAGACTGGCGGCACCGGCCCGAGCCGGATCAGCTGTTTTACTTCAGCGGTGGCCCTGGGGATTTTGAGTTGCCCAAGGATTTGCGCCACCTTGAGCCCGGCTTCCATGAAGTGTTCCGCGAAGCGCTGTCGTACCACGCCATGGTCGAAGTGGTCGACGGCCGGCGCTACGTGTTGCTGCAGGATCAAAGCGATTTTGAAGAGCGCGAGCGCGTGCTGTTTGCCGTGGTGCTGGTGGGTTTCGTCCTCAGCCTGGCGCTGGCGGTGTTCCTCGGTTGGGTGCTGGCGCGCAAAGTGATGGCGCCGGTCGTGCGGCTGGCCCGTCAGGTGCGTCACCGTGACCAACTGCTGGGCCTGGCTCCGCCGTTGGCACCGGATTACGCGGCGGATGAAGTGGGTGAACTGGCCGTGGCCTTCGATGCCACCCTGGGACGCCTGCGTCAGGCGCTGTCCCGTGAGCAGTTGTTCACCAGTGATGTCAGCCACGAATTGCGCACACCGTTAATGGTATTGGCCAGCTCCTGCGAGCTGCTGCTGGAAAACCCGGCCATCGACCAGCGTGGGCGCAACCAGGTGCTGCGTATCGCCCGGGCCTGCGAAGAGATGCGCGAACTGGTACAGACCTTCCTGATGCTGGCCCGTGCCCAGCATGATGAGTCGGCCATGTCGCCGCAGGTCAGCCTCGCGCAGGTGGCCGATGATCTGCTCGGTATCTGGCGCGAGCCCATCGAGCAAAAAGGCCTGGAGCTGATCTACAACCCCGGTCACCCCCTGGACACGCGCTATAACACCACCTTCCTGCACGCCGTCATGGGCAACCTGCTGCGCAACGCCCTGCACTACACCGAACACGGGTTTATCCGCCTGACCCTGGAACCCACGGGCTTTGTGGTGGAAGACAGCGGGGTCGGTATTCCCGAAGACAAACGTGAGGCGATGTTCGAGCCGTTTGTACGCGGCAGCGAGAAGCGCGGAGAAGGCCTGGGCCTGGGGTTGTCGCTGGTCCAGCGCATCTGCGAGAACCAGGGCTGGACCGTGAGCCTCAGCACCATGGAGCCCAATGGCTGCCGCTTTCATGTGCAACTGAGTCAGGTCAACGCCTGACTCCACCCTCTGCCGCTATCCTGCCAGAGATCACCGTCATTCGGCGAAGATGGCCCCATGCCATTGCTTGTGTCTGTAAAGTCTTGAAATGTATGGGGATTGGACAGGACAAGTTTTTCACAACGGGTTGACCTGTTGATCACAGACTGCTGCTTAAGGTTGTAGGCATCAGCAACTGGAGATCCGTCGATGTCTACCCCGACCAAACTCGAATTTTCCGAAAAGTACGACGACGAACACGCCCAAGAGTATTTGCTCAAGCATCAGGACAATCTGGCCCGCCGGTTGTCCCACAAACGCGACGAGCAATTGGCCCGTGGTGCGCTGGCGATGGCCGGTGAGCCTGGCCTGGTGCTCGACTTGCCGTGCGGCGCCGGGCGTTTCTGGCCGCTGCTGGCCGAAAAGCCCAATCGCGTCATCATTGGCGCCGACAACTCGGCGTCGATGTTGAAGGTCGCAACGGCTGCCCAGCCCGCCGATGTGGTGAAACGGGTACGACCCTTGCAGACATCTGCGTTTGATATCGATCTGCCGGATAACTCGGTCGACAGCATTTTTTGCATGCGCCTGTTGCACCACATTGGTGATCCGGCGCACCGACTGGCGATATTGCGGGAGTTTCAGCGCGTTACCCGTGACAGCGTGATCGTTTCGCTGTGGGTCGATGGCAATTTCAAAGCCTGGAAACGCAAGCGTCTCGAAGAGCAGCGTCGCAAAAAAGGTGAGCAGGAAGGTTACCAAAACAGATTTGTGTTACCGGCTGCTACTGTTGAAGCAGAATTCGAAGAAGCCGGTTTCCGTGTTCAGGAGTCCCTGGACTTCATTCCGCTCTACGCCATGTGGCGAGTGTATGTATTGCGCAAGAGGTAACAGGATGGCAGTTGAGTGCGTAGCAGGCAGTCATGTAGCGCCCGAAGAACGCTTTGATTATTTCTGGCGCCAGCAAGGCGAGTGGGTCGAAGAACCCAACCGTCGCCGTGGTGGTGAAAGTGGTGTGCAACGCGTGATGAGTGCCAATGGACGCTTGCTCTACAGCAAGCGCCAGACCGGGCACATCTACCGCAGTTGGTTGCACCCGTTTGGCCGTCCCACTGTGTTGCGTGAGCGGGATGCCATCAAGGGCCTGCGCCTGTTGGATGTACGCGTACCCGAGATGGTTTTTTGCGAGGCGCGCCGCGACCCTGAGCACCACTGGCAGGCACTGTTGGTGACTGCGGCCCTCGATGGCTTCGACGAAATCGAAAACTGGTATGCCGCCGGTGGTCGTGAACAGTACGGCGAGCTGGTGCATGAGCGCGTGCTCAAGGAGCTTGCTGGCACCTTGGCGCGTATGCACCGTGGGCGCTGGCAGCATGGCTGCCTGTACATCAAGCACATTTTTGTAAGAGTGACCGGCCAGGGCGACTCGGCCAACGTCGAAGTGGCGCTGCTGGATTTCGAGAAATGCCGCCAACGCTTGACCGCTTATCGGGCCGCTTCCCATGACATGCTGCAACTGCGCCGCCATTCGTCGTGGAACGACACGGACTGGAAGAAACTCAGCTACTTTTACGAGACGGCGTTTGGCAGCGCTATCAAGGGTTTAACCAGATGAAGCTAGAAATAGCACGAGGTTTGTTCCTGGTCGGGGCGTTGGGCGTTGCAGCCTTGGCGCTGGCGGCCTGGGAACAGCCTCGCACACAGGTGCTCAGTGCAACGCAGGGTGGCGCGCAATGCCTGTTGCCGCGCGTCGCCAAGGCGAGCACCGCAGCCAAGCCTGATCATGAGTTGTTGCTGTTCATGTTTGGCATGTCTCAAGGGATGAGGCCACAGAGTTGAAACGATTCAAACCCCCACGAAAGGGCCTTGCGATGCGAGGCCCTTTTTTTTGCTGTGCGCCAGCTCAGATCAGATGCAGGTGGTTATCCCAGAGCCCGGCGGGCAATTCCAACGGCTTTGCCACCAACGGTTTCTGACGACAATCGTAGAACCGGCAACGACCTTGGCCCGAGGTCACGACAAAGCCATCCTCGACGGCGCCGACACCGGCACAGTCGGGCAGTGGTCCATCCAGGCGCAGCTCGCCACTGTCCATGTCCCAGATAAAGAAGCGGTTGCCCCGTGGAGCCGTCAACGCCACCAGGCGCAAATCGCTGTGCACCGCGACGCTGGCGGTGTAGTGCCCCATGGCCTGCAACTGCTCATCCGCCACCGGGAACGCCACGAAGGGTTGGCCCGGCCGCTTGATTGCCAGCAACTCGGAACGCTCCTGTGACGCGCCCATGAACTGCTGCCCGGTGAGGATGGTGCCATCGCTGGCGATCCCCATATGGCGCACGCTGTTCATCTGCTGGTCCAGGGTTTCCTTGCTGATCAGGCTGCCGTCGCGGTGCATCAGCACCAGGCTTGGTTCCATGGCGTTGAGGTTCATTTCCACGCGGCTTTCGGCTTCGGTGCGAATGCCGCCGTTGGCCACCACCAGGGTTTCGCCGTCGGGCATCCACGACACCTGATGCGGGCCGATGCCGTGGGTGGACATCTCGCCGGTATGCACCAGCCGCTCGCCTTCGAACTTATACACACCGAGCAGGCCACGGCCGGGGTCGGTCGTGTCGTTCTCGGTGGCGTACAGCCAGTCGCCACTCTTGTGAATGACCGCGTGGCCATAGAAATGGCGATTCGCCTTGGAGGTGATGGTTTGCAGCAGCGTGCCATCGCGCAGGTCGATCAGGTAACTCTCGGTGCCTGGGCGACGGGCGACAAACAGTGCAATCGGCAGCGTCGGGTGGTTGATGATGTCGTGGCAGCGCTGGCCGACCTGGGTGGCAAACACCTGCTTGCCGTCCAGGCGATAGCCCACGGCGTAGTGCCTGCCGTCTGCATCATCCCGCGCCGAGAGCAGCAGCGGGCCCTTGTCTTTCCCTTTGAACAGCGTCCAGCCGCCCAACGTGAGCGCACTGAGCAGCACGCTGCCAACCGCCAAAGCCTGTCGCCTGAGCATCATCAGTCACCGTCGTTGGCGTTAAAGCCCAGTTGGATACCCAGCGCCTTGGCCAGCTCGCCTTCGTGCAGGCGGTGGACGACGTTGAGGCTGTCGTAGAGATCGTTGAGCTGCTGGCGCCCGGCGTCGTCGGCCAGCAGTTCATTGAGGGTGCGCTGGTTGCTGGAGAACAGTTTCAGCGACGCGGCGTAGGCGGCGTCGATCTTGTCGGCCAACGGCTTCTGCTCGGACGGCAGCAGGCCACGCAGGCCTTTGTTGTCGACGCCGACCCATACGGTCTGAGCGGCGGCGAGGCTGGCTTCGAGGCTTTGCAGGGACGACTGGCTGCGCCATGCATCGGCCTGGAAGGGCTGCGGGATGCCCTTGGTCTGGCGGCCCATTGGCGTGCCGAGTTTTTTCTTCAGGGTGTCCAGTGCGGTCACTTGGACGCGCAGCAGATCGGCAATGGCTTCGTGGGAATCGGCGTAGCGCTGGTTCGGAAACTTGGTCATCTGTGCCAGCATGCCGTCGGTGCTGTTCCAGCTGGCCAGGATCTCTTCGGCCAGGGCCTTCTGACGGTCGCCGATGGCCACCAGCAGCGGGCAGTAACGGGCTTTTTGCGCGTCGTCGGCGATGTCGGTCTTGGCGTCGTAGAGGATGTATTCATAGGCCGACAGGCCTTGCACCACCACACTGGATTTGGCCAGGGCGGCGCCATCGATCTGCGGCTGGCTGGCGACCAGTTGCTCGACCTGGCGGCCGACCAGGTTCTTCTTGTCCGGCCAGAACTGCACCTGCCACGAACGGTTGCCCTCGGCCAGCGGGCCGATCAGCAGCGGTTGCAGCTCGGCCCAGGCCTTTTGCGCGTGCAGGAAGTCGGCACGGGCAGTGTCCAGGCTCTCTTTGCCTTGGCAGTAGGCCAGGGCGCTGACGGCCAGTTGGCGGTCGGCTTCGACCCAACGGCTGTAGGTCGGCAGGATCACTTGCTTGGCGATGGCCGCCGAGGTCACCGCTTGCGGGTCTTGCGGCGAGCAGGCGCCGAGGGCGAGGGCGGCCAGGCTGGTGAACAACAACTTGGGACGGAACATGTCGAGCTCCCTTCTGTAATTGGGGCGAAGCTTATAAAGAATTCAGGAACGCCAGCAACGCAGCGCGCTGCTCGGCATTAAAGGACAACACATGCTGCTGCGCCGCTTGTGCTTCACCGCCGTGCCACAGCACGGCCTCCAGCAGGTTGCGGGCGCGGCCGTCATGCAAGAACTGGGTGTGGCCACTCACGGTTTGTGTCAGGCCAATGCCCCACAACGGCGGCGTACGCCAGTCGCGGCCACCGGCCTTGAATTCGCTGCGGTTGTCGGCCAGGCCTTCGCCCATGTCGTGCAACAACAGGTCGCTGTACGGACGAATCACTTGGTTGGCCAGCTCAGGTTCAGCGGCATTGGCCGCCGTGGTGAACGCGGGTTTGTGGCAACCCTGGCAACCGGCCTGGTAGAACAGGTTCTTGCCGGCCAGCACCTGCGGCGTGTTGACGCCACGGCGCGCCGGCACGGCGAGGTTGCGGGTGTAGAACAGCACCAGGCGCAGGATGTTGTCGCTGACTTCCGGCTCGCCATCGGGGCCATTGCCGTTGGGGGCCTGCTTGCAGGCGACTTGGGCATCGGTGCAGTCATCGAAGGGTCTCAAAGAGGTGGTGAGGCCCATATCACCAGAAAACGCGTGAACATTTTGTTGATTGAGGTTGGGTTGCCCGGCTTTCCAGCCAAAACGCCCGAGTACGGTTTTTTGCTGGGCGTCGTCCCAGACCCAATTGGCGCGGCCGACGATGGCTTCTTTGTCGGCGGTCTTCGGGTCGGTATTGCGCAGGATATCGGCGTCGCTGATGGCTTCGAGCAGGCCCAGGCCGATCATGGGCGGGGCGATGCGTGCGGAGAAGCGTGTATCCGGATGCATCGGGCCGTAGCCGAGCTGGGTGATCTGCAGGTCCGGCTTACGCAGCTCGACCACCGTGCCGTCCTTGAACGTCACGTTGACCGGTGTGTAGTCGACCCGCACCTTGCCTTCAGGCTGCACGCCCGGCACGGCCATGTCCTGCAATTGCCCGCCGTAGACCGGCTCGGGCACCACGCCGACCTGTTCGATGAGCTTGGCATAGGGCGCCGCATCCGGAATCGACAGGCGCACCAGCATCGACACTGCATTCGGTGCGTCGGGCAGCGGCGGGTGCCCACGGCCATCCTTGATATGGCAGTTCTGGCAGGCATTGGTGTTGAACAGCGGTCCCAGGCCATCACGCGCGGTGGTGGTGGACGGCGCGATCACCCAGGGGCTGCGAAAGAAGCTGTTACCCACGCTGAAATCCAGGCGGCGGGTAGGCGACAGGTTGGCCGAGGGCAGGGAAAACGCATTCTGGTCGCGCTTGTTCACCGTTGCAGCACCGCCCGCCCGTGATTCACCCGGCTCGGCCTTGGTAAACCTGGGCGCGTCATCGCAGGCTGCCAGGCTAAAGGCCAGCACGGCTGCGGACAGGCGAAAAAGCGAACGGAGCATCGAGTTTCCCGGACGATGGCGAAAAATAAGGTCGCAAAGTCTAACAGGGCGGGGCGCAATGAATAAGAGCAATTATCGTTTGGTCGAATCCGATTCATTCCCGCTAGAATGGCCGCACATTTTTCTCTGGAGGTGGCCAATGCAGGCTCTCGACGCTTTGCTCAACCGTGTTTCCGTGCCGCGTCTGCTGGAACCGGCACCGACCCAGGAGCAGCGCGACGTGCTGTTCGCCGCCGCGATGCGCGCCCCCGACCACGGTCAATTGCGCCCTTGGCGCTTCCTCACCGTTGAAGGTGCCGCCCGTGAGCAAATGGGCACGCTGCTGGCCGAGGCTGCGCGCCTGCAAGACGCCGACGCGCCACAAGCCGCCATCGACAAGGCCCAGAACGGCCCGTTGCGTGCGCCGTTGGTGGTGGTGGTGATTGCCCGTTTGCAGGAACACTTCAAGGTGCCGAAATCCGAGCAATTGCTGGCAGCCGCCTGTGCGGCCCACGGCATCCTGCTGGCGGCGTATGCCCAGGGAATTGGCGCCGTTTGGCGCACGGGTGAACTGTCCTATTCGGCCCATGTCGCCAAAGGCCTGGGGCTGACGGCAGACGAGGAAGTGATTGGCTTCCTTTACCTGGGCACGCCGCAGAATCCACCGCGCACAGCGCCCAAGGAAGATGTGGCGGCGTTTGTCAGTGCCTGGACCGGCGTTTAAACCCTGAACTGATCCATCAGCTTCATCTGCTGGCTGGCCAACGCATTGAGTTGGCTGCTGATGGCCGCCGACTCGGTGGCCTGGCCGGTGAGGGTTTCGGTCACAGTGCGGATCGCCGAGACATTGCGGTTGACCTCTTCGGCCACGGCGCTCTGTTGTTCGGCGGCGCTGGCGATTTGCAGGTTCATGTCGCTGATTACGGTCACCGCATCGCTGATCTTACCCAAGGCCTGCACCGCTTGATGGATCTGCCCGGCATTGCTCTGGGCCTGGCTCTGGCTTGAATGCATGGTCGCCACCACGCCACGGGTGCCGCTTTGGATGCGTTCGATCACCAGGCGGATTTCCTCCACGGAGTCCTGGGTGCGCTTGGCCAGGTTGCGTACTTCGTCGGCCACCACCGCAAAGCCACGGCCGCTCTCCCCAGCGCGTGCCGCTTCGATGGCGGCGTTCAGCGCCAGCAAATTGGTCTGCTCGGCGATGCTGCGGATCACTTCCAGCACCGAACCAATCTGCTCGCTGTTGACCGCCAAGGCTTCGACTTCGCCCACGGCCTTGCTGACTTCTTCGGCCAGGGTGGTGATGTCGCGAGTGCTCTGCTCGATGATCGACATGCCTTCGCGCGCCGACTGATCGGCCCCGCGTGCCGCGCTGGCGGCATTGGAGGCGCTGTTGGCGACATCGTGGGCAGTCGCGCTCATTTCGTTGGAGGCCGTGGCCACCTGGTCGATCTCGCGGAACTGCACCTGCATGCCTTCGCTGGTCTGGCGCGCGATGGCGGAGGACTGATCGGCGGTGCCACGGGCTTCGGTGATGCTTTGCTTGATCTGGGCGATGGTCGGTTGCAGCTTGTCGAGGAAGCGGTTGAACCAGTTGACCAGTTCACCCAACTCGTCCTTCTTGGCGTAAGCCAGGCGTTGAGTCAGGTCGCCGTCGCCGCTGGCGATGTCTTTGAGCATGGCGGCCACGCTGTTGATTGGGCGAGTTACGCCGGTGGCGGTCAGCCAGATCAGCAGCAGGCCCAGCAAGCCGGCCGCGGCGGCCACCAGCAGCGCCTTGAGGGTGCCGGCGGCCTGGGCGTCGTCGAGTACGCCTTGCAGTTTCGCGTTATCGGCGAGCATCACGTCTTTGGGCAGCTTGATCACCACGCCCCAGGCTTTGGCGTCGGCAATCGGCTTGACCGGGTACACGGCACGAATGGTGCCGTCCTGTTCGCGGATCATGCGGTTGTCACTGGCCAGCAACTGCACGATTTCCTTGCCTTCGGCGCCAAGCGTGTCGATCAGGTTCTTGCCGACCTTGGCCGGCTCACCGCTGTAGGCCGCGATCAGGCCGGTGCTTGAGAGGATTTCCAGGTGTGCGGCGCCATTGAACAGGTCTTTCTGTGCGATATCAGTGGTGGCTTGCAACGCATTCAGGGCGATGTCGACGCCCACCACGCCGATAACCTTGCCGTCCACGATCAGCGGCAGCGAGATGGTCGTCATCAACACGGGTTTGCCGGCCACGGTGTCTTCGTACGGGTCCAGCAGGCAAGTGTTACGCGTGTCGCGTGGGCAGGTGTACCAAATGTTGTAGGGCGTGCCGCTGAGGTTGAGGGTGGTCTTGGTCAAGTCGTCCTCGACCATGATGGTGTTCAGGCCTTCGCCTGCGGCGCGGCTCCAGTAACTGGAGAGGCGGCCTTTTTCGTTGGAGACGCGGGCTTTGTCGTCGATGAACTCGCTGTCCCTGCCGTCCAGGCCATTGGGTTCGAATGAAAGCCAGATGCCCAACACCTTATTGTTACGGTCAAAGGCGGTTTTCAGGCTCTGGTTGAGCGCCTCGCGCAACGCCCCAGCTTCAAGCCCGCGCTGGGTGGCCAGCTTGCGCAAGTCCTTGATCTGGTCGGCCAGTGCGGTCACGGCCACCAGGCTATCGCCGAAGGTTTTCTGCAACTGCACCGCTTGCTCGGCAGCCTTGGCCTGCAGCAATTGCTCAACGCTGGCGGTGAGCATGCGCGAACTGGAGTCGCTGACCAGTTGATCGTTCTGGTTGGTGTTGTAGATGTTGATGCCGACGACCAGCGCGATCACCCCCAACAGGCAAAGGCCCGACAGCAGCACGATTTTCAAGCGAATGGAGAGGGTGTCGAACATAGGTTCACTCACGAATGGACTTGTTGGAAAGCACGCAGTGCAGGCCAAGTCCATTCAGCGCTATGTCTGAAACATCGGCGTCATGAATCAATTCATGAGAGAGAGGCGATGAGCGGTAGGAAAAACCCTACACGCGCCGTTATATGGGCGTTGCAAGCCGTTCCGGGCGTGACCATATCCACAGGTTGCCCAGGCTCATTCCGGCGATTGCGAGGTAGATCGGCCAGCCATGATCGAGCATCACCAGCATCAGGATGGCGCACAGCAGCATGCTCACCGTGGCACTGACTTTGGCCCGGCGGGCGATGATCTTGCCGTTGCGCCAGTTGAACAGGATGGGCCCGAACAGCCGGTGGTTTTCCAGCCAGGCGCTGAGGCGCGGTGAGCTTTTGGTGGCGGCCCAGGCGGCGAGCAGGATGAATTCGGTGGTGGGCAACCCCGGCACGACAATCGCCACCAACCCGATGCCCAGGCTGACGTAGGCCAGCAGGCCGAAGAGGATCCGGGCGATTTTCGAGGTGGATTGGGTTTTGCCGGTCATGGGAGCGATTTACAGAGTCGAGGAAGCAGGAGCGGATGAAGCCGCTCCTACAGGGTATCAGGCCAGTTCAGGGGCGCTAGCGTACGCTTGTTCCAGCAAGACGGTGAAGCGTACAAACGCGTCGATTGCGCCTTTTTCCACCGCAGCCTCTTCCTCGGCGCTGAATTCCAGGGCATCGAGCGTACGGGTGAAGCGCTTCCAGCCTTCGGCACGACCACCGGCCGGTTCGCCCAGGTGACGGGCACCGAAGGTTTCGCTCAGGCCCAGGCCCACGGCGCGCTTGATCAGGAACGCAGCGCCCAGCTTGGAGCCTTCGGACACGAACAGCCAGCCCAGGGCTTCGGCCTTGCTCGGGTTCTTCACGGCGCCGGCGACCGGTGCAGGCACTTCGGTGTCGAGGTCGCCCAGGTCCAGCTTGGCGGCTTCGGCGCGGCAACGCTCGGCCAGGTCCGGCACGATCTTGATCAGCTCGGCATCGTTGTACAGCGCCACCAGTTCCGACTGGAACAGGTACTGCGCGACCACGAAACGCGCGAAATTGGCCTGGGTTTCAAACGGCGCGTGGGCTTTGACCAGGGCGTCGAGCTTGGTGTGTGGCTCGTTGGTGATCTGGTTCAGGCGCTGGGAGCGAAGGTTTGGGCGTTCTGCGGTTGGAGAAGCGGTCATGAAAAAGTCCTTGAGAAGGGGAGCGCCTGGGTGCCCTAAAGAGAGCTGTTATCAACTAGACGAACAAGAAGACGCGGCACAGTAAAAAATCCTCACCTCGTCGATGAAATTTCGACGAGGTGAGTGGGGTGGATCAGATGTCCCAGATCACGTTGATCGCAAAGTTGCGACCCGGCTGGGTCAGGCGGTCGAGGTTGGCCGGGGAGGTCACGCCGGCTTCGCCGACGCCGTCGTAGCTGCGTACGTCGTCCCAGTTCCAGTACTTCTTGTCGGTGAGGTTGTAGAGGCCGCCGTTGAGGGTCACGTCGTTGGTGACCTTGTAGAAGCCGGTCAGGTCGACGATGCCAAAGCCTGGGGTCTTGAACGGGCCCTTGGACTTGTCGCCGTCTGGCGAGAAGAAGGTGGTGCTGTCGACGCGGTTCTGTTTCTTGACCAGTGTCCAGCTGACCAGCGCGCCGTATTGTTCCTGGTCGTAACCCAGACCGAACACGCCCTTGAGCGGGTTGACGCTGTTGAGGGGCTCGCCGGTCTCGTCGTTGCGGCCATAGGCGTACGCCACCGCACCTTGGGTGTACAGGCCTTGGGGCGCGCCAAACGCGTCCAGGTTCATGCGGCCCTTGGCTTCGATGCCCTTGATGGTGGCGCGCTTGATGTTGAACGGCTGGAAGATCGTCCCGGTGGGGGCGACAGAGGTGTTGTCCTCGTCGATGAAGTCTTTGTACTTGTTGTAGAACACTGCGACATCGAAGTTACCCGCGTCGAAGTTACCGCGAATCCCGGTCTCGATGCCTTTGCTGGTTTCCGGCTTGAGGCTCGGGTTTGGCTCGACCACGTACCCTTGCTGGATATTCTCAAAGCGGCCGTACAGGGCCTTGGCTGACGGCGTGCGGAAGCCTTCGGCGTATTGGCCGAACCAGGTGTAGTGGTCAGTCAGCGCGTAGGTCAGGCCGAATTTCGGCGAAACACGGTGCCAGGTCTTGGTGTCGTCGTCGTGTGGGTAGATCCGGTTCGGGTCGGTGGCGTTGAGGAAGTCCTCGGTCAGCTTGGGTTTGAGCTGGGTGTAGTCATAGCGAACGCTGGGCAGGAAGGTCCAGTTGTTCCAGGCGATCTGATCCTGGGCAAACAGCGAATAGGTGTTGATGGTCGGGTCCGGGAAGTCGCTGGCCTTTCTCACGCTGTCTGTGGCGGACGGGCTGGGGGCGCCGATGGCGGTACAACCGCTGCCGACGGCCAGGCAGGTGGCGGCACCTTCACGGGACCCGGTGACTTTCTGCTGCTTGAGGGTGGTGCCGTAGGTCACTTGGTGATCGGTGTCACCGATGCTGAAGGCCTTGTCCAGTTGGGCATCGAATACCCATTGTTTTTCCTGGTAGAGCGTATCGCGGGTCCGCAGCACGCGACGGCCTGCCTGGTAGATCTCGGCGGTGGTCTGGTCGGTCTTGGCAATCTGATAGTTGAGGCTGGTCTTGATGCGGTCGGCAATCGGCGATTCGAGCGCGAAGCTGTTTTCCAGGCCGAAGCGCTCACGGGTGATGGTGTCGTTGCCCGAGCGTGCGCGGTACAGGTTGGGGGAGACGGGGGCGCCAGTGTTGAACGGCCCGCCTATGGCGTTCTTCTGGTTAGTGTCGCGATCGTCCTTGTACTTCTCGTAGGTCAGGCCGAGGCGATTGTCTTCACCATAATTCCAACCCAGCTTGGCCAGGATGTTGGTGGTGCGCGCGTCCTCCGGGTTGGCGCCGGTGCGGGCCAGGCCGGTGGCGTTATTGCCGTCGTAGGACTCCATTTCATGACCGTTGCGTTGGCTCAGGTGCAGCAAGCCGTCGAAGTCCTGCACGCGACCAGCGAAGGTGCCGGAGGTCAGCCAGCTTTCATCGGCGGAGCTGTAGCCGGTCTTGAGACGGGCGCCGACGTCCTTGCCGGGCTTGATGATGTCGTCCGGGTCGAGGGTGAAGTAACTCACTGCGCCGCCAATGGCGCTGCTGCCGTACAGGGCCGAGGCCGGACCCCGCAGGATCTCGACGCGCTTGACGATTTCCGGGTCGACGTAGTTGCGACGGGTCTTGGCGTAGGGGCCGTTGAAGAAGTTATCCGGCACTTCCACGCCATCGACCTGAGTGAGGATGCGGTCGCCGTCGATGCCGCGAATGTTGAAACCGGCGTTACCGGCACGGGTGCCGGCGCCACCGACCGAAACGCCGGGCTCATAGCGCACCAGCTCGCGGATGGTATTGACGTTCTGGCGGTCCAGCTCTTCGCGGTCATGCACGCTGACGGTGCTCGGTACGCTGCTCACGTCCTGCTCATTGCGGGTGGCGCTGATGGTCACCTGTTGCAGGTTGAGGGTGCTGCCCGCTGCGCGTTTTTCCAGAACGATGTTGTTGCTGCCCAATTTGCGATAGCTCAGGTTGGTCCCCACCAACAGCCGGTCCAAGGCTTTTTCCGGCGGCAGCGGGCCGCGCACGCCAGGGGACGACACACCCTGGCCCAACTCAGCGGGCAGGCCGACTTGCCAGCCGGTCACGGCGGTAAAGGCGTTGAGGGCCGAGACCAGCGATTGCTGCTCGATGCTGAAGTTGTAGTTGCCGTGACTGCGCGCAGCAGGTTCGGCGGCGGTGGCGCTCATCACTGGCGCACCGGCCAGCAGAATGGCGGCCGTCAGCAAGGACAGGACGGGCGAAGAGGACCGGCGGTTGAAACAAGAGGACATCGAGAGCGCTCCGGGGTACGAATCTTATAGTTGCGAACTGAAACAAATAGGAATCAGTTGCATTGGCTAAGACGAGACGTACCACCCTCAGCTATCGAGTAAAAATAATTCTCATTTAGTTCAAGATCACCAGCGCCGGGTATTCCGACAGCTTGGCCGAGGTGATGTGGGCCAGGGATCGCACCACATCCAGAGGCTGGTCGAGGCGATAATTGCCGGTGACGGCGACACTGGCCAGTTGGTCATTGGTGTTGACGATCCAACCCGGGTAATAGCGACGCAACTCGGCGAGCACTTCGCTCATCGGGCAGTTTTCGAAAATCAGCCGTCCTTGCACCCAGGCCAGGTCCTTGTTGGCGTCCAGCTTGGCCGGCTGGCCGAAGCCCTTGGGCCCGATGCGGATGCTTTCACCGGCGCTCAGGCGCACGCGGGCATCATCGAAGGTGTTGCTCAGGTCGACATCGCCGCGTTGCACTTGCACCTGGGCTTCGCCATTCAGGTAACGCACGGCAAAAGCCGTATCGCGCACGCTGGCACGGACAGGGCCGGCGTCGATTTCCAGGGGCAGGCCGTGGCTGGGCACGATTTCGAAAAACGCCTCGCCCTGGTACAGGCGGGCGATGCGCTGGTGGTCCTTGATGCTGCTGGAAAACGCCGAGTTGGTGTTCAGCAGCACCTTGGAGCCGTCGTCCAGTTGCAGGCGCTGGCGTTCGCCCACCACGGTGAGGTGGTCGGCTTGCAGGCGTACCGGCAGGTTGCTGAAGCTGAACAGGCCGATCAGCAGCACGGCGGCGGTAGCCAGTGGTTTCCAATGCGGTTTGATGCGGCGCCAGGCGCTGGGCTTGCGCGGTACGGCCAGTGCGACGGCGGCACTGTGCACCGGCGCGCCACCCCAGGCGGCCTGGGCCTTGGCGAAAGCATGAACGTGGGCGGGATCGCTGGCCAGCCAGGCTTCGAATTCGGCTTGCTGCCCGGGTTGCGGGCACTGCAAGGCGATCAGCCAGTCGAGGGCTTGATCCATAGCCGTGTCTTGCAACACCTCATGAGCCAGCTCATGGGGCTGCAGTTTATTCGGGTCCGTCACGGTGTTCCTCGGGTCTTCGCCACGTTCTATTCAACTTTCCTACAGCCTGGGTCGACGCTTCTTTCGGGTGAAGCTTAAGGCCGATCCAGCCGTTCGGCCACACCTACACAGATGGCCATGATCAATTTGAGTTCCTTTTGCACGGTGCTCAAGGACACTTCCAACTGATCGGCAATCTCTTGGTAGCTGCAACCATGCAGGCGGCTGAGGATGAAGATCTGCTGTTGGCGGGCGCTCAACTGGCCCAGGCTGACGCTCAAGGCTTCAAGCATTTGCTCGGCCTGGGTGGCATCTTCGGGTGTGCTGATGGGGGCAGCGACGCTTTGCAGGACATCCAGCGGGACATCTTCCTGCAGCGTGCGGGCCTGGATCCTGCGCGCGCGCAGATGATCCAGCGCCAGGTTGCGCGCCGTCTGATAGACAAAAGGTTCAAGGTGATCGATCGGCCGCTCGCTCAGGGCCCGAGTCACGCGCAGGTAGGTTTCCTGCAACAGGTCCTCGGCGGTGCTGTGGTTATTCACCATCCGCTGCAAGGTGCGAAGCAGAACCACCCGTTGGGTGAGAAAAACGTGGTTGAAGCGAGATTGGCTCACAGTGATACCAGACCGATTTGCAGTGAATGATAATGCTTATCATCAACGCAAATGGCAAGTAGCTATTTCTGTGAGCCTTTTCCCGTGAGGGTTATTCGGCGTTACACAGCGCCAGGCAGTTATCCAACATACGGTTGGAGAAGCCCCACTCGTTGTCATACCAAGCCAACACTTTCAGCAATTTGCCACTGACTTTGGTGTGATTGGCATCGAAGATCGACGACAACGGGTTGTGATTGAAGTCGCTGGAAACCAGCGGCAAGGTGTTGTAACCAAGGATCTTGGAATGCTGGCTGGCATCCTTGAGCAACGCATTGACCTGTTCGGCAGTGGCTTCTTTCTTCAACTGCACGGTGAGGTCCACCAGCGACACGTTGATCACCGGTACACGCACCGCCATGCCGGTCAACTTGCCCGCCAGTTCCGGCAGCACCAGGCCGACGGCTTCAGCTGCGCCGGTCTTGCTCGGGATCATGTTCTGGGTGGCCGAACGCGCACGGTACGGGTCGGTGTGGTAGACGTCGGTCAGGTTCTGGTCATTGGTGTAGGCGTGAATCGTGGTCATCAGGCCACTTTCGATGCCCAACTCGCGGTGCAGCACCTGGGCCACAGGCGCCAGGCAGTTGGTGGTGCACGACGCGTTGGAGATGATCTGGTGGGATTGGCGCAGAATGTCGTGGTTCACACCGTAGACCACGGTGGCGTCCGCGCCCTTGGCCGGTGCCGAGATGATCACCTTGCGCGCGCCGGCGGTAATATGGGCGGCAGCCTTGTCACGGTCGGTGAACAGACCGGTGCATTCGAACACCACGTCGATCTTGTGCGCAGCCCACGGCAGGTCGGCGGGGTTGCGAATGGCACTGACGGCAATCCGGTCACCATTGACGGTCAGGCTTTCCTGATCGTGGGCGACCTCTGCGTCGAAAGTGCCATGCACGGTGTCGTATTTGAGCAGGTGGGCGTTGATCGAACTGTCGCCCAGATCGTTGATGGCGACGATCTGCAAATCCTGGCGGTAGCCTTGGGTATACAGTGCGCGCAGGACATTACGGCCGATACGGCCAAAACCATTGATTGCGATACGAAGAGTCATTGGAAAGTGCCTGTCGTCGATTTGTTGTAAGAATTACAAGATTATTCGCATAAAAATAGAAAACAAGCCTTTTTAGTGGCAATATTTTGTTCAATCTACAACGAGTGACCTGAATCAACTGGTCCGATGATCCAAACGACTCCCTGCCATCCCATGCGCTGCGGGCGTTTGATCAGCATAGACACTCAGGTCGCCACATCCGTTAGCCTGGAGTTCTACACATGCATCCCCGCGTTCTTGAGGTCACCGAACGGCTTATCGCCCGTAGCCGCGCCACCCGCGAGGCCTACCTTGCGCTCATTCGCGGTGCAGCCACCGACGGTCCGATGCGCGGCAAGCTGCAATGCGCCAACTTCGCCCACGGCGTGGCCGGTTGCGGCACTGAAGATAAAAATAGTCTGCGCATGATGAATGCCGCCAACGTGGCAATTGTTTCGTCATATAACGACATGCTCTCGGCTCACCAGCCGTACGAGCATTTCCCTGAACAAATCAAGAAAGCCTTGCGCGAAGTCGGCTCGGTCGGCCAGTTCGCCGGCGGCACCCCCGCGATGTGCGATGGCGTGACCCAGGGCGAGCCGGGCATGGAGTTGAGCCTGCTCAGCCGTGAAGTCATTGCCATGTCCACGGCGGTAGCGCTGTCCCACAACATGTTCGATGCCGCGCTGATGCTGGGCATTTGCGACAAGATCGTCCCCGGCCTGATGATGGGCGCGTTGCGCTACGGCCACCTGCCGATGATCTTCGTGCCGGGCGGCCCGATGCCGTCGGGCATCTCCAACAAGCAGAAAGCCGACGTGCGCCAGCGTTATGCCGAAGGTAAGGCCACTCGCGAAGAGCTGCTGGAATCGGAGATGAAGTCCTATCACAGCCCCGGCACCTGCACCTTCTACGGCACCGCCAACACCAACCAGCTGCTGATGGAAGTGATGGGCCTGCACCTGCCGGGCGCCTCGTTCGTCAACCCGTACACGCCGCTGCGCGATGCGCTGACCCGCGAGGCCGCGCACCAGGTCACGCGCCTGACCAAAGCCAACGGCAGCTTCATGCCGATCGGCGAGATCGTCGACGAGAAATCCATCGTCAACTCCATCATCGCCCTCAACGCCACCGGCGGTTCGACCAACCACACCCTGCACATGCCAGCCATCGCCATGTCGGCGGGCATCATCCTCACTTGGGACGACATGGCCGACCTCTCCGAGGTGGTGCCGACCCTGTCCCACGTGTATCCAAACGGCAAGGCCGACATCAACCACTTCCAGGCGGCGGGCGGCATGTCGTTCCTGATCCGCGAACTGCTCGAAGCTGGCCTGCTCCACGAAGACGTCAACACCGTGGCCGGTAAGGGCCTGAGCCGCTACACCCAGGAGCCCTTCCTGGTCGACGGCGAACTGATCTGGCGCGATGGCCCGATCGAAAGCCTCGATGAAAGCATCCTGCGTCCCGTGGCCCGAGCGTTTTCGCCGGAAGGCGGCTTGCGTGTGATGGAAGGCAACCTCGGTCGCGGCGTGATGAAAGTGTCGGCCGTGGCGCCGGAGCATCAGATTGTTGAAGCACCGGCGGTGGTGTTCCAGGACCAGCAAGACCTGGCCGACGCGTTCAAGGCCGGCCAGTTGGAAAAAGACTTCGTGGCCGTCATGCGCTTCCAGGGCCCGCGCTCCAATGGCATGCCCGAATTGCACAAGATGACGCCGTTCCTCGGCGTGTTGCAAGACCGTGGCTTCAAAGTCGCACTGGTAACAGACGGGCGCATGTCCGGCGCGTCGGGTAAGATCCCCGCCGCGATTCACGTCAACCCCGAAGCCCAGAGCGGCGGGCCACTGGCGCGGGTACGCGATGGCGATATCATTCGCGTGGATGGCGTGAAGGGCACCTTGGAGCTTAAGGTGGACGCCGACGAATTTGCAGCGCGCGCGCCTGCCACGGGCCTGTTGGGCAATAACGTGGGGGCCGGTCGCGAGCTGTTTGCATTTATGCGCTTGGCCGCAAGCTCCGCAGAGCAGGGCGCCAGCGCCTTTACCTCTGCCTTGGAGACGCTTAAGTGAAGCTTGCGCTGGTCGGTGATATCGGGGGCACCAACGCCCGTTTCGCGTTGTGGCGCGATCAGGAACTGCATTCGATCCGCGTGCATGCCACGGCGGATCACTCCAGCCCTGAAGACGCGATCAAGGTTTACCTCAACGAGGAAGGCCTGCAAATCGGCGAAATCGGTGCGGTGTGCCTGTCGGTCGCCGGACCGGTGAGCGGCGATGAATTTAAATTCACCAACAACCACTGGCGCCTGAGCAAGACTGCGTTTTGCAAGACGTTGCAGGTCGATGAACTGCTGCTGGTCAATGACTTCTCGGCCATGGCCCTGGGCATGACCCGCCTCAAGCCCGACGAATTCCGTGTGGTTTGCGAGGGTACGCCGGAGCCGTTGCGCCCGGCGGTAGTGATTGGCCCTGGCACAGGCCTGGGAGTCGGGACGCTGCTGGACCTCGGCGCAGGTCGTTTTGCGGCGTTGCCGGGGGAGGGCGGGCATGTCGACCTGCCCCTGAGCAGCCCGCGTGAAACCCAGCTGTGGCAGCACATCTACACTGAGATCGGCCACGTCAGCGCCGAAACCGCCTTGAGCGGTGGCGGGTTGCCGCGTCTGTACCGTGCCATTTGCGCGGTCGACGGCCACACGCCGGTACTGGAAACCCCCGAGGCCATCACGGCCGCAGGCTTGGCCGGCGACCCGGTGGCGATGGAAGTATTGGACCAGTTCAGCATCTGGCTGGGCCGCGTCGCCGGCAACAATGTGCTGACCACCGGTGGACGCGGTGGCGTGTACATCGTGGGTGGGGTGATACCGAGGTTTGCCGACTTCTTTATCAACAGCGGCTTTGCCAAGAGTTTCGCCGACAAGGGCTGCATGAGCGACTACTTCAAGGGCATTCCGGTGTGGTTGGTAACCGCGCCGTATTCCGGGTTGACCGGGGCCGGCGTCGCGTTGGAACAGGCGTTTGCCTGACCTGCAACACTTATAACAACAAGGAGGACCCCGTGAGCGTAATCAGTAAATCGATTCTCCTCGTCGACGACGACCAGGAAATCCGCGAATTGCTGCAGACCTACCTCAGTCGCGCCGGTTTCCAGGTGCGTGGCGTGCCGGATGGTGCGGGGTTCCGCCAGGCGATGAACGAGGCGCCATGCGACCTGGTCATCCTCGATGTGATGTTGCCGGACGAAGACGGCTTCAGCCTTTGCCGCTGGATCCGCCAGCACCCACGCCAGGCGCAGGTGCCGATCATCATGCTCACCGCCAGTTCCGACGAGGCCGACCGCGTGATCGGCCTGGAGCTGGGCGCCGACGACTACATCGGCAAGCCTTTCAGCCCCCGCGAGTTGCAGGCGCGGATCAAAGCCCTGTTGCGTCGCTGCCAGTTTGGCCAGGAACGCAGCAGTGGTGGCGAAGTGTTGGTGTTCGATGAATGGCGCCTGGATATGATCAGCCACCGCCTGTTCCATGTGGATGGCGAGGAAGTGATCCTTTCCGGGGCCGATTTCGCCCTGCTCAAATTGTTTCTCGACCACCCGCAACAGATCCTCGACCGCGACACCATCGGCAACGCTACCCGTGGCCGTGACCTGATGCCGCTGGACCGTATCGTCGACATGGCCGTCAGCCGCTTGCGCCAACGCCTGCGCGACACTGAAAAACCCCCGAGGCTGATCCGTACCGTGCGCGGCAGCGGTTATCAACTGGCAGCCAGCGTGGTTGCCGGCAATGCCCACTGAACATCTGACTGAGCGCCGCCGCCGCTTCCCGGTGCCCCGTTCTTTGCTGGGGCGCATGCTGTTGCTGACGCTGCTGGCAGTGTTGTTTGCCCAGGCGCTGTCCAGCGTGATCTGGGTCTCGCAGTTGCGCGCCACCCAGCTCGAAGGCCTGGTCACCAGCGCCCGCAGCCTGGCGCATTCGATGACCGCCAGCGTGAGTTATTTCCGTTCGTTGCCGGTGGCCTACCGTCCGTTGGTCCTCGATCAATTGCGCAGCATGGGCGGCACGCGTTTTGTCGTGACCCTCAATGATCGCCCCTTGGACATGGCCATCCTGCCGCAGACCCCGCGTAAGCAGGCGGTGCTTGAGGCGGTCGATGAAGTGCTGAAACAAACCCTCGGCGCCGATGTGCATATCTCGGTGGAGTTCGTCAGCGCCGAGGACCTGCGTATCTTCAATGCCGGCCTCAAACTTGATGAACTGCCGCGTTCCTGGGCCCACTACGCACTGACCCTGGAGCCGGTAAACCCGCCGGTGCTGGTCACTCAGATCCAGCTCGCGCCCGGTGAATGGCTGTACATCGCCTCGCTATTGCCCGAGCCCTACACCAGTCTGGAAGAACAAGGCCTGCCGTCCCAGCAGGTGTGGTTTATCGTGCTGACCAGCGGTTTCCTGTTGCTGTTCATCGGCCTGCTGGTGCACTGGCAAAGTCGCCCTCTCAAGCGCTTGGCACGGGCCGCGCGGGACATGTCGCTGGGCGCCGACGTAGAGCCGGTGGCCGAAGGTGGCGGCAGCGAAGTGGTGGAAGTGGGCCGTGCGTTCAATGCCATGCGCGAGCGCATCAGCCGTTACCTGACCGAGCGCAGCCAGTTGTTCAGCGCGATTTCCCACGACTTGCGCACACCGATCACCCGACTGCGCCTGCGCGTGGAATTGCTGGAAGACGAGAACCTGCAAACCAAGTTTGGCCGCGACCTGGATGAGCTGGAGTTGTTGGTGAAGGGCGCGCTGCAATGCGTGAAAGACACGGATATCCACGAAAATATCGAGCCGGTCGACCTGAACCATGTGCTCGACTGCCTGGTGGAACCGTACCTGGCGCCGAACGGCAATGGTCGCGTGACCCAGCATGGCCGGGCGTTGACGACGTATCCGGGCAAGCCGCTGGCGCTCAAGCGTTGCATCGGCAACCTGATCGACAACGCATTGAAGTACGGGCAGAACGCCCATCTGCGCATCGAAGACGATGGCGTGGAATTTATCCTGCATGTGGATGACGAAGGCCCCGGTGTGCCCGAGCAACGCCTGGAGCAAGTCTTCGAACCGCACTTCCGCCTGGCCGGGCAGCAACAGGGCTACGGGCTGGGGCTGGGGATTGCGCGCAACATTGCCCATAGCCATGGCGGGGAAGTGAGTCTGCAGAATTTGCGTGAGGGTGGGTTGCGGGTGACCCTGCAACTGCCGCGCACTCTCGACTAAATGCTCTGGCGCAGCCGGGCCAAATCTCTGAGGGGCGGCGCCCCAAACAACCGACTGTACTCGCGGCTGAACTGCGACGGGCTTTCATACCCCACGCGATACCCGGCCGCCGACGCTTCCAACCCTTCGGCGATCATCAACCGCCGCGCTTCCTGCAAGCGCAGTTGCTTCTGGTACTGCAACGGGCTCATGGCGGTGATCGCCTTGAAGCGGTGGTGCAAGGTCGAGACGCTGAGGTTCACTTCCTTGGCCAGGTCGTCGATGCGCAGCGGTTGCTCGTAGTTGCCGTTCAACCATTTGATCGCCTGGCTGACCCGATGGCTCTGACTGTTGGCCACGGCGATTTCATACAGGCGATAACCCTGGGGACCCCGCAACAGGCGATAAAGAATCTCGCGGTTGATCAGCGGCGCCAGCATGGCGATGTCTTTGGGCGAGTCCAGCAGGCGCGCCAGGCGCAGCACGGCGTCGAGCAGTTGGCCGTCGATGCGGTCGACATACATGCCACGGGAGGTCGGGCGCGACGGCACCCCCATCGGGCCTGCCTCTGCGATCAAGGCCGTTAGCTGCGCCGGGTCGATATTGATGCGCACCGACAGGTTCGGGTCTTCCGGGGTGGCCTCGATGATCCGCCCAGCCACCGGCATCGCCACCGAGAACACCAGGTAATTGAGTGGGTCGTAGGCAAAGATCTCGTCAGCCAGGCGCACTTCCTTGCTGCCGCTGGCCAGGATGCACAGAGCGGGCTCCACCAACACCGGCATGAAGTCACGCGGCGTGTTGTGGCGGTTCAGGAACAAGGTGGTGATGGCGGTACCGTAGGAGCCGTCCTCCCAGGTATGCCGGTGCACGATGCTGGCCAGTTCGGCGCGCTGCTTTTCCATCTCGGCATCGAGGGGGATGGCTTTATGTTCGGGCGACGACATGGAGCGTCCTCTACTGGCTACTTCGATGGGTTCAGCTTAGCGGCGGCTTTTCAAAAAGTGTTACGTCGATTCTGCACAATCCTTGCCTGATCCTGCGGCGCATCGTGAATCAGGCAATCGCAACACCTGTCATCTCCCTGAAACAAGGCGTTGGCCCATGGAATAAAACAGCTGCGCCAGACGTCCTCTCTACGCTTCTCGCAGGATTGTGCAATAAGCCGACAGGAATTGACTAACCGCGCCCGCACTCGCGCCGTTATCTTTGATCCTGTGGCAACACGCCCTCACAGTGCTTGCCGAGCATCACTTCTCAACGGGAGAGTCGAACATGTCCACCCCCATTCCCGCGAGCCATATGGCCTTTATCCGCGCCCGCACCGGGTGCAGCACCGAACTCGGTGCACGCTTGAGCAGTTTGATCGAACCGGGCCGTCAGGCTCAGGGTTGCCTGCAATTCTCGTTGCAGCATTCCCAGGTCGATCCAGATGTCTGGTTGATCTCCGGTTTCTGGAGCAGTGAGGAGGCGATGAGCGCCTACTTCAACTCACCAGCCCTGATGATCCTGACCGAGTTGTTGAACGACATGGTGGTCCGCAGCATGGACTTCCAGACCTTTACTGACGCATCCGCTGCACACGCCTATGGCGAGTACCTGCAACTCGCCGGCTGAAGGTCTAGAATGGCCGACTTTCCATTGGCCAGGACCTGCAACATGGCACGTAAACAATTTGCCCACCACGAAGCCGTTTCCGCCGTAGTACCAGGGGAGGGTGGCTACAGCGCCGCCGTCGCCGTCAAGGCACTGGATGGCATGGGCGCACCGCGCTTTCACAAGATCCTTGATGGCCAGACGTTCAAGACCGCCTCCGACGCCGATGATGCGGCCACCCTGCAATTGGAGCGGTTGGTCGATGTCGACGAAGAAGGTCAGTTGGCGTGGGCGGCTGAATCCTAAGCCTTGGGTCGATGCATCTTGAACAGGGCCTCAGGGCCCAACTGGAAGTAATCCGCCGGGCCGCCACCGCGCAAAATCGGCTCGGCGGCGGCGGTGTCGTAGATGCCGTCCTTGAGCAGCCATTTGGCAATGTGCACCGCGACCACTTCGCCGAGCACCAGCCAGCTAGGCACCAATGCTTTGTCGGCGCGCTGAAGCTGGATGATCTGCGTCACCTTGCACTCGAACGACACCGGGCTCTCGCCCACCCGTGGCACGCCCACGATCTTGGAAGCGACCGGCGTCAGGCCGGACAATTCGAACTCATTCACCTCGGGTGATACCGGGGCGCAACTCTGGTTCATCTGCTCGGCCAGCGGGCGGGTCGCCAGGTTCCAAACAAACTCGCCGGTCTGTTCGATGTTGTTCAGGCTGTCTTTGCGCCCGACACTGGAAAACCCGATGATCGGCGGAATGTAGTTGAACGCGTTGAAAAAACTGTAGGGCGCCAGGTTCAGGCGGCCTTGGCTGTCGTGGGACGAAATCCAGCCAATGGGCCGGGGGCCGACGATGGCATTGAACGGGTCATGAGGCAGGCCGTGGCCGTTGGCGGGTTCGTAGAAATGGATATCGTCGGACATGGCCGGGGTTCCTGGTGCGCAGTTCTGGGAGGCGGTCATAGTGCACTGCACAGTTGGTGGTTTTCAAAACAAAAAAAGGGCTGTGTCATCTGCTGACACAGCCCCTTTTGCATTGCAGGTGAAACGTCAGTCCGTGGTAATGCGCGAGTGCTTGCGCGTGTCCTTCATGGTCACATAGACCACCAGCGACACCGCGATACACGCGGTCACATACCAGTAGTAACCGGTTTCCATGCCGATGCTCTTGAACCACAGCGCGATGTATTCAGCGGTGCCGCCGAAGATCGAGACGGTCAGGGCGTACGGCAGGCCTACGCCGAGGGCGCGGATTTCGGTAGGGAACAGCTCGGCCTTCACCACGGCGTTGATCGAGGTGTAGCCGCTGACGATGATCAGCGCCGCCATGATCAGGAAGAACGCGCCCCACCAGCTCTGGATGGTGTGCAGGGTGGTGAGGATCGGCACGGTGAACAGCGTGCCAAGGATGCCGAAGGCGATCAGGATCGGCCGACGGCCGACTTTGTCCGACAGCCCGCCGACGATGGGTTGCAGGCACATGAACAGGAATAGCGTCGCCGCCGAGATGGTGGTGGAGTCGGAAATGCTCATGCCGACCGTGTTCACCAGGTATTTCTGCATGTAGGTGGTGTAGGTGTAGAACGCCAGGGTGCCGCCCATGGTCAGGCCGACCACGGTCAGTAGCTCCTTGGGATGGCGCATCAAGGTGCGCATTGCGCTTTCCTTGGCTTTTTCCTTCTTGGTGAACGATTCGGTTTCTTCCATGCCACGACGCAGGTACAGCGCGACGACTGCGCACAGTGCGCCGATGGCGAACGGGATACGCCAGCCCCACGCGTACAGTTGCTCGGTGGTCAGCAGTTGTTGCAGCACGATCAGCACGGCCAGGGCGATGAGCTGGCCGGAGATCAGGGTTACGTACTGGAAGCTGGAGTAGAAACCACGGCGTTCCTTGGTCGCCATCTCGCTGAGGTAAGTGGCGGAGGTGCCGTATTCGCCGCCGACCGACAGCCCCTGCAGCAAACGGGCGAACACCAGCAGGATCGGCGCACCGATACCAATCATTTCATAGCCTGGGCTCAGGGCAATCAGCAGCGAGCCGAAGCACATCAGGTAGACCGAGGCCATCAAGGCCTTTTTACGCCCGACCTTGTCGGCATACAGGCCCATCAGCCAGCCACCGATCGGGCGCATCAGGAAGCCCACGGCGAAGATTGCGGCGGTGTTGAGCAGTTGGGCGGTGGTGTCGCCTTTCGGGAAGAAGGCTTTGGCGAAGTACAGCGAGAACGCGGCGTAGACGTACCAGTCGTACCACTCGACCATGTTGCCGACGGAACCACTGAAAATCGATTTGATGCGGCTGGAGGTAGTGCGCTCTTTCGTCGGCGCGGCCGCCGACCCCAGAGGCAGGGCGTTGGAGTTATCCATTGAAGGATCCTTCATCTAGTTGTTTTTATGGAGCGGCGCGTGCGCAGCCTGACTCGAGCTATAGCAGGAGCTGTGCCAGATGGATGAAGGCCCGGAATAGAAGGGTTGCAGGTTTTTATTGAGCGGAAAGCCGCTGATGATTTTCAGGTGATGAGCGGAAATCCGCTCATTCGTCCTTCAGGAACATGTCGCGGGCGAGCCCGTGGCGCTGCATCTTTTCATTGAAGGTACGGCGTGGCAGTTGCAGCTCGGCCAGCACGGCCTTGATATCACCCTTGTGCCGGGTCAGCGCGGCTTTCAGGCAGTGGGCTTCGAAGGCCTCCTGCTGAGCGGCCAGGGATTGCCCGGCCTCGATGCCTTCCGGTTCCGGCTCGCCAAGGCCGAGTACCTGGCGTTCGGCGACGTTGGCCAGTTCGCGCACATTGCCCGGCCAGTCGTGGCTGAGCAGGCGCCCCAGTTGCGCGCCGCTCAGGGGCTCGACGTTGCGGCCCAGGCGCTCGGCGGCACTCTGTGCAAAGTGGTCGAACAGCAACGGGATATCTTCGCGGCGTTCACGCAAGGGTGGCAGGCGCAATTGTGCGACGTTCAAGCGATAGGCCAGGTCTTCGCGAAAGCGCCCGGCGCGGGCCTCTTCCAGAAGGTCCGGCTTGGTCGCGGCGATGATGCGCAGGTCGACGTGGATACTTTGGTTGGAGCCCAGTCGCTCCAGTTTCTGTTCCTGCAACACACGCAGCAGTTTCACCTGTTGGGCCAGTGGCATGCTTTCGATTTCGTCGAGGAACAGCGTGCCACCGTGGGCATATTCCAGTTTGCCGATGCGCTTGCCCTGGGCGCCGGTAAACGCGCCGCTTTCGTGGCCGAACAGCTCGGCTTCAAACAACTGCTCGGGGATGGCGGCGCAGTTGAGCGCGACAAAGGGTTTCTTCGACCGAGGGCCAAAATCATGCAGGCAACGGGCGACCATTTCCTTGCCGCTGCCGGTCTCGCCACGGATCAGTACGTTGACCGGCAGGCTGGCCAGGTCCAGCACCTGGCGGCGCAAGGTTTGCAAACCTCGCGACACACCCAGCAGGGTCGTTTCCAACTGCGCCCGATGATCGGCCTGTTGGTGCAGGCGTCGGTTTTCCAGGATCAGCCCGCGTTTGTCCAAGGCTCGGCGCAGGCTGTTGAGCAGGGCGTCGGGGCTGAAGGGTTTCTCCAAAAAGTCGTAGGCACCGTCGCGCATGGCCTCAACCGCCATCGGCACATCGCCGTGGCCGGTGAGCAGGATGACCGGTAAATCGGCATCGCGACGTTGCACTTCGGCCAGCAGTTCGAGGCCGCTGAGTCCGGGCATGCGCACATCGCTGAGGATCACACCGGGGAAATCCTTGGGCAATTGCGCCAGGCATTCCTCGGCGCGGCTGAATAGCTGCACCTCGAACCCCGAGAGGCTCAGCCATTGCTCGACGGCCGTGCGGATGCTTGCTTCGTCATCGACCACAATCACCGCGTTCAACATAGGTCGGGCGTCTCCAGCGCGATAGGCAGCGTCAGGGTGAACACCGCGCCGTCGCCACGATTGCCGGCGATCAGGCGCCCACCCAATTCGTGCACGATAGCGTAGGACACCGCCAGCCCCAAGCCGAGGCCATCGCCCACAGGCTTGGTGGTGAAGAACGGGTCGAACACACTGTTCAGGTGCTCGTCGGCAATCCCGCCGCCGCTGTCGCTGACGGTCAGTCGCCACAGCTGTTGGTCGGCATGCAGGCGGATTTCCAGGCGTTTACGCGGCTTGTCGGCCATGGCATCGAGGGCGTTGCGCAGCAAGTTGATCAGAACCTGTTCCAGGCGGATCGCATCGCCGCGCACCCAGGCGGGGCGGGTCAGGTCCAGCACCACGCCGATGGATTCATCGCGCAGGCGCGCATCGAGCAGGTGCAGCGACTGGTCGACCACGGTGGCCAGGTCCAGGCGTTCACGCAGGCCGCTCGGGCTTTTGCGCGCGAAGGTCTTGAGGTGGCCGGTGAGGGCGGCCATGCGCGTGAGCATGTCGTCCAGTGGCGTGAGTGCTTTGTAAGCATCATCGACACGGCCGTGATCCAGAAGCAGGCGCAAAGTGGCCAATTGCATGCGTTGGGCGGTGAGTGGCTGATTGATTTCGTGGGCGAGGGCGGCGGACATCTGTCCCAGCGCCGCCAGTTTGGCAGATTGCACCAGGCCATCCTGGGCCGTGCGTAGCGCCTGGGTGCGTTCTTCCACCAGTTGCTCAAGCTCTTCGCGACTGCGCTGGCGCAAGCGGGCCAGGCGCCAACGTTGGGTCAGGAACAGCACCAGGAACACCAGCGCCAGCCAGGAACCGGCGGCGGCCAACCCGGCGTTGCGCTGATCTTCAAAGGCGACCTGCGGCTTGCGCAGCAGGTGCAGGGTCCAGCCTTCGGCCTTCAGCGGCAGGGATTCCCAGATGTAATTGGCACTGCCATCCGGACCGTTGACGCGCATCAAATGGCTGTTTTCGTCGAAGCGTTGCAGAGTGCTGGTTTCGAGTGCCTGCAGTTGTTTTTTGTCGTACTGGCGAGTGGCCTTGAGCTCGGCCAGGTCGCTGGCCGTCAACGGTCGCAGGTTGCGGTAACGCCAGCCGGGTTGATTGGCGATGAACACGATGCCACGCGCATCGCTGACTAGCAGCAGGTCATTGCCCTGGGCCCATTCGCGCTCAAGTTCGGGGAACTCCAGTTTCACAACCATCGCACCGAGGAACTGTTCGTGTTCGTCGACCACCGCGCTGGAGAGGAAGTAACCGGGGATGCCGGTCGTTACGCCCACCGCATAGAAGCGCCCGGTGCCCTGGCTCAAGGTCTGGCTGAAGTAGGGGCGAAACGCGTAGTTGTGCCCCACATAACTGCTCGGCAGGTTCCAGTTGCTGGCGGCCACGGCCAGGCCGGTGCGGTCCATCAATTCCAAGGTGGACGACTGCGCCGCGCCGTTGATGCGCTCCAGTTTGCGGTTGAGCAGGTCCTGGGTCGCGGTATCCAGCGGGCCCTTCAAGGCATTGATCATCTCCGAGTCCAGCGCCAGCACCGCAGGCAGGGCGCGGTAGCGTTCGATCAGGGTATGCAGCGAGTTTGCGTACAGCGCGAGCTGCTGATTGGCACGGGCGGCGTCGTCCACCAGCGCCTGGCGTTCGGCATGGCGCGTGGCCCAGGCTGCGGCCAGTAGCGCGCCGGCGATTATCAGCAGGGAATAGAAGGTCAGGCGCAGGGGGCGAGGGATCACGATCATACGGTGAGGGGCAGGCACGGTAAGGGAGTGCACCATACCATGAGCCATAAAAAAGGCGACTGGGCCATGGCCACAGTCGCCTTTATGTTTGCAGGGGAAGCGCTTACTGCACTTCTACCGCCAGGCTTTCACTGATCTTTTTCTGCCAGATGGCAGGACCGGTGATGTGCACGGATTCGCCTTTGCTGTCGACAGCAACGGTGACCGGCATGTCCTTCACGTCGAACTCGTAGATCGCTTCCATACCCAGCTCGGCGAAGGCCACCACGCGCGACTTCTTGATGGCTTGCGCCACCAGGTAGGCGGCGCCGCCCACGGCCATCAGGTACACGGCCTTGTGGTCCTTGATCGCTTCGATCGCAGTCGGGCCGCGCTCGGATTTGCCGATCATGCCCAGCAGGCCGGTTTGCTCGAGGATCTGACGGGTGAACTTGTCCATCCGCGTCGCGGTGGTCGGGCCGGCTGGGCCAACCACTTCTTCGCGCACCGGATCAACCGGGCCGACGTAGTAGATGAAGCGACCTTTCAGATCAACCGGCAGGGTTTCGCCCTTGTTCAGCATCTCGACCATGCGCTTGTGCGCGGCGTCGCGACCGGTGAGCATCTTGCCGTTGAGCAATACGGTTTCGCCCGGCTGCCAGCTCTGCACTTCTTCCGGGGTCAGGGTGTCGAGGTTGACGCGACGGGCCGATGGGCCGGCTTCCCAGACGATTTCCGGGTAGGCGTCCAGCGGTGGGGCTTCCAGCGATGCCGGGCCCGAACCGTCGAGCACGAAGTGCGCGTGACGGGTGGCGGCGCAGTTGGGGATCATGCACACCGGTAAGGATGCGGCGTGGGTCGGGTAGTCCATGATCTTCACGTCGAGCACGGTGGTCAGGCCACCCAGACCCTGGGCGCCGATGCCCAGTTGGTTGACCTTCTCGAACAGCTCCAGGCGCATCTCTTCGATACGGTTCTGCGGGCCGCGCTTTTTCAGCTCGTGGATGTCGATGGATTCCATCAACACTTCCTTGGCCATTACCGCGGCTTTCTCGGCGGTGCCGCCGATGCCGATGCCGAGCATGCCCGGTGGGCACCAGCCGGCGCCCATGGTCGGAACGGTCTTCAATACCCAGTCAACGATCGAGTCGGACGGGTTGAGCATGGCCATTTTCGACTTGTTCTCGGAACCGCCGCCCTTGGCCGCCACGTCCACTTCCACGGTGTTGCCCGGGACGATGGAGTAGTGGATGACCGCCGGGGTGTTGTCCTTGGTGTTTTTGCGCGCGCCTGCAGGGTCGGCCAGGATAGAAGCACGCAGGACGTTTTCCGGCAGGTTGTAGGCGCGACGCACGCCTTCGTTGATCATGTCGTCCAGGCCCATGGTGGCGCCATCCCAACGCACGTCCATGCCCACGCGCACGAACACGGTAACGATACCGGTGTCCTGGCAGATCGGGCGATGGCCGGTGGCGCACATGCGCGAGTTGATCAGGATCTGGGCGATGGAGTCACGGGCCGCTGGCGATTCTTCGCGCAGGTAGGCTTCGTGCATGGCCTGGATGAAATCAACGGGGTGGTAGTAGGAAATGAATTGCAGGGCGTCGGCAACGCTCTGAATCAGGTCGTCTTGCTTGATCACGGTCATGAGTCGCGCTCCTCTATAAGGGAACATTCAATAAAGGTGGGCTCAGTGTTGCATCGGTCGGCTGAGCTCACCTTTCCAAGGCACGCCAAAATGGTGCAGGCGCGACGCTAAAAAGGCGCGGCAGTATAACCCGGCTCGGTGGCCGATACACCCGACTATGGTCAAACTGTCGCAGGCATGATTCCCTGTGCGCGCCCCTTGTGATTGAGCCCTTATATGCCTGAACTCTACGTCGGCGAACGCCATTGGTCGGTATCTTACGGCAGCAACCTGCTGGATGCCTTGAACCAGGCCGGTGTGGCCGTGCCCTACAGTTGCCGCGCCGGCAGTTGCCATGCGTGCCTGGTGCGATGCCTGGGGGAGGTCGAGGACAAACAACCCGAGGCCTTGAGCCCTGCGCAACGCCAGGACGGCTGGCGCTTGGCTTGCCAGTGCCAGGTCAGCGGGGACCTGCGCGTTGAAACCTTTGACCCGACGCGTGACGGGTTGCCGGCCCAGGTGCTGGGTGTGGATTGGTTGAGCCCGAGCGTGCTGCGCTTGCGTCTGCAACCCGAGCGTGGCTTGCGCTATCGGGCCGGGCAGCATCTGGTGTTGTGGGCGGGACAAGTGGCACGGCCCTATTCCCTGGCGAGCTTGCCTCAGGAAGACCCATTCCTGGAATTTCACCTCGATTGCCGTCTGCCTGGCGAGTTCAGTGATCTTGCTCGCCAGTTGCAGCTGGGCGACCGTCTGCGTCTGGGCGAATTGCGCGGTGGTGCGCTGCAATACGATCCTGACTGGCAAAGCCGGCCGTTGTGGCTGCTGGCATCCGGCACCGGCCTTGGCCCTCTTTGGGGGGTGTTGCGTGAGGCCTTGCGCCAGGATCATCAGGGCGACATTCGCGTGATTCACCTGGCCCATGATGCGCAGGGGCATTACCTGGCTGAACCCCTAGCGCAGCTGGCGGCACAGCATCCCAACGTGACGGTGGAATTGTGGACGGCGGCGCAGGCGACTCAGGCATTGGCGCAACTGCGGCTTGTTTCGCGGCAAACTCTGGCTTTACTCTGCGGGCACCCGGCCAGTGTCGAGGCGTTTTCCAAGCGTCTGTTCCTGGCGGGCCTGCCGCGCAATCAACTGCTGGCCGATGTGTTCCTGCCCCGTGGTTGAGCGCTGAATTCTACAGCCGCGAGATTCGCCATGACCGATGCCATCCTGCAACACCGCGAGCGCGGGTTGCTGACCTTGCAGCTCAATCGCCCCGACAAGAAAAACGCCCTGACCCGCGCCATGTACACGCAACTGGCCGAGGCCCTGGAGCAGGCCCGATGCGGATGAGGCCATCCGCTGCGTGCTGATCCAGGGCAGCAGTGACTGTTTCACCGCCGGCAACGACATTGGCGATTTTCTTGAACAGCCGCCCAGTGATCTCGACAGCCCACCGTTTTACTTCATGAAAAGCCTGCTCAACTGCCGAAAACCGGTGATTGCCGCCGTGGCGGGCGCTGCGGTGGGCATTGGCACGACCCTGCTGCTGCATTGTGACCTGGTTTACATCAGCCGTGATGCGCGGCTGCGCATGCCATTCGTCAACCTGGGGCTGTGCCCGGAGTTTGGTTCAAGTCTGATCCTGCCGAGGTTGTTGGGGCACGCGAAGGCTGCGGAATTATTGCTGCTGGGCGAAGGCTTTACCGGCGAGCAGGCGGCAGCCTGGGGGATTGCTACCGAGGCGCTGGGCAGCGGGGAGGCGGCGTTGGCCAAGGCGCGGGAAATGGCCCAGCGCTTTGAGACCTTGGCGCCGGGGGCTGTGCAGGTGACCAAGCAATTGATGAAGAGCGTTGACCGTGAGCAATTGCGCCAGGTGATTGAGGAAGAGGGCGCTTTGTTTGTCCAGCGGTTGAAGTCGCCGGAAGCGATTGCGGCGTTGTCGGGGTTTATCAACCGGTCCTGAGAAAGCAAAAAGCCCCGCCATTCACAGGGCGGGGCTTTTGTTTTTCAGCGTGTCACTCAGACCTGTGGGTCGCCCACGTGCAGGATCTTCATGCCATTGGTGCCACCGGTGGTGTGGTAGCTGTCGCCCTTGGTCAGGATGACCCAGTCGCCTTTCTCTACGACGCCACGCTTGACCAGCTCGTCGATAGCTTTCTGGCTGACTTCGTTCGGTGCCAGCGAAGCCGGATCGAACGGAACGGTGTACACACCACGGAACAGCGCGGTGCGCGCCTGGGCTTCGCGGTGCGGGGTGAACGCGTAGATCGGCACCGAGGAACGGATGCGCGACATGATCAACGGCGTGTAGCCACTTTCGGTCAGCGCGATGATCGCCTTCACGCCCGGGAAGTGGTTCGCGGTGTACATGGCCGCCAGGGCGATGCTCTGGTCGCAGCTTTCGAACTCTTTGCCGATGCGGTGGCTGGAGGTCTTGCTGGTCGGGTGCTTTTCAGCGCCGAGGCAGATACGTGCCATGGCTTGCACGGCTTCCAGCGGGTACGGGCCAGCGGCGCTTTCGGCTGAGAGCATCACGGCGTCGGTGTAGTCGAGCACGGCGTTGGCCACGTCGGACACTTCGGCGCGGGTCGGCATCGGGTTCTGGATCATCGACTCCATCATCTGGGTCGCCACGATCACCGCTTTGTTGTGACGGCGTGCGTGCAGGATGATCTTCTTTTGGATACCGATCAGCTCGGCGTCACCGATTTCCACGCCCAGGTCGCCACGGGCAACCATCACCGCGTCGGAAGCCTTGATCAGGCCGTCGAGGGTTTCGTCATCGGCCACGGCTTCGGCGCGTTCGATCTTCGCCACCAGCCAGGCAGTACCACCGGCTTCGTCGCGCAGTTTACGAGCGTATTCCATGTCGGCGGCGTCGCGCGGGAAGGACACGGCGAGGTAGTCCACTTCCATTTCGGCGGCGAGCTTGATGTCGGCCTTGTCTTTTTCGGTCAGGGCCGGTGCGGTCAAGCCACCGCCACGACGGTTGATGCCTTTGTGGTCGGACAGCGGACCACCGATCAGCACGACGCAGTGCAGTTCAGTCGGGGTCGCGGTTTCGACGCGCATGACCACACGGCCATCGTCCAGCAACAGCTCGTCGCCGACGCCGCAGTCCTTGACCAGGTCCGGGTAGTCGATACCCACGACTTGCTGGTTGCCTTCGGTCAACGGGTGGCTGGTGGAGAAGGTGAATTGATCACCGATCTTCAGCTCGATCCGCTTGTTGGCGAATTTGGCGATACGGATTTTCGGGCCTTGCAGGTCACCCAGCAGTGCGACGAAGCGGCCGTGCTTGGCGGCCAGGTCACGCACCAGCTTGGCGCGAGCCTTGTGCTCGTCCGGGGTGCCGTGGGAGAAGTTCAGACGGGCAACGTCCAAACCAGCCAGAATCAGCTGTTCGAGGACTTCCGGCGAGTTGCTGGCCGGGCCAAGGGTGGCGACGATTTTGGTACGACGGACGGACATGCACAGACTCCTGAGTTCAAGCGCTGAGGAAGGCTACTATGCTCTTTCGTTGTAGTCATTGTTCGTTTGCACTACTTATCGACGATTGACTTGTTTTCGTTGTGGCGGAATACGAACATCCCTGAAGATTTTCGACGGGGGGTCGATACACTGCACAAGACAGGAGAACCCTCATGCGAATTTTGCTCATTGCTGCCCTGGCCGTCAGTGTTGTCGGCTGCACCCGCTGGTCGATGGACCATCACCTGAACAATGCCTACCGCGCCTACAAGGTCGGTGACTGCGAGCGCGTTACCCTGGAATTGTCCCAGGTCGACCGTGAAAGTCGCACCCGACGTTATGTACAGCCGGAAGTCTCGATGTTGCGCGGCCAGTGCCTGGAACGGCAGAAACTGTTCGTCGACGCGGTACAGACTTATCAATTCATCATCAATCAATACCCGTCGAGTGAGTACGCCTACCGTGCCCGCGCGAGGCTCGACACCCTGCAACAACTGGGGCATTACCCCGGTGCAAGCGTCGCGCAACCGCGTCCGGCGTCCTTGTGATGATATTCGTCATTCAATAACTGGCCCGTCGCCAGTCTTGGGCTATTCTTTGAATGTTCGTTTGTATAAGTTTCTTTGCAAACGGATGTTGGGCCCGGACTGGGTGGCTGTCTAGCGGCAGGCAATTGCCTGTTGTCGCCCCCAGATCCAGGGAGAGTGGGCGACGTCGCCCGTTCCGAATCACTGGCACGGCCGCAGTTATGGCCACTGGATGGCGATCTCACCATGTTTACCGACCGACGGATCGAGCGGCATCAGCTTCCTTATTTCCTGCAAGTGTTTAATCGTCTCACCGACAAGCCCATCGGGTTTTTGGGCAATGTCTCGGAAGACGGGCTGATGTTAATCAGCCAATTGCCCATGATGGTCGACGTGGACTTCGAACTGCGCTTGAAGATTCCAGGCGCTGACGACACTTTCCACCCCATCGATCTCACGGTGACCTGTCTGTGGAGTCATGAGGACATCAACCCGCAACACTACGATTCCGGGTTCAGGGTGCTCCACGCACCCGAAGAATATGGGCAGTTGATCAACGTCTTGTTGAATTACTTCAGCTTTGATCCGTTGCAGGCTTCGGCGTAGATGAATAACGTTGGCGCGCCCTTATCAGAGCACGCCGGCTTTCTTCCACCCCAGGTAACGTGTGACCAAGGCCGGTCCCAGTTCAGACGGTAAAGTGTCCAGTAGGGACAGGCCCTGGGCGCAGAGCCGGTCGTGCAGTTCGTTGCGGGTATTCAGGTAGTCGATGGTGCCGCTGTAGGCCAAGGCTTCGGGCAGGGTTTGTACGGGGGCTTGGCGCAGTTGATCAAGGGCTTCCTCGCGCAAACTGGCCACCAGCACCCTGTGATGGCGGCTGATGCGATTGACGGCCGTCAGCAGTGTTTCATCATCCTCATCCCGCAGGTTGGATATCACGATCACCAAAGCGCGCCGTTTCTGTCGAGCCAGCAGTTGGCTTGCTGCAGCCTGATAATCGGCAGCCCGGCGAGTGGTATCAAGGTCGTATACCGCGTTGAGCAACCGGTTCAACTGGCTACTGCCTTTGACCGGCGCCAGGTAGCGTGGCTGGTCACCGGCGAAGGTGCACAGCCCAACCGCATCCCCCTGGCGCAACGCGACGTAGCTGAGCAGCAGGCAGGCATTCAGGGCATGGTCAAAGTGGGACAGTTCGTCATCCTGGCTGCGCATGCGGCGGCCGCAATCGAGCATGAACACGATCTGTTGGTCACGCTCATCCTGGTACTCACGGGCGATGGGTGTGCGTTGCCGGGCCGTGGCTTTCCAGTCCATTTGCCGCAGGCTGTCACCCTCGCGAAACTCGCGTAACTGGTGAAACTCCAGTCCCAAGCCGCGGCGCTGCCGTTGGCGTACACCCAGTTGGCTCAGCCAGTTATCCACACCCTGCAGTTGGGCGCCGTAGAGACGGGCGAAGTCCGGATAGACGCGGG
This sequence comes from Pseudomonas azotoformans, assembly GCF_001579805.1. Classification (NCBI taxonomy): domain Bacteria; kingdom Pseudomonadati; phylum Pseudomonadota; class Gammaproteobacteria; order Pseudomonadales; family Pseudomonadaceae; genus Pseudomonas; species Pseudomonas azotoformans. The sequence continues at coordinate 129,329 of NZ_CP014546.1, read as the reverse complement.
TGGTATCGCTCACGTCGATCAGTCGCCGTGCTGACCACAGGCCCATGGGGCTGGGCAGGAGAATTTCACAGCGGTTGAAACTGAAATGACCACGCCTCAAAGGGCGAAGGCGATAACCCAGCTCACTGCGTTCACCGGGGCGCAGGTCTATGGATTGGGGCATGTGCTCCACCGACAGCCCGTCAGGGACATGATCGAACACCTGCACGCTCAGTGTCTGCGGGAAGTCATGCTCGAGAACCAGGCGTATTTCCCCCCAGCGGCCCAGTGCCAGGCTTCCGGGCATTTGCCGTTGCACACGGGGCGAAGGGCGGCTACTCAGACGCATCGCATCCAGCAGCGCGAGCAGTAACAGCGCCAGTAGCAGGCCCCACGCGATGGAGTGCAAGGTGTCTGGCACCTTGAACTGCAACGCTGCCACAATCCCCAGCAGGATGTCCAAGCCCAGCAATACGCCAAGCCAGTTCAACAGCAGACGGGTCGGTTTCATGGGCGAGTCATTGCCGAGGCGCCGGGATCTGATCGAGCATTTGCTTGAGCACCTGGTCGACCTCCAGCCCGTCGATATCCAACTCTGGCGCGATGCGTACCCGATGGCGCAGCACTGCCAGCGCGCAACCCTTGATATCGTCCGGGGTGACGAACTCACCACCGCGCAACAGGGCACGGGCACGTGCGCCACGTACCAGGTCGATGGAAGCGCGTGGGCCAGCGCCGATGGCCAACCCTGGCCAGCTACGGGTGGCGCGCGCCAGCCGTACGGCATAGTCGAGCACTTGTTCGTCGAGTGCCAGTTCACTGGCTATCTGCTGAAGCCGCAGCACATCTTCGGCCAGCAGTACCGTACGCAAGGGTTGTACATCCAGCATGTCGGCGCGAGACGAGCGGGTGACTTCACGCACCATGTCCAGTTCTTGCTGCGCGTCGGGGTAATCCATGCGCACCTTGAGCATGAAGCGATCCAGCTCCGCTTCCGGCAGCGGGTAAGTACCTTCCTGTTCAATAGGGTTCTGGGTCGCCAGCACCATGAACGGTTGACCGATGGGCAACGCCTCGCCTTCGAGGGTGACTTGCCGCTCCTGCATGGCTTCGAGCAAGGCTGCCTGGGTCTTGGCCGGGGCACGGTTGATTTCGTCGGCCAGCAACAAATGGGTGAACACCGGCCCTTTGCGCAACTTGAACTGTTCAGTGTGCAGGTCATACACGGCGTGGCCGGTGACATCGCTCGGCATCAGGTCCGGGGTGAATTGAATACGCGCGAAATCCCCCTCAAAGCAACGTGCCAGGGCACGCACCAGCAGAGTTTTCCCCAGCCCCGGCACGCCTTCGAGCAGCACATGGCCGCCGGCGATCAGCGCGGTCAGGACATCGTCGATCACCGGATCCTGGCCAATCACCGCCTTGCGCAATTCCGTACGCAGGTCCTGGGCTTGCCTGCTGGCACGTTGCAAGGTTTCGCTGGTCAGGGCAGTGGCGCTTGGAAGTTCGCTCATAGGGCATTCCTGAGGGTTTGCAGGCACGCGACCTGCCGGCTGAAATCGGCACTGGAAAGCCGTTTCTGCGGGAGTGGGTCAAGGACCTGGCTGATGACATGAAGGGGTTGGCGCGTCAGGTGTTCAAGCACCCGGCACTGAGCTGCACTGTCGAGGTGTTCAAAACCGGGGTGACGGTGCCGGGCCGCGCGCAGGATATCGCGCTGCAAAGCATGCAGCAGCGTGCCCTGGCCGCTGCGGCGCAGCAGGAAGTCGGCGCTGGCTTTAAGGTGTTCCTGCAATTGGCGGCGAGCATTGGAGGTTGGAGATCGAGTCGGGCCTTGACGCATACCGGCCCGCCACAGTGCCAGGGCTATCAGCGAAATAAGTGCGATCAGGGCCTGGGGAAAATACCGCATCAGTAACGTGAACAGGTCGTCGAAGTCACTGTTGAACAACAGGGTCACGGCCGTGCCCTGATTCAGGTACCACAGTAGCCAGGCATTGTCGTGCTTGCCGATGTTCGGGGTTTTCCACAAGTCACTGTCGGTGATCACTGTGACGCTGCCTTCCCCGAGGTCGAGTTGCATCAGGTGGCTCGACCTTGAGCTGTTGGCGGAAAATTGGGCCTGGTGCCTAGGGTCGGTGAGATTGAAATCCGTGTCGAAACTGAAGTGCGCCGAGGCGGTTTCATTGTCGACGTAGAGTTTGGTGAGGTCCTGGCTTTTGTTTTTAAGGGGCTTTTTACTGGAAGGCGCAGGTTCCTCAGGTTCGTCACTCAAGGTTTGGTGGATATGCAAGCGATCGAGCAGCAGGTCGCCACTTTTGCCGGTTTCCTCATCCCACAACGCCTCGGCTACAAGCAACAGATGACCGCCGGATTTGGCCCAGCTCAGCAGTTGCTCTACCTGGCGGGGTGACATGTTGCTGCGCTCGCCGAGCAGCAACAGGCTGTTGCCCTTGCCCGGTAGGGTAGTCAGTCGCTCCAGGCTGTTGGCGTGCTCAACGGTCACGCCTTGTTGGCGTAGAAAGTGTTCGGCTGCCAAGTAGGGGTTGGCCAAGGCTTCTGGAGAAGGGCCACGATCCACCACCTCGTCGTAGGGAATTGCCTTGGTCCACGCATAGAAGGCACCGGCTCCAAACACGCATGCCAACAATAGCCCGACCCACAGTAACGGCCGGTTCATTGGTTGCTCCCCGGGTTGAACAGGGTGCGCCAATCACTGCACAGTTTTTGCTGGGCTGAGGGGGGAGGCAGGTGATGACCGTAGGCAAGGTTCTGCCAGTGTTGGGTCAACTCATCGCTGAAAGCCAGGAGCTGCGGTTGTTGCAACCGTTGAACCCGCTCCAGGACCTGGCCTTCGGTATCAGCGCTTTTCAGCGGCACATTGAAATCATGCAACAGCCGACTGAGCAGGCCTCGATACAGTAGGCCAAGGGCTTCCCTGGGATGGGTGGCCCACAAATGCTCGGCGGCACTGGCCACATCGTCGGGCAACGTCTGCGTGTCCAGTTCAAGGCCGAACAGTTGCTTGGGAACGGGGCCGCCAACCTTGATCGTGTGAGGCCTGCGCCGATTGACAAAGGTGCGCAACCACTCACGATAACGCCACGCCAGCAGGAACAGGGCGCCGATCAGAAGCCCCCACAACAGCACCTCCAAGCCCAGCGCGATCGACTTGAAAGTATTGCTGTTGAAATTATCCAACAGCGCCTTCAGCCAGTCCGGAAGCTTGCCGTCGCTGTGAGCTTTGCTTTTAACCGACGGATTTTCTTCGCCAAAGCGATAACGCGTGACGGTTTCCGGGTTCTTGAAGGGAGGCTTGTCCAGTAGGGACTGGACAGATTGGCTTGCGCTCTGAGTGCTCAGTGGTTTTGAGGGGCTGGACGCTTCTGCCATGACGGGCGCGCTGAATGGCAGCAGCGTCAGCCCGATCATCAGCAACAGCAGCGGCGCCACATTGCTCAGACGTTGACGGAGGCGGCGGAAGACCAACTCCAGATCCCAGGCCTCCAATACGGTGCGGCGGTTGAGGTAGAGGCTGAAACCGCAGGCTACATAGATGGGTTCCCAAAACACCAGGATCAAGGCGTAGAAGGCGTTGCCCAAATGTTCCAGCCATAACCCTTCCGAGCTTGTCGCCAGTACCAGGCGCTGCCAATCCCAATCCATCTCGACGTTTTGGGGAATGAATAGGTAGAAGAGCGCCATGCAACCGAACCACAAGCCGATCTCCAGGTGCACCCCAATGGTGGTCAACCAGCGTGCGGCCCCGGCATTACGTTGCTGCAGTACACCCAGTCGTTTTTGGCGTGCGGGCCCATCCAGGCCTTCGAGCTGGCTGACCGGCATCGCAAAGCTGCGGCTCAGACTGAACCGGCGCCAGGTCAGGCTGGCCAACAGTTGACCCTTGAGCAGGCGCGGCCACTGACGAACGGCCTGCTTGATGCTGGGTGTTTCGCCAAACAGGGCCTTGGACAAGATATACAGGGGGAGGCGATCAAAGGCCGGCTTGAGCCACCAGAACAGGAACATTGCGGTGGACGGGTACTTCCACAGCAGTGCCGTGAGCACGGCGAACACTGGCAGCGTCACCAACGCCCAACTGCCCATCAACAGCAGGCGATGCTCACGGGCCATCAATACGCCAAGATCCATCGCCTCCCAGGCAGTACGTGGGCGGATTGCCACGCTGGCATCACTGAGGCGCATGGCGAGTCCTTCCGGCAAGGCTCAAGTAAGCGACTACCAGCAGCCACAGCGCCGCGCCAACCAGGTACTTGACCCAGGGCGCTATCAGGGTGGTGGATGACCAGTACGCCTCAATGAAGGCTGCGATCAACAGGAAGAGCATGACGCCGCATAACATTTGCACGCTCTTGCGCGCCGCCAGCCGCAGTGATTCGCCGCGGGTCAACTGCCCGGGAGCGATCAGCGCCCAGCCCAGTTGCAAACCCGCGGCACCGGCGAGGGCGATGGCCGTCAGCTCGAAGGCCCCATGCCCGATCACGAATGACCAGAAGGTCTGCCCGTAGCCGATTTCGGTCAGATGCCCGGAGACCGCACCGATGACCAGGCCGTTGAAAATCAGGAAGAACACGCTGCCCAGCCCGAACAGTAATCCGGCAGCAAAGGTCTGGAACGCGATACCGATGTTGTGCATCACGTAGTAGCCGAACATCATCCAGTCTTCGCTCGAGGCACGCTCAGCGGTGCGGCCCAGGCGGCTGGCATCAGGGTCATACATGCCCTGCATCTCGGCAACCTGCTGGGGACTGACGATGCTGTAGATCAGGTCGGGAAACAGGTAGACCAGCAACGCGATACCCACCAGGCTGCCAAAGAACAGCAGGCTGGCTACCAGCACGAAACGCCACTGTTCCCGCACCAACCGAGGAAAATCGGCAAGTACGAAACTCAGCACATTTGCCGTCAATTGGCTGCGATGGCGGTAGAGTTGTTGATGGCCGCGCAAGGCCAGTTGTTGCAAGGGGTCTACTAAATAGCTGCTATAGCCGCGTTCCTGGGCCAGGGCCAGGTGCTGGCACAAGCGTCGGTACTGATGGGGGAAATCGGCCATGTCACTGGTTTTAACCTTGCCTTGTTCCAACTGTTGCAGGTGTTGGGCAAACGCCTGCCATTGAGGCTGGTGACGGCTTTCGAAAAGACTCTGCTTCATGTTGGCCCCAACAGGCCACGGGCCACGCCGTTGAGTTGTTCCACGGCGCGGGCCGTGGATACCTGCAACGGGGTGGCGAGAATTGAGGCCAACTCGTGAACGCGTTCGGTGGACAGTTCACCTTGGCGTTCCGCGAAGCCAAGGATGGCCCGTTGTTCACTCAGCTCCAGGGCGAAGGGCAGGCGTAGGGCGGCAGCTTGAGGAATCTTTGGACGTACCAGCGGTTGTTCCCGGTAGATCACCAGTGTACCGGCGGCCAGGTCGCCCAGGCGCTTGAAATGAGGATGCTGCAGGCAACTGATCGCGCCCAGGAAGTAACCGAAGGGCAGCATGTCGACAAACCGCAGCAGATTACGGATCAGTGACGCGGACCAGCCGACCGGGGTGCCGTCATCGTGGACTACCCGCAAACCCATGACTTGCTTGCCGGGCGAACAACCCTGGTTGAGCACCTCGAACAGCACCATGTACCACCAACTGATCAGGAACAGCAGCAGCGAACCCAGGCCGATGCCGACATTGCCAAGCAAGGCCAATGGCACCAGCAGAACGCCCATCACCACCCCGCGCAACCCCAGGTCGAAGGCAAAGGCCAGCGCACGTGGCATCAGGCCAGCGGGGCGCAGCGGCAGGTCGATGCCCTCCGGGGTTTCGATCTGGTAGCGGGTGTCCAATGGGGCTGACGGCATCGCGATCCTTGGCAGTGCAGAATGGCTGGGAGACACGGATGCTAGCAGTGTCGGCGATGGAAGCAACCATTCAAGGTTTTGCTGGATGTTTGTACAGTTGATTTGGTGCTGGTCGCGGACGCCGTCCAGCGCCTAGACTTTGTCGATCTTCAGTACAGGAATAGCCCGTGACCTCCATTTTCTGGTACGACTATGAAACCACCGGCATCAATCCGCGCAGTGATCGCCCGCTCCAGGTAGCGGGCATTCGAACGGACCACGAACTCAATGAGATCGGCGAGCCGGTCAATCTTTATTGCCAGCCCAGCGACGATATCCTGCCCCATCCCGTCGCTTGCGCCATTACCGGTATCACCCCAGCAATCCTCGCGGAAAAAGGCCTGGCCGAGGCCGATTTCATGACTCGGGTGCATGCCGAGCTGGCGGCTCCGGGTACGTGTGGCGCCGGGTACAACACCTTGCGCTTTGACGATGAAATGACGCGCTACAGCCTGTACCGCAACTTTTTCGACCCTTACGCACGTGAGTGGCAGGGCGGTAACAGTCGTTGGGATCTCATCGACGTGATCCGCACCGCCTACGCCCTGCGCCCGGAGGGTATTGCATGGCCGCAACAGGATGGGCGCGTCACGCTCAAGCTGGAGCGCCTGACCGAAGCCAACGGTATCGATCATGGCCAGGCGCACGATGCTCTGTCTGACGTGCGAGCCACGATTGCCCTGGCCCGATTGGTTCGTGAGAAACAGCCCAAGCTGTATAAATGGCTGTTTCAACTGCGCAGCAAGCAGGCGGTGATGGACCAGGTGCGATTGCTGCAGCCCATGGTGCATATCTCCGGGCGTTTTTCCGCCGAGCGTCATTACCTGGGCGTGGTATTGCCATTGGCGTGGCACCCGCGCAATCGCAATGCACTGATCGTCTGCGACCTTGGGCTCGATCCTCAAGGGTTGTTGGACCTGGATGCCGATACCTTGCGTCAGCGTCTCTATACCCGTCGTGACGATCTTGCCGAGGGCGAGTTGCCGGTGCCGCTTAAGTTGGTGCACATCAATCGCTGCCCTGTGGTTGCTCCCTTGAATGTGCTTCGGGCAGAAGATCGTGAGCGTCTGCACTTGGACATGGATCTTTTTCAGGCGCGCGCCCTGCGGCTAACTGACGCACAGGAACTTTGGCGCGATAAATTGGCGGCCATTTATGCCGAGGAAGATTTCGTGCCGAGTTCAGACCCGGAGCAACAGCTTTACGATGGCTTTATCGGAGATCGTGATCGGCGCTTATGTGAACAAGTCCGGATGGCCGAGCCTGCGCAATTAGCTCGCCAGCAATGGCCTTTTGATGATCATCGTTTACCTGAATTACTGTTTCGCTACCGAGCGCGTAACTTCCCCGATACCTTGAACAGTGAGGAGCAACAACGCTGGCAGCTTTTCTGTCAGCAACGTTTGTCGGACCCAGAGTGGGGGGCGCCAAATACCCTTGCAGCATTTAAGCAGGCTAAACAGGAATTTGCCGTTAGTGCGACGCCTTTTCAGGCGGAGGTGCTTGAGCAGTGGCAGGAATATGCCGACGCGCTGGCCCATAAGGTGAATCTGTAGTCGGCTCTCATACAATACACAGGCAATAAAAAACGCCAGCAAGCTGGCGTTTTTAATGTATCGCGTATCAGGCGCAGGCCTGGCGAGGCTTAGCCCAGCAGGGTAGCCCAGCCTTCAACCACGTCACCGCCCCACTTGGCTTTCCACTCTTTCAGGGTTTTGTGGTTGCCACCTTTGGTTTCAATCACTTCGCCGTTGTGTGGGTTTTTGTACTGTTTGACTTTGCGAGCACGCTTGGTGCCGGTAGTTTTCACAGCGCCACGCGGTGCTTTAACTTTCGATTCTGGATCCAGCAGCGCGATGATGTCACGCAGGGATTTGGAGTACTCACCCATCAGGGCGCGCAGTTTGCCTTCGAATTCCAGCTCGGTTTGCAGTTTGTCGTCTTGGGACAGGTTCTTCAAACGGGCTTGCAGCTCTTTGATAGCTTCTTCGGTGGCACGGTATTCGTTGATCAGAGACATGTGGACTACCTTATGTAGAGCGCTGATTGACAGGGAGAGTGGCCCAATAATAGTCAGGCAGTTTGCCCAAGTAAACATTTAAGCTCGCATTTATGTGAATTACTTTGAATGTTTGTAGCGTTGCTATGCATTCGAGTTAATTACTAGGGCGTAGGCCTTAAGATAATCTCGTTGAAATACGGGGAACAGCCGTAGGTTGAGGGAGTAGATTCATATAAAGGTGGTAAAACCATAGGCTATTAAGGGGCAAGCCGTCGGCCAGCGATCAGAATAAGCGTCAACGAATACTGCAGTTTTCCTGCGCAATCGCTAGAATGGCGGCCTTTGCGAAGTTCTGGAGTTTCCCCCTAATGCGCACTTTTCGGCTGGTGATTGCTTGCCCGGACCGGGTTGGCATCGTTGCCAAGGTCAGTAACTTTCTGGCCTCCCACAACGGTTGGATCACCGAGGCGAGTCATCACTCGGACAATCTCAGCGGTTGGTTCTTCATGCGTCACGAGATTCGTGCCGATTCGCTGCCTTTTGGTCTTGATGCCTTCCGCGACGCGTTTGCGCCCATCGCCGAAGAGTTTTCGATGACCTGGCATATCACCGACACCGAGCAGAAAAAACGCGTGGTGTTGATGGCCAGCCGTGAATCCCACTGCCTGGCCGACTTGCTGCATCGCTGGCACAGCGATGAGCTGGACTGCGAGATCGCGTGTGTGATTTCCAACCATGATGACCTGCGCAGCATGGTCGAGTGGCATGGCATCCCGTACTACCACGTGCCGGTCAATCCGCAGGACAAAGAGCCGGCGTTCGCCGAGGTCTCGCGTCTGGTCAAGCAACACGAAGCCGACGTGGTGGTGCTGGCGCGCTACATGCAGATCCTGCCACCGGAACTCTGCCGCGAATACGCTGGCAAGGTGATCAACATTCACCACAGCTTCCTGCCGTCGTTCGTCGGCGCCAAGCCGTACCACCAGGCGTCGCTGCGGGGTGTGAAGTTGATCGGCGCTACTTGCCACTACGTCACCGAAGAACTGGACGCCGGCCCGATCATCGAGCAGGACGTGGTGCGTGTCAGCCACAGCGACAGCATTGAAGACATGGTGCGTTTCGGCCGTGACGTCGAGAAGATGGTGCTGGCCCGTGGCCTGCGTTACCACTTGGAAGACCGCGTGCTGGTGCATGGCAACAAGACGGTCGTGTTCTGATCGACCTGTTGTGATTGAAGAATGAAGGGCCTGGGCGTTAAATCGATCCAGGCCCTTTTTCTTTGTACGCTGCCGAGGATTGAATCATGAGTGATCCGCTGGACAAAGCTACTTCAACAGCCCCCGCCACATTAGGGGAGGGCTGTTTGAGTCGATACGACCCGGATGACCTGAGCAGCGAGGACGGCACCGAGTTTCCCGGCGCCGCCGAACTGTGGGAGCAGGAGCAGGCCAGGTCCGAGATCAAGGACGCCTGATCAGATCCGGAAACTGCCAACCAATTGTTTCAACCGTGCAGCCTGTTGTTCCAGGTCGGCACAAGCACGCAACGTGGATTGCAGGTTTTCCACACCTTCCTGGTTGAGGGTGTTGATCTCGGTAATGTCCATGTTGATCGACTCCACTACCGAGGTCTGTTCCTCTGTGGCGGTGGCGACGGACTGGTTCATGCCATCAATTTCGCCGATGCGTTGGGTCACGCTGTTCAGGCGTTCGCCGGCCAGGTTGGCGATATCGACACTTTCAAGACTGTGGCGCTGGCTTTCACCCATGGTGCTGACCGAGTCTCGCGCGCCGACTTGCAGTTCTTCAATCATCTTCTGCACCTGTTGCGCCGATTCCTGAGTGCGATGCGCCAGGTTGCGCACTTCATCCGCGACCACCGCAAACCCACGCCCGGCTTCCCCAGCACGCGCCGCTTCGATGGCAGCGTTCAATGCCAGCAGGTTGGTTTGCTGGGAAATACTGGTGATCACTTCAAGGATCTGCCCGATATTCACGGTCTTGCTATTGAGCGCTTCGATGTTGCTGCTGGAGGCGCTGATCATCGACGACAACTGGTTCATCGCCTTGATGTTGCGTTCCACCACTTGCTGGCCATCCTCAGCCAGATGCCGTGCATCGCTGGCCTGATGGGAGGCCTGCGCTGCATTGCGCGCGATTTCCTGGGTCGCAGCGCCCAGTTCATTGATGGCGGCGGCGACGCTGTTGGTGCGATTGGCCTGCTCATCGGAATTGACCATCGACGAGTTGGAGGCGCTGACCACCCGCAGTGCCACTTCATTTACCTGTTCGGTGGCCGAAGACACTTCGCGGATCGACGTATGAATACGCTCCACGAAGCGGTTGAAGGCGTTACCCAGCGTGCCGAATTCATCGTGGTTCTGGATGGTCAGGCGGCGGGTCAGGTCGCCCTCGCCATCGGCGATGTCCTGCATGGCGCGGGTCATCACGTGCAGTGGTTGCAACAGGATACGGATCAGCATGCCGAGCAGGGCGATGATGATCACCACCGCAATGAGCGTGGCGATGACCGCTGAGGTGCGGAATTCGCTGAGCATGGCGAAGGATTTGTCTTTATCGACTGAAATGCCGAGGTACCAGTTTACCGAGGGCAGGCCCTTGATCGGAGTGAAGGTCACGATGTTGTCTTTGCCGTTGGCCTCGACTTCGCTGAAGTCTGCGCTGATCTTCGGCGTATTTTTCGGATACACGTCGGCCAGGGTCTTCATCACCAGGTTTTTGTCCGGGTGTACCAGTACCTTGCCGTCGGCGCTGACCAGGAACGCATAGCCCATACCGCCGAAATTAAGCGCGCCGATGTTATCCACCAGGGTTTGCAGGCTCAGGTCACCGCCGACCACGCCGATGCTTTGGGTGCCTTGGTTGCTGGGAGTGGCAACGGAAATGATCAACTTGCCGGTGGCCGCATCGATATAGGGCTCGGTCAGGGTTGAACCGTTGCTGCTCTGGGCGCCCTTGTACCAAGGGCGGACACGCGGGTCGAAACCGTCCGGCATCTTGGTGTCGGGGCGGATGGTGAAAGCGCCTTTGCTGTCACCGACGTAGGTCGCCATGAAGGAGGACGTCAGGGTTTTCTGTTCCAGCAGGCTGGCAACAACCGAAGGCTCGGGGTTGATGGCGATGTTTTGCGCGGCGTTTTCCACCAGGGCAATGCGCCCGGTAAGCCAAGTTTGAATGTTGCTGGCGGTAACATCGCCCATTTCATGCAGGTAGTTGTTGAGATCGTCGCGTATCGCGTTGCGTTGCAGGTAGTCGTTGTAGAGGGTAAACAGCGCGAATGCGGCAATGACGATAAGGGAGGCTGCAAGCAGGATTTTGTGGCTGAAGCGCAGATTTTTATTCATGGCTTGTAGGGTCCGCTAAGGTCTTAATATCCGAAGCGCGTCCTTATGGGAGGCGCAAATGGCAGCGTCAAAAAAGGTGTGATACTTCTTGTGATGGTTCCGGTGGTCCCTGTGGGAACTATCTGACCTATTTTTAGACTTTGTGGGTCTCACACTTCTTTGTATCGACCTGGCCGCACTAAAGATTAACCATGGGTGACGAAATGCCTGACTCCACGCAACTGCTAATCGGCGCCGGCCTCGACGGCCAGCCCATCGCCCAGGCCATGCGCCTGGCCAACCGTCACGGGTTGATCGCCGGTGCCACCGGCACGGGCAAGACTGTCACGCTGCAACGCCTGGCCGAAGCCTTCAGTGATGCCGGCGTGGCGGTGTTTGCGGCGGATATCAAGGGTGACTTGTGCGGCCTGGGCGCTGCGGCGAACCCGCAGGGCAAGGTGGCCGAGCGCATCGCCGGCATGCCGTTCCTCAATTACACGGCCAAGGCTTATCCGGTCACGCTGTGGGATATCCACGGGCAATCCGGTCATCCGTTGCGCACTACGATCAGCGAAATGGGCCCATTGCTGCTCGGTAGCCTGTTGGAACTCACCGACAGCCAGCAATCGGCGCTTTACGCGGCGTTCAAGGTCGCAGACCGCGAAGGCTTGTTGTTGCTGGACCTCAAGGACCTCAAGGCGCTCCTCAATCATCTGCGCTACCACCCCGAACTGTTGGGCGAAGACGCGGCGCTGATGACCACCGGTTCCAGCCAGGCGTTGTTGCGACGCCTGGCGGTGCTGGAGCAGCAGGGCGCCGAAGCTTTGTTCGGCGAGCCGGCCCTGCAGTTGGAAGATATCCTGCAGCCCACCAGTGACGGGCTTGGTCGCATCCATCTACTGGACGCGAGCCGTCTGGTTCACGAAGCGCCGAAGGTGTACGCGACCTTCCTGCTGTGGCTGCTGGCGGAGCTGTTCGAGCAACTGCCCGAGCGCGGTGATGCCGACAAGCCGTTACTCGCACTGTTCTTTGATGAGGCGCACTTGCTGTTCGCCGACACGCCCAAGGCGTTGCAGGAGCGACTGGAGCAAGTGGTGCGGCTGATCCGTTCAAAAGGCGTTGGCGTGTATTTTGTCACCCAGTCGCCAGGCGACCTGCCGGACAGCGTGCTGGCGCAACTCGGCCTGCGCATCCAGCATGGCCTGCGGGCGTTCACGACGAAAGAGCAGAAATCCCTACGCGCCGTAGCCGACGGTTTTCGGCCGAACCCGGCCTTTGATGCCCTTTCGGTATTGACCGAGTTGGGCACGGGCGAGGCGTTGGTGGGCACGCTGCAGGAAAAAGGCACGCCGGAAGTCGTCCAGCGTGTATTGGTTGCACCGCCGCAGTCGCGGATCGGGCCGCTCAGCGAAGCCGAACGCGCTGCATTGGTGGCCAGTTCACCGTTGCAGGGTCGGTATGACAAGCCGATTGATCGGGACTCCGCTTATGAAGTGCTGATGGCACGCAAAGAGCTTGGGCCAACCGAAGAGGCCAAGCCGGCCGCCGAGGAGCCTAGCTTCACCGACAGGGCCGGGGCGTTTCTCGGCACAACCGCAGGTAAGGCGCTGAAGTCCGCAATGCAGCAAGCCGCCAATCAGATGGGGCGACAATTGGTCCGTGGTTTGTTGGGGTCGTTGTTGGGCGGCAGCAAACGCAAGTAGCGATTCAGGGCTTGGCTTTGGCGTGGGCCGCCAGCCGTTCAAGCGCCGCGCGCAAGCCTGGGTTGCTGATCCCGTCGGCCGTTGCCTGAATGGCTTCGGCCGCATGGGTCGACAAATCATGAATGTGTTCCGCCACGCCAGGTTGGGTGGTGGGCGGTTGCACCTTGAACTGGATGCGCGTCAAGCCAGCGAATTCATCAAAGGCCATCAATTGGCGCTGCAGGCGTTTTTGCTGATAGCGCAAGCGTGTCGCCCAGTGGCCATCTGTGACAATCAGCAGCAGGTTGCCTTCACGCCAGGACGCCACGCGGCAATGTTCGCGTGCGGCCGGTTGCAACTGGGTTTCGAGCAGTCGTTGCAGGCGGCCCAGGCGTTGCGCATGGCCAAAGATGGCTTTCAGCGGCTTGGCATCGCGAAGCAACACGGCGGGAGCGCGGGCTGATAAGGGGCGAAACGCCATTATTGGACACCTTAAGTAACAGAGGCGCCATCTTAGCAGAACGCGCCTGAACGCCCCCAGCCAATGCATTCGTAGGGTTTTGTTCGTGAAATCAATTGGTAACTTCTTCGCTCCATGGGTTGAAGTTCCGGCAAAAGCCCTTATTTTAAACAAGCCCTCTCACAGCACCATGCCAGCATCGGGGAACAACGCCACTTTCCTCACCCACGAATCCGGGTAGAATGCGCGTTCGCATGCGGCCGTGAGGGCTGCTCGGGCCACTCACGGTGCGCCCTCCATCCCTATGTGTGGAAGAACCTGCCGATATGTTTGCGCCTTTGTTAAAGAAACTTTTTGGAAGCAAGAATGAGCGCGAAGTCAAACGCATGCTCAAGACGGTGCAGCTGGTCAATGCCTTCGAAGAGCAGATGGTTGCCCTTTCGGACGAGCAATTGCGCGCCAAGACCCAAGAGTTCAAGGCCCGCATAGCTAAAGGTGAAACCCTCGACAAGCTGCTGCCCGAAGCCTTTGCGGTCGCCCGTGAAGCCGGTAAGCGTGTCATGGGCATGCGCCACTTCGACGTCCAGTTGATCGGCGGCATGACCTTGCATGAAGGCATGATTGCCGAAATGCGTACCGGTGAAGGCAAGACCCTGGTGGCAACCCTGGGCGTTTACCTCAACGCACTGTCCGGCAAGGGCGTGCACGTTGTGACGGTGAACGACTACCTGGCCCGCCGGGACGCCAACTGGATGCGCCCGCTGTATGAATTCCTCGGCCTGACCGTCGGCGTGGTTACGCCGTTCCAGCCGCCGGAAGAGAAGCGCGCTGCCTACGCTTGCGACATTACCTACGGCACCAACAACGAATTCGGTTTCGACTACCTGCGCGACAACATGGCGTTCAGCATGGATGAAAAATTCCAGCGCGAACTCAACTTTGCCGTGATCGACGAAGTCGACTCCATCCTCATCGACGAAGCCCGTACCCCGCTGATCATCTCCGGCCAGGCCGAAGACAGCTCGCGCCTGTACACCGAAATCAACAAGTTGATTCCGCGCCTGGAGCAGCACATCGAGGAAGTGGAAGGCGTGGTGACCAAAGAAGGTCACTTCAGCATCGACGAGAAGACCCGCCAGGTCGAACTCAACGAAGCCGGTCACCAGTTCGTCGAAGAAATGCTGACCCAGATCGGCGAGCTGGCCGAGGGTGAAAGCCTGTACTCGGCACACAACCTGGGCCTGTTGACCCACGTGTATGCCGGCCTGCGCGCCCACAAGCTGTTCCATCGCAACGTCGAATACATCGTGCAGGACGGCCAGGTCGTGCTGGTTGACGAACACACCGGCCGTACCATGCCGGGTCGTCGTTTGTCCGAAGGCCTGCACCAGGCCATCGAAGCCAAGGAAATGCTCAACATCCAGGCAGAAAGCCAGACGTTGGCGTCCACTACCTTCCAGAACTACTTCCGTCTGTACAACAAACTGTCCGGCATGACCGGTACGGCCGACACCGAAGCGTTCGAGTTCCACCAGATCTACAACCTGGCCGTGATGGTCATTCCGCCGAACAAACCGTTGGCGCGTAAAGACTTCAACGACCTGGTGTTCCTGACGGCCGAAGAGAAATACGCGGCCATCATCAACGACATCAAGGACGGCATGGCCCAGGGTCGCCCGATCCTGGTGGGTACCGCCACCATCGAGACTTCCGAGCACGTATCGAACCTGCTCAACAAGGAAGGCATCGAGCACAAGGTCCTCAACGCCAAGTTCCACGAAAAAGAAGCCGAGATCATTGCCCAGGCCGGTCGCCCAGGCGCACTGACCATCGCCACCAACATGGCCGGTCGTGGTACCGACATCCTGTTGGGCGGTAACTGGGAAGTTGAAGTCGCGGCACTGGAAAACCCGAGCCCTGAGCAGATCGCCCAGATCAAGGCTGACTGGCAGAAACGCCACCAGGCCGTGCTGGAATCCGGTGGCCTGCAGGTGATCGCTTCCGAGCGTCACGAATCGCGCCGTATCGACAACCAACTGCGTGGTCGTGCCGGTCGCCAGGGTGACGCCGGTTCCAGCCGCTTCTACCTGTCCCTGGAAGACAGCCTGATGCGCATCTTCGCTTCGGACCGCGTGAAGAACTTCATGAAGGCCTTAGGGATGCAGTCCGGTGAAGCGATTGAACACCGCATGGTGACCAACGCCATCGAGAAGGCCCAGCGCAAGGTCGAGGGCCGCAACTTCGATATCCGTAAGCAACTGCTCGAGTTCGATGACGTCAACAACGAACAGCGTAAAGTGATCTATCACATGCGTAACACGTTGCTGGCCGCCGACAACATTGGCGAGACCATCGCTGATTTCCGTCAGGACGTGCTCAACGCTACCGTCAGCGCACACATCCCGCCACAGTCCCTGCCGGAGCAGTGGGATGTTGCCGGCCTGGAAGCCGCGTTGAAGAGCGACTTCGGTGTGGACCTGCCGGTTCAGCAGTGGCTGGACGAAGACGATCACCTGTACGAAGAAACGCTGCGCGAGAAGCTGATGACCGAGCTGCTGGCGGCGTACAACGAGAAAGAAGAGCAGGCGAGTGCCGAAGCACTGCGCACCTTCGAGAAGCAAATCGTACTGCGCGTACTGGACGACCTGTGGAAAGACCACCTGTCGACCATGGACCACCTGCGTCACGGTATCCACCTGCGTGGCTACGCCCAGAAGAACCCGAAGCAAGAGTACAAGCGCGAGTCGTTCACGCTGTTCTCCGAACTGCTGGATTCGATCAAGCGCGATTCGATCCGCGTGCTGTCCCACGTTCAGGTGCGTCGCGAAGACCCGATCGAGGAAGAAGCCCGCCTGCGTCAGGAAGCCGAGGCTCTGGCTGCGCGCATGCAGTTCCAGCATGACGAAGCACCGGGCCTGGAAGCGCCTGAGGTATTGGGCGAAGAGGTCGACGTGGCCCTGGCTCAAACCCCGGTTCGCAATGACCAGAAGCTGGGCCGCAACGAGCTGTGCTACTGCGGTTCGGGCAAGAAGTTCAAACACTGCCACGGCCAGATCGAATAAGATTTTTGCCTGACGCTGCAACACCCCGCGCCGCGACCGGCCTCTGCCGTCGCGGCGTTTTGCCATTAATTTCGCCGTCGCTTACGACGGCACAGACATCATCTGATTTTTAAGGAGCGCATTCATGGCTGTTGGTCTTGGTCCTTTGCCCACATTGCACCCGGTTGCCGGTTTTGAACTCGGTATCGCTTCGGCCGGCATCAAGCGCCCTGGGCGCAAGGATGTGGTGGTGATGCGCTGTGCCGAAGGCTCGACCGTCGCCGGTGTGTTCACCCTCAACGCGTTCTGCGCCGCACCGGTGATCCTGGCCAAGCAGCGCGTTGCCGGCACGATCCGTTACCTGCTGACCAACACCGGCAATGCCAACGCAGGTACCGGCGAGCCAGGCCTGGTGGCGGCTGCACGCACTTGCGCCAAGCTGGCCCAGCTGACCGGCGTGGACGCCAGCCAAGTGCTGCCGTATTCCACCGGCGTGATCGGTGAGCCATTGCCGGTAGAAAAAATCGAAGGCGCGCTGCAAGCTGCGCTGGACGACCTGTCTGTGGATAACTGGGCCGCGGCAGCAACCGGCATCATGACCACCGACACCCTGCCCAAAGGCGCGAGCCGCCAGTTCGTGCACGATGGCGTAACCGTCACCGTGACCGGTATCAGCAAGGGCGCGGGCATGATCCGCCCGAACATGGCTACCATGCTCGGATACATTGCCACCGACGCCAAAGTTTCCCGCGACGTGCTGCACAGCCTGATCCTCGACGGCGCCAACAAGTCGTTCAACCGCATCACCATCGATGGCGACACCTCGACCAACGACTGCTGCATGCTGATCGCCACCGGCCAGGCCAACCTGCCGGAAATCACCGAGGCCAGCGGCCCGTTGTTCGCGGCGTTGAAGCAGGCGGTGTTCGAAGTGTGCATGGACGTGGCCCAGGCCATCGTGCGTGACGGCGAGGGCGCCACCAAGTTTGTTACTGTTGAAGTGAATGGCGGCGGTAATCATCAGGAATGCCTGGACGTTGGCTACACCGTGGCGCATTCGCCGCTGATCAAGACGGCGCTGTTCGCCTCTGACCCGAACTGGGGCCGTATCCTGGCCGCTGTGGGCCGTGCCGGCGTGCCGGACCTGGACGTGAGCAAGATCGACGTGTTCCTCGGCGACGTGTGCATCGCCAGCCGTGGCGCCCGTGCCGAGACCTACACCGAAGCCCAGGGCTCGGCGGTGATGCAACAGGAAGAAATCACCATCCGCATCGAGTTGGGTCGCGGCGCGTGCAGCGAAACCATCTGGACCACCGACCTGTCCCACGAGTACGTGAAGATCAACGCGGAATACCGTACCTAAGAGGATAAGCGCGGTGAAACGAGTGCATGTAGCAGCCGCGGTGATCCGCGGTGTCGATGGCAGGATCCTGTTGGCGCGCCGCGCCGATACCCAGCATCAGGGCGGCCTCTGGGAATTTCCCGGCGGCAAGGTGGAGGCCGATGAATCGGTCGCCAGCGCGCTGTCCCGCGAATTGCAGGAAGAGCTGGGTATACAGGTCACCACCGCGCGGCCGCTGATCAAGGTGCAGCACGACTATCCGGACAAACAGGTGTTGCTGGATGTCTGGGAAGTGTCGGCGTTTACCGGCGAGCCTCATGGTGTTGAAGGGCAACCGTTGGAATGGGTCGCTCCTCGGGACCTGATCAACTACGAGTTCCCGGCAGCCAATGCGCCGATTGTGGCGGCGGCGCGTTTGCCGGCTGAATACCTGATCACCCCAGGCGAACTGGAAACCCCGACGTTACTGCGGGGTATTCAGAAAGCCATTGCTGGCGGTATCAAGTTGGTGCAACTGCGTGCGCCCAACGGCTACGACCCCAAATACCGTGACCTCGCGGTGGATGCGGTGGGGCTGTGCGCGGGTAAGGCACAACTGATGCTCAAGGGGCCGTTCGAGTGGCTGGGGGATTTTCCTTCGGCCGGTTGGCACATGACCTCGGCACAACTGCGTAAATACGCGAGCAAAGGTCGACCGCTTCCTAAAGATCGTTGGTTGGCGGCGTCTTGCCACAATGCCGAGGAGCTGGCGCTGGCGGAAATGATGGACGTGGATTTCGTCACGCTGTCGCCGGTACAGCCGACCCGGACTCACCCCGATGCCCAGCCATTGGGATGGGAGCAGGCGGCAGAGTTGATCCGTGGGTTCAGCAAACCGGTGTTTCTGTTGGGCGGGGTGGGGCCTGCCGAGCGAGAGCAGGCTTGGGAAGTGGGGGCCCAAGGTGTGGCGGGTATTCGCGCGTTCTGGCCTCAGGTTTGATGCGGACACTGTGGTGAGCGGGGCAAGCCCGCTCACTACAGGTTTGGCGTTTTCATTGGGTTAGTGTGGCTTAGCGGCCGCTTGCCATAACACCTCAGCCACACCCTGGCGCTTGGCAATCACCCGCGCCGCCACAAACAGCAAATCCGACAACCGATTGATGTACGCCAACCCCACCCCTTCCAACGGTTCCACCGCATTCAATTGCTGACACCGCCGCTCCGCACTGCGCGCCAGGCTGCGGCACACATGGGCTTGGGCGATCAATGCCGAGCCACCGGGCAGGATGAAGTTCTCCAGCGGCCCCACTTCCTCATTCCAGCGGTCAATCGCGGCTTCCAGCCGATCCACTTCCGCAGCGTTCAAGGCTTTGTACACCGGCATTGCCAGTTCACCGCCCAGGTCGAACAAACGATGCTGGCAAGGCGTTAGCACCTCGATCACATCCTTCAGTTCCGGATGCTTGCCACTCTGTTCTTCCAGGCTGGCCAGCAACAAACCCAGCTGGCTGTTCAGCGTATCCACCTCACCAATCGCTTCCACCCGTGGGTGGTCCTTGGGCACGCGGCGGCCATCGCCCAGGCCGGTTTCGCCCTTGTCGCCGGTGCGGGTGTAGATCTTCGACAGGCGAAAGCCCATGGTCAGTGCTCCAGTTGGTTCAGTTCGTAAGGGGGCAGTTGGCTACCGGCCAACGGCAGGCGCAGGGTGAAGCAGGTGCCTTGGCCCAGGGTGGAATGCACTTCCATCTGGCCCTTGTGGTTGTTGGTGATGATGAAATACGACACCGACAGCCCGAGCCCTGTGCCCTGGCCGATTTCCTTGGTGGTGAAGAACGGCTCGAAGGTGCGTTTGCGCACGTTCTCGCTCATGCCGATGCCGTTGTCTTCCACTTGGATCTCCGCCCACGGCGGGTTGAGGCGCGTGCGCAGGATGATGCGCCCCGGCTCGCTGTCGTCTTCACGCAAATGGATGGCCTGGGCGGCGTTTTTCAGCAGATTGAGCAGCACCTGTTCCAGCTCGTTGGCGGTGCCGGGCACCGGGCCCGAGTTGAGGGTCGAACTGGCGGATGATGGCCTGGCCCTTGAAGTCGAAGCCGATGGCCAGGTCGAAGTCATTGCCAGCGATTTCCACAGCCTGGTCGATCAGCGCCGGCAAATCGCAGGGGGCCATCTGCCGGTTGCTGCGACGGCTGAAACTGAGCATGTGGGTGACGATCTTTGCCGCCCGCGCCCCAGCCTGTTGGATGCCATCGAGCAGTTGCGGCACTTCGCGGCTTTGCAGGTAGCGGTTGACTGTTTCCAGCTCGATGCCTGCCTGCTCCGCATGCTCCAGGTTCTTGGGCAACTCGGGGGACAGGCGGCGGCGGATGTTCTGCACGTTGTGCAGGATCGCCCCCAGCGGGTTGTTGATCTCATGGGCCATGCCGGCGGCCAAGCCACCCACGGAGAGCATCTTCTCCGACTGCACCATCATTTCTTCCAGGGACAAGCGCTGGGTGATGTCATCGATCCGGATCACCACGCCACGCCCGGCCCCGCCCATCAGCGGGTAGAAGGTCAGCGCGTAGTGCTTGGCTTCGTCGTCCTTGAACCAAGTGACACGCTCGATGCGCTCCACGGTGTGTTGCTCCACCGCCGCCCGGATCTGCGGCAGGTAAGGTTTGAGCGGCTGGAACGCCAGGTAGATCGGCTGGTTCAGGGCTTCGTCCAGGCGTGTGCCGGAGAGGGCGCTGGCCTCCTGGTTCCATTGGGTGACGTAGAGCTGTTCATCCAGGGCGATCAGTGCCGAGGGCATGGAGTCGATGATGCTGTTCAGGTAATTCTGGAAGCCGGTGAGTTTCTTCTCGATCTTGCTGCGAACCTGCACTTCCAGTTCCAGTTTGCGGTTGGTGTGGCGAGTTTCTTCCGCCAGACCCTGAGCCTGGTCATACGCCGCCTGAGAGTCGTCCCGCGCACGCTTGAGCTGTTGCTCACGGGCTTCGATGCGCGACAGCATGGTGTTGAAGGCCTCGGCCAGGCTGCCAATTTCGTCGTGGTTACCCCGGCCGGCGCGCAGGGCGTAGTTCTCCTCGCGGGTGACCTGGCGGGAGAGTTCTTCCAGTTCGTGAATCGGCCGAGTGATCAGGCGTTTGATCTGACGGGCGATGATCAGCCACAACAACACGCTGAAAATCAGGATGCCCAGGCTGGCCGTCAACGTGCCGGTATAGAACGCCACTGGCAGCTCGCTACTGGCCACCAGCAGCAGATGCCCGGACGGCTGGCCGGCGCGGGGCAGGGTGATGACCTGGTTGCTGCGAAACTCGGTCACGCGCCAGGCTTCGATATGCCGATAGTTGTCCGGCAGGTGCAAGCGGTCGCCGTGTTGCATCTGCGCCAGGCGGTTGCCTTCGCCGTCGTACAGGGCGGCGGCGCGCAAGGGCGAATAGCTGGTCAGTTCGTTGAGCAGCGCGTCAGCCTTGGCCGGCGATTCGAGGGCTTCGGCGGCGAGTGCGGGGTTGGACACCAGGCGGCCGATGGCCTGCAAGGCCTGGGGTGCCATGCTTTCCTGGGAAATCCAGTAGGCGGCGCTGATAAAGGTCAGGTTGGCCACCAGTAACACGGTGGTCAACAGCACCAGCAGGGCGGCGAGCAGTTTCTGCCCGACCGGTAGGTTTTCAAGACGCTGGCGCAGCGGCATCAGGGTTTTCCCAGGTGATAGACGGGCGGGCAGGGTAGCGCGTGCCTCAGTCGCGGGGCAATCCGCGTGCAAGCAAGCGCTCCACCAGGCGTACTTGCAACTGTTGCAGGTGCGGCAGGTTCAACTGGTGACGAGAACCCGCCTGGCAAGCATAGCCCAATAGATAGCTGATTTCGGTGCGACGGCCGGCGGTCACGTCCTGATACATGGACGAGTAGTTGGCGGCAGTGGCCTGGATCACCCGTTCCACTTCGTGTTGCAGGTCCTGGGCGGCAGCCGGTTGGCCGCAACACTCCAGCAGTTCGCCGAGTTCGGCGCACAGGGTTGCGACTTCACAGTGATGGGCTTGCAGTTCTCCGTTACGGCACTGGTACAGCACGGTCAGCGGGTTGATGGCGCAATTGAGCGCCAGCTTGCGCCACAGCCGTGTGAGGATGTCGGTGCTCCAATCGTGGGGGATGCCGGCCGCTTGCAAGTCATCCAGCCAAAGCGGCGGGGTGGGGTGGCTTGCGTCTCCCAGCCAGGTGTAGCCATGGCCGGCGAACACCACACGCCAATCGCCGTCGCGGAATGCGCCTTCGGTGCTGGAGGCAAAGATGCAGCGTGCCTGGGGCAGTTGCGCGGCCACCGCGTCCTGGCTGCCGAGGCCGTTCTGCAGCAGGATCAGTTCTGCGTCCGGTGCCAGCCGGTGTTGCAGCTGTGCGACGGCACTCTGTGCGTCGTAGGCTTTGCACGCCACGAGTAGGCGATGAATCGGCTCGGGACTGTCGGGCGTTTCGCCAATTACCGGGTATGTGTGTTCCATGCCCTGTTCTACCAGCGTAAGCCCTTTGGCTGCCTGATAGCTGGCCAGGCGCGCAGCATCGCGCAGGATCAACCGCACGGGCACGCCAGCGCGCGCCAGCCGCGTGGCCCAGAGTGTGCCCAGGCTACCGGCGCCGAGAATATGCCAGGTGGTCGACATCAGTTTGTGCTCCAAAGGGTCGCCCGCAGCGAACAGGACAAAAGAACCGCTATAATGCCCCGGCATTTTAGCTTGGGCGCGCTCCATCTCTACTGAGCCCGCCCCTTATATTGGAGAAATGACATGCCTTCGTTCGACGTGGTATCCGAACTGGACAAACACGAAGTCACCAACGCCGTCGAGAACGCCGTCAAGGAACTGGACCGTCGCTATGACTTGAAAGGCAAGGGCAGCTTCGAATTCAAGGAAAAAGAGCTGACCGTCAACCTGACCGCTGAAGCCGATTTCCAGCTGGAAGCGATGATCGAGATCCTCAAGCTGTCGCTGGTCAAGCGCAAGATCGACGCGCAATGCCTTGAGATCAAGGACGCCTACGCCTCCGGCAAGTTGATGAAGCAAGAAGCCGTCCTCAAGGAAGGCATCGACAAGGAGCTGGCGAAGAAGATCGTTGCTCACATCAAGGACGCCAAGCTGAAAGTCCAGGCCGCGATCCAGGGTGAGCAGGTTCGCGTCACTGGCAAAAAGCGTGACGACCTGCAAGAGGCCATCGCGGCCCTGCGCGCCAAGACCTTCGACATGCCGCTGCAGTTCAATAACTTCCGCGACTGATGGCACTTTGGGGAACCTGTGGGCGTTTTTGACGTCCCACGCCCCAGAACCTGCGCCGACGATTGAGCCCTACGGGGCTCAATTGCATTTATGGCCAAACATCCGGTAAACAGGAGAATGTAGATGGATTTGAATGCTGAAGTGGATCACCTGATCAAGACCTCAGAGTCGTGGATCCCGATGATCATGGAATACGGCAGCCGTTTTTTGCTGGCGGTGCTCACCCTGGCCATCGGTTGGTGGCTGATCAACGTGTTGACCCACCGAGTGGGGCGTTTGTTGGCATTGCGCAATGCCGACTTGGCGCTGCAACACTTCATCACCAGCCTGGCGAACATTGCGCTCAAGGTCATGCTGGTGGTCAACGTGGCCTCGATGATCGGCGTCGCCACCACTTCGTTCGTGGCCGCGATCGGTGCCGCTACCCTGGCCATTGGCCTGGCATTGCAAGGCAGCCTGGCGAACTTCGCTGGCGGCGTGCTGATTCTGTTGTTCCGTCCGTTCCGCATTGGTGACTGGATCGAAGCCCAGGGCACTTCCGGCACCGTCGACAGCATCCAGATCTTCCACACCGTGCTGCGTACCGGTGACAACAAGACCGTGATCATCCCCAACGGCAGCTTGTCCAACGGCCTCATCACCAACACCAACCGTCAGCCGACCCGCAAGGTGGTGTTTGACGTGGGTGTCGACTATGAAGCTGACCTGCAGAAAGCCCGTGAAGTGTTGCTGGAACTGGCCAAAGACCCGCGTGTACTGGCAGACCCGGCGGCTGTTGCAGTGGTGTCGACCTTGGGTGACAGTTCGATCACTGTTTCCCTGCGTTGCTGGACCAAGACTGCGGATTATTGGGACGTAGTGTTCATGTTGAACGAACTTGCACGGGATCGTTTGAAAGCGGCGGGGATTGATATTCCGTTTCCACAGCGGGTTATTCGCGTGATGCAGGAAACAGCTGCCAAGTAATGGCAATTAACTGCCTTGAACTTGGCCGTTAGGTCAGGTTCAAGCCGCCGGTGATAATGTCGTTAGTTAGCTTGCTAGTTATTTTGTTGCTGAAACATTAAAGCCATAAAAAAGCCGCTCCCTTGTTAAACAAGAGAGCGGCTTTTTGTTTAAGGCGAAAGCCTTAAGTCATCGCTGTAATAAAACTGTCAATTACAGGATGTTCAGCGGGTATTGCGCGATCAGACGCAGTTCGTCGATCGACGACGAACCGTAGTACACGCCATCAGACGAACGATAGGTCGCTTGACGTACACGCAGGCTCAGGTCTTTGGCTGGGCCGCTCTGGATCACGTATTTGGCTTCGATGTCGCGTTCCCACTCTTTGCCGTTCGAGGTGGTGGCGGTGTTGGCGCCGCTACCGGTCACGTAACGAGTCATGAAGCTCAGGCCAGGAATGCCAAAGGTTGCCATGTTGATGTCGTAACGCGCCTGGTAGGACTTCTCGCCCTCGGCGTTGAAGTCGGAACGGGCGATGGAGTTGGCCAGGAACACCGTGCCGCCGCCGTCTACGCCGTAGCCGTAGTCGCCGTCGCCGGTAACTTTCTGGGCTGCCAGGGTGAAGGTGTGTGCACCGATGGTGTACGCACCCTGCAAGCTGAACGCACGGTTATCGAGCTTGGTACGTTCTGCGAACGGCAGAGCGCTGTCTTTGGAAGCACGTTGCAGGCCTTCGCCTTCGCTCTTGGTGTCGTAGATGTTGAAGTCCAAGGCAAACGACTGGTCGTCGCTGATCGCGTGGGTCCAGTTCAGGTTGCTGTAGTACTTACGGAAATAATCTTCAGTTTTCGCGTAGTACAGGCTACCGGTGAACTCAGGAGTGAAGGAGTAGACACCACCGACGAAGTCGGTTTTGGTCAGGCCCAGGCTGTCATGGTAGGTCTGGTTTTGCGCGACGCTGGAAGTGAAGTGACCGCCTTCAAGCTTCAGGCCCTTGATCTCGCTGCTGGTGATCGAGATACCTTGCGGCAGCTCTGGCAGCAAACGGCTGTCGTCTGAAGCGAATACTGGAGCTGTGGTGTATTGGTCACCAATTTTCAGCACAGTATCGGAGATACGGAATTTAACCGCGCCGCCGCCTTTGGAGTAGTCGTCTTGCGAGCGACCATCGGAACCGGTTGGGAACAGACCAGTGCCAGCACGGCCTTTGCCGCTGTCGAGCTTGACGCCCAGCAGGCCGATCACGTCAACACCGACACCGATGGTGCCTTGGGTGAAGCCCGAAGAGTACAGGGCGTTGAAGCCCAGGCCGGATTCTTCGGCACGGCTCTGAGAGTCCGGGCCCGACGGGTTGTTACGGAAGTCGCGGCTGAAGTACAGGGCGCGAGTGTTAATGCTGAAAGTGCTGTCTTCAACAAAGCCTTTGGAATCGCTTTGGGCGGACGCCATTGCGAACTGCGTAGTGCCTGCTGAAACAGCCAGGGCGATCATGCTCCACTTCATCACGCGCATCGTGATTTGCTCCTTTGGTTTTAGGAAGAGTACTGCCGTCCCACCTATATTTTTGTCTGGGCGGCTCTTTCTTTTTGTGTCGGCGCAAAGTTATATCACGCTGACAATATTGGCGATACTTGCCCAACTTTCCTTTCAGCTTCTTTACGAGCTTGTCGTAGATTGCTATATCCATGTCGCAAATTCACAGCCTCACTGTAACGAGGCTGACAACTTCAATGCTGTTTCCAGACCGTTAAAAGAACGCAAAAAACGTTACTTTCCAAGTTTGAAATCTTCCTTGGCGTGCATTGAACCGCTGCTGTTTTTCATCGCGAAACACCTGCTTCCCTTCCGGTGCCGTTGCCGACGATAGAGGGATGAATGCAGCAAGCGTGCCCAAACCGTAAATCGAATGTCATTTTTTCGTGAAAAACGTTACTGCCTCGTGAAAACCGCATAAGCACGGGGTTTTTACGCCGATTGGTTTGGCCTTGACGCCCGGGCTCTGTGCCTGTGTTGGGGTGCATAAATCCTGTATCTGGGAAAAACGTTACCCGTTCACCCCGGTCAGTGGGTAATCGGCGGATCTCTTTGAGGCGCGATTGGGTCATTTTGGTGCATGCCGTCTGATGCCTCAGTGTTTCGGTGATGGCTCAATGCCTTGCTTTGTGAGGCCTCTGCATCGCGGTTCTCGTCGCAATGTTTTGATCAGCGCTTAGCTAATCACTGAAGGATTGGTCATTGAGCGTAGTCGAAAAATCCGTTTGGCTCGAAATGGTGCACTTTTTTTCGTCACGCCTTGCCTGGGCGCGTATTGGCCGACGTGAAGCAATAGCGATTCGCAGGTATGCTGGGCGCCTTGAACCTGACCTGCCGAACGGAGTGCCTGCGGTGTTCGCTTTAGACCAACGCCTTCAACAAGACACACTGGTCATCGGGGATTTCCCCCTGTGCCGCCTGCTGCTGTCCAATGACTCGAACTACCCCTGGTTCATCCTGGTACCGCGTATCAACGGTATCAGCGAAGTGTTTCAACTGGATGTCGTCGACCAGCAGCGCCTGTGGCAAGAAACCACCGCCTTGGCCCAGTTGCTGAATGAAGGCTTGTCCGCCGACAAAATGAACATCGGCGCCCTGGGCAACGTGGTCAGCCAGTTGCACGTGCATGTGATCGTGCGCAAACGTGATGATGCCGCCTGGCCTGCGCCGGTATGGGGCAAACACCCCGCGCAGCCTTATACCGATGAACACGTGGCAGCCATTCGTGCTCGCCTGCGCGGGCTGTTGCCCGCCGACTTCGTCTTTACCCAGGGCTGAATCATGGATTTGCAAGACCGCGTCAACGATCTGGAAAGCCGCCTGGCCTTCCAGGACGACACCATCGAGACCCTCAATGACATCCTCGTCACCCAGCAGCGCGCCGTCGAGCGCCTGCAACTGCAGATGACCGCGCTGCTCAAGCGCCAGGAAGAAATGGGCGGTCAGTTCGAAACGTCTGAAGAAGAAGCGCCGCCGCCTCACTATTAATAGGCGCGCATAAAAAAACCGCGATCCAGCCAGGCTGGGTCGCGGTTTTTTTTGCTGCGAAGGCGGGTATCAGCGACGCGGCAGTGCAGCGATCACGTCTTCGGCCTGCAGGCCTTTGTCGCGATTCATAACGGAGAATTCCACGCGCTGGCCTTCCACCAGAACGCGATGGCCTTCGCCGCGAATGGCCCGGAAGTGGACGAAGATATCGTCGCCCGAATCACGGGAAATAAAGCCGAAGCCTTTGGAGGTGTTGAACCACTTGACGGTACCGGTATCCCGATTGGTCATGTCGTAGGTTTGCGACGAGGCCGCAGGGGACGAGCGGTAGAAGCTGATGGCCAGGTGAAGAACAATGGCGACCACAGCAATCACCAGGCTGAGCAGGATGGCCGGGTGGCCGCCGACTTCAGGCATGGGGGCCAGGAGGGTGAGGGTTTGTACGACAACAGTCAGTACCAACAGCGCGCTGACCAGGTTTTGCAGTTGATGACGCGTGCCTTTGTTCCAGTAAGGGATCACCGGTGCCAGCGTCAGGTTAAGAAGGCCGAACAAGGCCAGGTACAGAGCGTCGTGTTGTTCCAGATACGGCAGGCTTTCAGGCTGCAGGGTCGGGATAAAGGACAGCAGCAAAGCTGCAACGCCCGTTAGCAGGTGGACGATTTTCAACATTTTGATTAACTCACGTTAAGACGGATCACAAGGAAGAGCTGACTGGCACGGTTCGCTTCTGAACAATGGGAGGCGTTGGGCACGTGCGCGGGGTATCAGCCTATGCCGCTGCCGCAGAAAGTAACGGCGACGACACGCCGCCTATTTAACAGCAAAGGCTGTGCCTACTCAAATCAAGCATTTCGAGGTGTTGCAAGGGCGACGGCATTTCTGCGTCAAACGCTTGTCCTAGACACGTGCGGGCTTTTCAAGCGGCCTTCTGGGAGATTTCCTACATGGGCCCAAGGCTTAGACTGTGTCGTTTTCACCGGCCGGGGCGGGGCGAATTGCCGCGCCGGGCTGCGCATCACCGGCACACTTGCTAGAGTGGACCTGCACCTGATCAATGAATGCTTGTCAATTGAAGGGGATAAACATGGCAATCGATATCGGTATCAGTGAAGAAGATCGTAAATCCATCGTCGACGGGCTTTCGCGACTGCTTTCCGATACCTATGTACTGTACCTGAAGACCCACAACTTCCATTGGAACGTCACGGGCCCTATGTTCCGCACGTTGCACCTGATGTTCGAAGAGCAATACAACGAGCTGGCGCTGGCGGTGGACTCCATTGCCGAGCGTATCCGTGCATTGGGTTTCCCGGCGCCGGGTGCCTACTCGGTCTACGCGCGTCTTTCTTCCATCAAGGAAGAAGAAGGCGTGCCGAATGCTGAAGACATGATCAAGCAACTGGTAGAAGGTCAGGAAGCGGTCACGCGCACCGCGCGCGGCATCTTCCCACTGCTCGACAAGGTCAGCGATGAGCCGACGGCCGACCTGTTGACCCAGCGCATGCAGGTTCACGAGAAAACCGCGTGGATGCTGCGTTCCCTGCTCGAAAATAAGTAAACAACTACCCTTGGCGGCGTCTTCCCGGCGCCGCTCGCTTGTTTCCGCGCATTTCCTGGCGTTGTCCTACGCCTATCAACGTCGCGTCTTCTGGCTGCTGCACTCTGCCTGCGGTTTTATAAGGCCATTGCCTAATGGGACATCCCATGGGCGGCTGTTTGGCAATGGAGTGTCAGGTGTATGTCACGTGGAGTGGGTAATGGAATCATGGAGACCGGTGGTTTTCATAAAATAAAGGTCGACCCCTTTGTAAAAGGGTTCGACATGGGGCTGGCCAAGCCATTGTCCCGGTCGGTAAGGCTCAACGGGTTTTCCACGTGCCTGCGGCTGGAGCAGATCTATTGGAATATCCTCACGGAAATTGCCAGGATCAACGCCTGTTCGGTCAGTGCGTTGCTGTCCTATGTGGATCGGGAAGTGCACTTGCGTCATGGCGGGGTGAAGAACTTCAGTGGGTTGGTCAGGGTGGTGTGTGTGGTTCACGCCTTGAAAGAGCGTGTTCAACCTTCTTAGCCACCGGGCTTCGGGGTTAGCCTTCCTTTGAGGCGGGCAAGGCCCCGGGGCAGAAAGCCGGCTGCGCTGCCTCGATTTACCAGATATAATCCCGCGCTTTGCTGCGCGTGCCGGGGTTGTTCCGGAGCAGGCGTGGCGCAGTAACGTTCTGATCGCCGAGACATCGCCATGCCCATGTACGACTATCAATGTGCTTCCTGTGGTCATCAGTTGGAAGCCATTCAGAAGATCAGCGCCGCGCCGCTGGTCGATTGCCCGGCCTGCCAAGCGCCGGAGCTCAAGAAAATGTTGTCCATGCCAGGCTTCCGCCTGAGCGGCAGCGGCTGGTACGAGACCGACTTCAAGACCGGCTCGAAGAAGAATCTGGCGGGCGGCGACAAAGCAGACTGAGTTGAACTCTACGCGCAGGCTCCTGCATTATCCGTCCCCTGCTTTAATGTACGGTGACGAGGCAAGCCTCCACCGAATTACGAATTACGAGAAGTGAAACCACGACCATGATGCGCAGCCACTATTGCGGCCAACTGAACGAGACCCTGGAAGGTCAGGAAATCACCCTTTGCGGATGGGTTCACCGTCGCCGCGACCACGGCGGGGTGATCTTCCTCGACATCCGTGATCGTGATGGTCTGGCCCAGGTGGTGTTCGACCCGGATCGCGCCGAAAGCTTCGCCGCTGCCGACCGCGTGCGCAGCGAATACGTCGTGAAGATCACCGGCAAGGTTCGCCTGCGTCCGGAAGGCGCCGTGAACAAGAACATGGCCTCCGGCGGCATCGAAGTGCTGGGCTACGAGCTGGAAGTGCTGAACGAGTCGGAAACCCCGCCGTTCCCACTCAACGAATACTCCGACGTCGGCGAAGAAACCCGCCTGCGCTATCGCTTCCTGGACCTGCGTCGTCCGGAAATGGCCGAGAAGCTGCGCCTGCGTTCGCGCATGACCACCAGCATCCGCCGCTTCCTCGACGAAAACGGCTTCCTAGACGTTGAAACCCCGATCCTGACCCGGGCCACCCCGGAAGGCGCGCGTGACTACCTGGTGCCGAGCCGTACCCACGCGGGTTCGTTCTTCGCCCTGCCGCAGTCGCCGCAGCTGTTCAAGCAACTGCTGATGGTGGCCGGCTTCGACCGTTACTACCAGATCGCCAAGTGCTTCCGTGACGAAGACCTGCGCGCCGACCGCCAGCCGGAATTCACCCAGATCGACATCGAGACCAGCTTCCTCGATGAAAAAGAGATCATGGGCCTGACCGAGCAGATGATCCGCAACCTGTTCAAGGAAGTGCTGGACCTGGAATTCGGCGACTTCCCGCACATGACCTTCGAAGAAGCCATGCGCCGCTACGGTTCCGACAAGCCAGACCTGCGTAACCCGCTGGAACTGGTGGACGTGGCCGACCAACTCAAGGAAGTCGACTTCAAGGTGTTCAGCGGCCCGGCCAACGACCCTAAGTGCCGCATCGCCGCCCTGCGCGTGCCTGGCGGCGCGAGCATGCCGCGCAAGCAGATCGACGACTACACCAAGTTCGTCGGCATCTACGGTGCCAAGGGCCTGGCGTACATCAAGGTCAACGAGCGCGCCAACGGTGTTGAAGGACTGCAATCGCCGATCGTTAAAAACATCCCGCTGGACAACCTGAACGCGATCCTTGATCGCGTCGGTGCAGTCGACGGCGACATCGTGTTCTTCGGCGCCGACAAAGCCAAGATCGTCAGCGAGGCCCTGGGCGCGCTGCGGATCAAGCTGGGTCACGACCTGAACCTGCTGACCTGTGAATGGGCCCCGATGTGGGTCGTTGACTTCCCGATGTTCGAAGAGAACGACGACGGCAGCTTCAGCGCCTTGCACCACCCGTTCACCGCGCCGAAGTGCTCGCCGGCTGAGCTGGAAGCCAACCCGGCAGGCGCTTTGTCCCGTGCCTACGACATGGTGCTCAACGGCACTGAGCTGGGTGGCGGTTCGATCCGTATCCACCGTAAAGAGATGCAACAAGCGGTGTTCCGCCTGTTGGGCATCAACGAAGCGGAACAGGAAGAGAAATTCGGCTTCCTGCTCGACGCCCTGAAATACGGCGCACCGCCGCACGGTGGCCTGGCGTTCGGCCTGGACCGTCTGGTGATGCTGATGACCGGCGCCCAGTCGATCCGTGAAGTGATCGCCTTCCCGAAAACCCAGAGCGCTGCGGACGTCATGACCCAGGCGCCAGGTGTGGTGGATGCCAAGGCATTGCGCGAACTGCACATCCGCCTGCGCGAGACGCCTAAGGCTGAGTAAGGCTGCTGCGTGAAAGCGCACTGAGGTTTACGCAGTCTAAAAAGGCGCATCTTCGGATGCGCCTTTGCGTTAAAGGACTATTCCTCGCCTGGGGCGGGGGTGATCAAGGTTTCTACAGAATTTCGGAGTTGTGTTATGGCTGGCCATTCCAAGTGGGCGAACATCAAGCACCGCAAAGAGCGTCAGGATGCCAAGAAAGGCAAGATATTCACCAAGTGGATTCGCGAGCTGACCGTCGCCGCCCGCCAGGGCGGTGGTGACCCCGGCTCCAACCCGCGCCTGCGCTTGGCGTTGGACAAGGCGCTGGGCGCCAACATGAGCCGCGACATCATCGACCGCGCCGTGGCCCGTGGCGCTGGTGCTGCCGACACCGACGACATGGTCGAGCTGAGCTACGAAGGCTACGGCCCGGGCGGCGTGGCGGTGATGGTCGAGTGCATGACCGACAACCGCAACCGCACCGCGGCAGCCGTACGTCATGCGTTCAGCAAGTGCGGTGGCAACCTCGGCACCGACGGTTCGGTGGCTTACCTGTTCGAGCGCAAGGGGCAGATCACCTTTGCACCCGGCACGGATGAAGATGCGCTGATGGAGGCCGCGATGGAGGCGGATGCCGACGACGTGGTGACCAACGAAGACGGCTCCATCGACGTGTTCACCTCGTTCGCCAGCTTCTACGCCGTGCGCAATGCGCTGGAAGCCGCTGGCTTCAAAGGCACTGACGCGGAGATCGTGATGCTGCCGACCACCAGCGCCGAGCTGGACCTGGACGGTGCGCAGAAAGTGCTGAAGATGCTGGATATGCTGGAAGATTTGGATGATGTGCAGAATGTGTATTCCAACGCGGATATCCCGGAAGAAGTCGCTGCACAGCTTACCTAAGAACGATGAAAGTCCAGTGTGGAAGCGGGCTTTTGTGGCGAGGGAGCTTGCTCCCGTTGGGGTGCGAAGCGCCCCCAAAAGCCTGCGCCTGCTACGCAGTCGAGCGGGAGCAAGCTCCCTCGCCACAAAAGCAGCTCCCACATTGGATCTATGTGTTTCCACAAAACCGCAGGCGTTATGACTTTAATTCTAGGTATCGACCCCGGTTCGCGCATCACCGGTTTTGGCGTGGTGCAACAGACCCCGCGCGGCTGTGTCTATGTCGCCTCGGGCTGCATCCGCACCGGCGCGGGCGAGTTGGCCGAGCGCCTGCAGATCGTCTATCGCGGCGTGCGTGAAGTGATCCAGACCTACGGACCGGTCACCATGGGCATCGAAAAGGTGTTCATGGCAAAAAATGCCGATTCGGCGTTGAAGCTGGGCCAGGCCCGTGGCGCCGCCATCGTGGCTGGAGCGGAGGAGGGCATGGAAATTGCCGAATACACTGCGACCCAAGTCAAGCAGGCCGTGGTCGGTACGGGGGCGGCGAATAAAGAGCAGGTGCAGATGATGGTCATGCACATGCTCAAGCTCACCTCAAAACCGCAGATCGACGCCTCCGACGCCCTGGCCATTGCCATTTGCCATGCGCACACCCGTTCCAGCCTGTTGCCACATGGCCTGGGCACTGCACGCAGTCGTGGCGGTCGCCTGCGTCTCTGATAGCATCAGCGCAATCGAAATTTCCGGTCAGGCCATGCGCTGACCCCACGCTTTAAGGATCTGAACCGTGATTGGACGCTTGCGCGGCACCCTGGCTGAGAAACAGCCGCCGCACCTGATTCTGGATGTAAACGGGCTGGGGTATGAGCTGGAAGTGCCCATGACCACCCTGTATCGCCTACCGTCGGTCGGTGAGCCGATTACGCTGCACACCCACTTGGTGGTGCGCGAAGACGCGCAACTACTCTATGGTTTCATCGGCAAGCGCGACCGTGACTTCTTTCGCGAGCTGATCCGCCTCAACGGGGTGGGCCCGAAACTGGCCCTGGCGTTGATGTCGAGCCTGGAAGTGGATGAGCTGGTGCGCGCCGTTTCGGCCCAGGACACGTCGGCGCTGACCAAGGTGCCGGGTGTCGGCAAGAAGACTGCCGAGCGCCTGCTGGTGGAGCTCAAGGACCGCTTCAAGGCCTGGGAAGTGGTGCCGAGCATGTTCGCCCTGGTGCCGAACCAGCCGGATATGCCGGCTGGCCAGGTTGCCAGCGCCGAAAGCGATGCCGTCAGCGCCCTGATTTCCCTGGGCTATAAGCCGCAGGAAGCCAGCAAGGCCGTGTCGGCCATCAAGGACAAGAACCTGAGCAGTGAAGACATGATCCGCCGCGCCCTGAAGGGAATGATTTAAGTGATTGAAGCTGATCGTCTGATTGCAGCCACTGGCCCGCGCGACCGTGAAGAGGTCCAGGACCGCGCCATCCGCCCCTGAGCCTGGCCGACTACATCGGCCAGCCCACCGTGCGTGAGCAGATGGAGCTGTTCATCCAGGCTGCGCGTGGGCGCAGCGAGTCGCTGGACCACACGCTGATTTTCGGCCCTCCTGGGTTGGGCAAGACCACCCTGGCCAATATCATCGCCCAGGAAATGGGCGTGTCGATCAAGTCCACCTCCGGCCCGGTGCTGGAGCGTCCGGGTGACCTGGCGGCACTGTTGACCAACCTTGAACCCCACGACGTGCTGTTCATCGACGAGATCCACCGGCTCTCGCCAATCGTCGAGGAAGTGCTGTACCCGGCGATGGAGGACTTCCAGCTCGACATCATGATTGGCGAAGGCCCGGCAGCGCGCTCGATCAAGCTCGACCTGCCACCGTTCACCCTGGTGGGCGCCACCACCCGTGCGGGTATGTTGACCAACCCGTTGCGAGACCGTTTCGGCATTGTTCAACGTCTAGAGTTCTATAGCACGGCCGACCTTGCGACCATTGTCAGCCGTTCGGCGGGCATTCTCGGCTTGCCGCTGGACCCGGAAGGCGCGTTTGAAATCGCCCGTCGGGCCCGCGGTACGCCTCGAATTGCCAACCGTTTGCTGCGACGTGTGCGCGACTTTGCCGAGGTGCGGGCCAAGGGGCACATCACCAAGGCCGTGGCCGACCTGGCGTTGAACCTGCTGGATGTGGATGAGCATGGCTTCGATCACCAGGATCGGCGTCTACTCTTGACCATGATCGAGAAGTTCGACGGCGGCCCGGTGGGGGTCGACAGCCTGGCCGCGGCCATCAGTGAGGAGCGTCATACCATTGAGGATGTGCTGGAGCCGTACTTGATCCAGCAGGGTTACATCATGCGTACCCCGAGGGGGCGAGTCGTCACGCGCCACGCCTATCTGCACTTCGGGTTAAACATTCCGTCACGATTGGGCGAGATGCCTGTAGTAGACGAATTCCTCGATGCAGTGGACGATTAAAAGCCTCACGCCAGACGATTTATCCGAGGTTTGTGCTGTCCTAGTGGCTGGTGTCGTCATTCAGTCAGTCAGAAATGTTTCAGACAACGAAAAAACAGTTGCCCAGCCGGATTGGCAACCTGAGGAGTAAGCACTAGAGTATGCGCGCGCAAAACGGGGATCAGTCGTTCGCACATCGCTGTCGCGTTTATTACGAGGACACCGATGCCGGCGGCATCGTGTATTACGTCAACTACCTCAAGTTCATGGAGCGGGCTCGAACCGAGCGGCTACGGGAGCTGGGCTTTGCCCAATCCCAGCTGGCAGGGGAGGACCTGTTATTCGTCGTGCATTCCAGCGAGGCGCGGTATCACGCGCCGGCGCGGCTGGACGACGAGTTGTTGGTCAGCGCTGAAGTAATCGAATTGAACCGTGTCAGCCTGCGTTTCAAGCAGCAGGTCAGGCGGGCAACGGATGCAACGCTGCTCTGTGAGGGGCAGTTCCTGGTGGCCTGTGTGCGCACCAATAGTTTGAAACCCCGGGCCATTCCCGAAGCTCTACGTGCGGCCTTTGCCGACGTAAGCGGCGCGGGTAAACAATCAAAGCAGGAGATTTAGCGTGGAACCTACCGTCGTCGACCATTCCTCCATGTGGAGCCTGGTCAGCAATGCCAGTGTTGTGGTTCAACTGGTCATGCTGACCCTGGTAGCCGCATCGGTTACCTCTTGGGTCATGATTTTTCAGCGCAGCAACCTGCTGCGTGCCGGTCGACGTGCCTTGGAGAGCTTTGAAGAGCGCTTCTGGTCGGGTATCGACCTGTCCAAGCTGTACCGCCAGGCTGGCAGCAACCCAGACCCGGATTCGGGCGTCGAGCAAATCTTCCGCGCCGGCTTCAAGGAATTCTCCCGCCTGCGCCAGCAGCCAGGTGTTGACCCAGAAGCGGTCATGGAAGGCGTGGCCCGTGCCATGCGTGTCGCCATTTCCCGCGAAGAAGAGAAGCTTGAGCAAAGCTTGCCGTTTCTTGCCACCGTCGGTTCCGTGAGCCCGTACATCGGCCTGTTCGGTACCGTGTGGGGCATCATGAACTCCTTCCGTGGCCTGGCCCAGGCCCAGCAAGCGACCCTGGCCACCGTGGCTCCAGGTATTGCCGAAGCCCTGATCGCCACCGCGATCGGCCTGTTCGCTGCTATCCCCGCAGTAATTGCCTACAACCGTTTTGCCGCCACCAGCGAAACGTTGATCGGCCGTTACTACACCTTCGCCGACGAATTCCAGGCGATCCTGCACCGTAAAGTGCACACCAGCGAAGAATAAGCAGGTAATTCCCAATGGCTTTAATCGCTCGAGCTCGCAAAAAGCGCAAGCCGGTCGCCGAGATGAACGTAGTGCCTTACATCGACGTGATGCTGGTGCTGCTGGTTATCTTCATGGTGACCGCGCCGATGCTCAATCAGGGCGTGAAGGTTGATCTGCCCAAGGTTTCCAGCGAAGCCTTGCCGCAAGACAACAACACCCAGGTCCTGACCATTTCGATCAAGGCTGACAAGACCTATTACTGGAACCTTGGCAGCGAAGTCGATACCCAAAAACAGCAGGACAAGGCCATGACCTTGCCGCAGATGACCGACGCGGTGACCAAGATCATTCGCTCTGGCAATGAAGGCGGCAAGCACACCCAAGTCTTCATTCGCGGCGACAAAGTGGTCGACTAT
Organism: Pseudomonas azotoformans; assembly: GCF_001579805.1. Classification (NCBI taxonomy): domain Bacteria; kingdom Pseudomonadati; phylum Pseudomonadota; class Gammaproteobacteria; order Pseudomonadales; family Pseudomonadaceae; genus Pseudomonas; species Pseudomonas azotoformans. The sequence continues at coordinate 93,023 of NZ_CP014546.1, read as the reverse complement.
GGCTCCGTCATGGGCGCCATGGGCGGACTGCAGAAGGCCGGCGTGGGTAACGTTGGCTTGATTACCGAGGCGCCCTGATGCAGCAACAGCGAGAGCCGTCCGCCTCGGAAAGCTTCTTCTGGCCTAGCGTCTGGGCAATTGCCCTGCACGTCCTGGTGTTTGGCATGCTGTTCGTCAGCTTTGCCATGACCCCGGACCTGCCGCCAGCCAAGCCGATCGTGCAGGCGACCCTGTATCAGCTGAAATCGAAAAGTCAGGCCACCACCCAGACCAATCAGAAGATTGCGGGTGAGGCCCAGAAGTCGGCTGCGCGCCAGACTGAAGTCGAACAGATGGAACAGAAGAAGGTCGAGCAGGAAGCGGTGAAGGCTGCTGCGGAACAAAAGAAAGAAGAGGCGGCTCAAAAGGCCGAGGAATCGAAAAAGGCTGACGAAGCGAAGAAAGCGGACGAGGCGAAAAAGGCTGATGAAGCCAAGAAAGCCGAGAAAGCTGCCGAAGCCAAAAAGGCCGAAGAGAAACAATTGGCTGATATAGCCAAGAAGAAGTCTGAAGAAGAAGCCAAGAAGGCTGCTGAAGAAGAGGCCAAGAAAAAGGCCGCTGAAGACGCCAAGAAGAAAATAGTCGAAGACGCGAAGAAGAAAGCCGCCGAAGACGCCAAGAAAAAAGCTGAAGCAGACGAGGCGAAGAAAAAAGTCGCCGACGACGCGAAGAAGAAAGCTGCCGCCGATGCCCAGAAGAAAAAGGCTCAGGAAGCAGCGCGCAAATCCGCCGAAGAGAAAAAGGCCCAGGCCTTGGCAGACTTGCTCTCCGACACGCCGCAGCGTCAGCAAGCCTTGGCCGATGAGCGTGGCGATGAAGTTGCGGGCAGTTTCGACGACCTGATTCGGGCGCGGGCAGCAGAGGGTTGGACACGTCCACCTTCGGCACGTAAAGGCATGACAGTAGTGCTGCAGATCGGCATGTTGCCGGACGGTACGGTGACTTCGGTCAGCGTGTCCAAGTCCAGTGGTGACGGTTCGTTCGACAGTTCGGCGGTTGCCGCGGTCAAGAATATTGGCCGGTTGACCGAGATGCAGGGAATGAAACCAAGCGACTTCGCTCCCTATCGTTCATTCAAGATGACATTCACACCTGAGGATCTAGCCTTGTGAGAAACCTTCTTCGAGGAATGCTTGTCGTTATTTGCTGTATGGCAGGGATAGCGGCGGCGGATGAAAAGAACATCCTGGTCACCAGCGGTAGCGATCGGGCCACCCCGATCGCGGTAGTACCGTTCGGTTGGCAAGGCGGCAGCGTGCTGCCGGACGACATGGCCCAGATCGTCAGCGACGACCTGCGCAACTCCGGTTACTACGCACCGATTCCAAAAGGCAACATGATCAGCCAGCCAAACCAGGCCAGCGAAGTCGTGTTCCGTGACTGGAAAGCGGTAGGCGCGCAGTACCTGATGGTCGGCAACATCACGCCGGCCGGTGGTCGTCTGCAAATTACCTACACCTTGTTCAACGTGGCGACCGAGCAGCAGGTTCTGACCGGCAGCGTGTCGGGCACGGCCGAGCAGATCCGCGACATGGCCCACTACATCTCGGACCAGTCGTTTGAAAAGCTCACCGGTATCAAGGGTGCTTTCTCGACGCGTCTGCTGTACGTAACGGCTGAACGTTTCTCCGTAGACAACACTCGTTACACTTTGCAGCGTTCGGACTACGACGGTGCGCGGGCTGTGACTTTGCTGCAATCCCGTGAGCCAATCCTGTCGCCGCGCTTCGCGCCGGACGGCAAGCGTATTGCCTACGTGTCCTTCGAACAGAAGCGTCCGCGTATCTTCGTCCAGCACATCGATACTGGCCGTCGTGAGCAGATCACCAACTTCGAAGGCCTCAACGGTGCACCGGCCTGGTCTCCGGATGGTTCGCGCCTGGCGTTTGTACTGTCCAAAGATGGCAACCCGGATATCTACGTGATGAACATGGCTTCGCGCCAGATCACTCGCGCAACCAGCGGCCCGGGCATCAACACCGAACCGTTCTGGGGCAAGGATGGTTCGACCATCTACTTCACCTCTGACCGCGGCGGCAAGCCACAGGTTTATAAGGCGAATGTGAATGGTGGTGGTGCAGAACGCGTTACCTTTATTGGCAACTACAACGCCAACCCTAAACTTTCGGCCGATGAAAAGACGTTGGTGATGATTCACCGTCAGGATGGTTTCACTAATTTCCGGGTTGCGGCCCAGGATTTGCAGCGCGGAACCGTAAAAATCCTCACAGATACCAACCTTGATGAGTCAGCCACTGTTGCGCCCAACGGCACCATGGTAATCTACGCCACCCGCCAGCAGGGCCGGGGAGTCTTGATGCTCGTGTCCATAAATGGACGCGTAAGGCTCCCACTTCCTACCGCACAAGGCGAAGTCAGAGAACCATCCTGGTCCCCTTACCTGAACTGACGCGGCGCTACAAAAAGAAGTACTTAACACACTGGGGTTCATTAGGAGTTTCACGATGGAAATGCTGAAGTTTGGTAAGTTTGCTGCTCTGGCTCTGGCTCTGTCCGTAGCCGTTGGTTGCTCGTCTAAAGGCGGCGACAATGCCGGTGAAGGCGCAGCTGTTGATCCAAACGCTGGTTACGGCGCTAACACTGGTGCGGTTGACGGCTCCCTGAGCGAAGAAGCTGCTCTGCGCGCTATCACCACTTTCTACTTCGAATACGACAGTTCGGACCTGAAACCAGAAGCCATGCGCGCTCTGGACGTTCACGCGAAGGACCTGAAAGCTAACGGCGCTCGCGTTGTTCTGGAAGGTAACACTGACGAACGTGGTACTCGTGAGTACAACATGGCACTGGGCGAGCGTCGTGCGAAAGCCGTTCAGCGCTACCTGGTACTGCAAGGTGTTGCTCCAGGCCAACTGGAACTGGTTTCCTACGGTAAAGAGCGTCCAGTTGCTACTGGCCACGACGAGCAGTCCTGGGCTCAAAACCGTCGCGTCGAACTGCGTAAGTAATTCGTCATGCGAACGTGCCGTCGTGCTCTAACTGTATTGGCTCTCAGCCTCGCACCGCTTGCGGTGTGGGCTGCGGTTCCTGTGGAAGATAGCAACTCTGGCTATAACAATAGCGGGAGCAGTTATCCGCCAGCGGGTTATGGCACGAACGGCGCCTATGCGGGGGGAGCGGCTACGTCCGCTCCCTCGGCACAGGGCGAACTGTTCAACCAGCTGCAACGCATGCAGGATCAACTGGCGCAGCAACAAGGCACCATTGAAGTACTGCAAAACCAAGTGAACCAGCTGAAGCAAGAAGGCCTGGAGCGTTACCAGGATCTTGATCGACGCATTGGAGCCGGCGTTCAACCTGCCGCAACTCCTGATAATTCTTCTGCCGGTGGCGCGCCAAGCGCTGCTGCCGGTGGTGCAGCAGCAGGGGCGGCTGCCAGCCAAGCCCCTGCCGCGAGCAGCGAACCGGGTGATCCGGCGAAGGAAAAGCTGTATTACGATGCAGCCTTCGACCTGATCAAAGCCAAGGATTTCGATAAGGCCAGCCAGGCATTTACCGCTTTCCTGCGCAAATACCCGAACAGCCAGTACGCGGGCAATGCCCAATACTGGTTGGGTGAAGTCAACCTGGCCAAGGGTGATCTACAGGGCGCGGGCCAGGCATTTGCCAAGGTCAGCCAGCTGTACCCCAAGCACGCCAAGGTGCCGGATTCACTGTACAAACTCGCTGACGTAGAACGCCGCCTGGGTCATACCGACAAGGTCAAAGGCATTCTGCAGCAGGTTGTGGCCCAGTATCCGGGGACTTCCGCTGCCCAATTGGCCCAGCGGGATCTGCAGCGCTTGTAAGCGATGCAGCCGTTTAGAAGAAACCCGCGCCTGGCGCGGGTTTTTTCGTTAGAATCCACGCCCTTTTATGAAACACGCTTTTTGGGGCCTGCGCGTTGGCGGGGTTCCTTTAAGTGCCTGACGGAGGCGGACAGCCTGTTTAGCTGTTACGCCCGTGGCGACTATGCAAGACACATTACGTATTACCGAAGTTTTTTACTCGTTGCAGGGTGAAACGCGAACGGCTGGCCTGCCCACAGTATTTGTGCGCCTGACCGGTTGCCCCCTGCGTTGCCAATACTGCGACAGCGCCTACGCCTTCAGTGGCGGCACGGTGCGCACCCTCGATGACATCCTGGAGCAGGTTGCCGGCTACAAGCCGCGCTACGTCTGCGTGACCGGCGGCGAGCCGTTGGCCCAGCCCAATGCCATCCCGTTGCTCAAGCAGCTGTGTGATGCCGGCTACGAGGTTTCCCTGGAGACCAGTGGCGCCTTGGACATCTCCGCGGTCGACCCCCGTGTCAGCCGCGTGGTCGACCTCAAGACCCCCGACTCCAAGGAGGCGCACCGTAACCGCTACGAGAACATCGAGCTGCTGACGGCCAACGACCAGGTCAAGTTCGTCATTTGTTCCCGCGACGACTACGACTGGGCGAACTCCAAGCTGATTCAATACGGGCTGGACCGCCGCGCAGGCGAAGTGCTGTTTTCGCCAAGCCACCATGACCTGAACGCACGCGACCTCGCTGATTGGGTGGTTGCAGACAACCTACCGGTGCGCCTGCAATTGCAGCTGCATAAATACCTTTGGAACGACGAGCCAGGACGCTGATATGACTGAACACACAATGGATCAAAAACGCGCGGTAATCCTGCTATCCGGCGGCCTCGACTCCGCCACCGTGGTGGCCATGGCCCAGGCGCAAGGCTACAGCTGCTACACCATGAGCTTCGACTACGGCCAGCGTCACCGCGCCGAGCTGAACGCCGCCGCGCGTGTCGCCCGTGAGATGGGCGTGGTCGAGCACAAAGTGATCGGACTGAACCTCAACGGCATCGGTGGCTCCGCGCTGACCGACAGCAGCATCGATGTGCCGGAAGCGCCCAGCGAAGGTATCCCGGTGACCTATGTGCCGGCACGCAACACCGTGTTCCTGTCCCTGGCCCTCGGCTGGGCAGAAGTGCTCAACGCCCGCGACATCTTCATCGGCGTCAACGCAGTGGATTACTCCGGTTACCCGGACTGCCGCCCAGAGTTCGTCGAGTCGTTCGAGCGCATGGCCAACCTGGCGACTAAAGCCGGTGTAGAAGGGCAGGGTTTCCGTATCCTGGCGCCGCTGCAAAACCTGAGCAAGGCCGATATCGTCAAGGCTGGTGTAGGACTCGGCGTAGATTATTCGCTGACTGTTTCCTGCTATCAGGCAGACGATGACGGCCGTGCTTGTGGGAAATGCGACAGCTGCCGACTGCGTGCAGAAGGCTTCCAAGCGGCCGGAATTACTGACCCAACGCGTTATTTCTGATTTATTTCAAATAAGGTGTTGAATAATCCTTAGAAATCAGTATTATACGCGCCACCACACAGCGGGTCGTTAGCTCAGTTGGTAGAGCAGTTGGCTTTTAACCAATTGGTCGTAGGTTCGAATCCCACACGACCCACCATTTTTGGCGGTTTAGAAAATCCGGAAGGCCCACGCAAGTGAGGATTTCCGGGTTTTTTTTTGCCCGCGATTCGGTGAGTACGGTGCTGGAAGGTATAGGAAAAGCCGATTCAACCTGTCAGGCATGCAGCCGTCTGAGGCGAAATCTAGTGTTGGCATTGGATGATGTCAATATGGGAGGGCCAGCAGAGTCGGTGTTTTTGGTAATTTGAGGCGAGTCTGTCAGATGCAGTCTTGAGGCTATTTAGGAAAATTCCTCAACGACTGTAAGCTCTGCTCGTTTCTGACCTTCCTAGACGCAAAACATCAGCCGTGATCAAAGCGGCATGTGTTTTTGCATGGCGGACGATTGCACCGTCACCCCACCCAGTACCCGTAAACGAAAAGACCGACTCTCGCCGACATTTTCCCCTCCAAGCCCGATGGTTGAGCCACACCGAGCATGAAGGTTAGCTGTTGAGCCAATTTTTGCGCAGCCGAGGGCTCCCCTCCCGCAAAATGGTGCGATTGGTTGTACAGCCTTGGTGAAGTTGTATTCAGCCCCAGTTGTGAGTTCTCACTCCACCCAGACCGAACATCAAGGTGAGCATTATTGAGGACTCCGCACTTTCCTCGGTATTTGTGGAGGGTGGCGGTATTCCAAGATCCTCCCACCATGTACCTGGCCCCATCCCAAGACAACTCATGACTGAGCCCGGTGCCAGCAGGCAGCATCGCCTGATCCAGTGAATATCGTTCGGACTTCAAGCTCGGTAGTTGAGTCAACAGCTTGTACGTTGCAAGCGCCTCCTCTGGTGGATCCAGAAGCGCTGGCTGGTGGTCAGCACTCTTCACGGGTTGCTCCTGCACGGGAGTGATCAGCAGTGGCTCCGCTATAGGCTCGGGAGCCTCAAGCGCCGGCGGTGCTACTGCAGGTGCTGAGACAGGTATTCTGTCATCCACCCGACGCTCCAGCCTGATTGCCCCCTGAGCCTGGCTACGTTCCTGCATTACCGACCGCATGTGATCGTAATCAACCTCGATGTACCCCATGGTCGTCGAGATGTTGGAATGGTTGAGCAAGTCCATAGTCAGGTGGATGTTACGTTCTGGCCTGCGCATCAAGTCTGTGGCCAATGTGTGCCTGAAACGGTGAGGGGTCATTCTTGTTCCAAACCGTCTGAGCAGCTTTCGGTACATGGCCTCGACTTGGTCGGTGTTCATGGTCTTTCGATGATAGTGGTGAGAAAACCGGTTCACGTTGAACAGTTGATCGCCCGCTTCGAATCCAATCTTCGTGGCCTCAGTCCAAACAGTTCTAATGTGCGGCTCAAGGTCTTCATTGATCGGTATGGAGTATTCTCGATGGGTTTTCTCCCGGTCGGCTTGGACACGGATAAGGTTGTCGTCCCAGTTAATATCCTGATAGCGCAGGTTGAGCAGCGCGTTCAGTCGAATGCCGCTGTGGAAAAACAATTCAAACACCGCCAACCAAAACCAGGCGGGGGTTATAGGGCTGCGCTTTTTGGTAAGCCGTTCATCAACCACCAAATCCCGCAGCCAATCTCGCGCACATTTGATCGTATCGCGTGGAATGGTCTTTTTAGGTCGCCTTGGCGGGATCACGGAGGTCTTTTTGAACGGGTTGATCGTCGTGTGGGTCAGCGTGCCGTGTTCAAGCGCATGGCCCCATACGGTGCGCATATGATTTGAGTAGGTGTTCCAGCTCGTTTTCGCCAAGCCACCCTCCAGCAGGTTCTTGCGCAATCTCAGGACAGTTCGTCGGTCTATCGCCTCAAGTGTCACCGTCTCGCCGAAATGCCTGAGCAGCGCACGGGTTGCTGCCAAGTAGATCTTCTGCGTGGCTTCTCGCAGCAGTTGGGTCGAAAGGTAGTCCTGGGTCAGTTCCAGTGGGGTGTTCATTCAGCACCCTCAGATGGAGAGGGCGGGAGGCACAAGCTCACATTGTCGAAAGGAACCTCGTTGAAAAGCGTCATCGGGTCTATGAGCATGTAGCCGCGCAGCTTTTTGGTTGTGCGTGGGCCAACGACGTTGACTGTCCAGATGTTCAGGCTTGCTTCAGTTTTTCGGTGGAGTTTCAGCTTCTCAAAGCTGCGTTGCACCAGTTCCCAGGCATTCAGCTTTTGGGTTTTTGCCTGTGCTTCCAGGGCAGGGAATTCCTGCACGAAGCGTTTGAATATCCCAGGTGTCACCACCATCGCGGTCCCCGATACGGTGTGCACCAGCGCCTTCGCATCATTGATGATGATTTTGTGGGAGGTGATTCCTTCCCTCAGCCAATCAATAAACTCCTGGCCCAGCTCAGTCTTGCCCTTGGGCGGGGCAGTTGCCGTATCGACCGGTTGCGCGTTGGTGTGTGGCACTGGCTGTGCGCTCTGTACTTCGCCGAGGGCGTCGGGGATCAGAGGCGTGATTGATTTTGACGAAGGCACTGCAGGCTGGTCGGGACCGGACAGCAGTGCCAACAGAGCGTCGATCTCCGCGGGTTCATCCACAGCGGGTGCAGTACGACCCAGAGTGGGTTGGTTGACTGCTGGGAAGGGGAGCGTCGTGTTAGTGAGTGGTGGCAACTGGAGGGTATCTTGAGCGTCCTCGGATGCTCCTCCGGATTCGACTTCGACGCTGCCGTTATAGATCGGCGGACGATCACTCGGATTGGTCCAGATCAGCGCCGGGGAGAGCTTGAGCAAGGTGAACGTGTTTCTCCATCCGCGACCGTTATCAATCGTGGCCTTCCAAATGGCTTTGTCTTGCGCGTTTGTTTGAACCACGCCTTGGTCCTGCAGCATGTTGAAAAACGGCGCGTTCGAGCTGGGCACCCCTTCAACGCCCTGTGACAGCAGATAGGCCCTCAGTTGGTCAGCAATGGGCTTGCTGACCAACCACAGAGCATTCTGAGTCAGCCATCCATCAGCAGGGCCATCTGGCTGATTCAGCTTCAAGGTGTCGCGCACTAAGTGACGTAGGCCGTCCGCCAGTTGCCGCTGAAGGGATTGTTTGGGCGCGGCCAATGCGCGAGACGGATTGCCGCTCAGCTCCTGCGCAACGGATGCCTGGTCGGCTTTGATCACGATCTCACCGAGAATGCCGGCATGTTCATACTGGCCGGCCAAAATAAATATCAGCTGTGACCACGCCTCAGGAAAGCCGCTGAGCCAGTCCAATATGTTCGGCGTTAGGATTTGCGAGTAAGCACGCGCTGCGGCAGCCCCGTGAAGCTGGTAGTCCCGATCTTTCACATACCTGAATCGGTACGGCCGTTTGATCGGCCCATGCCACGGATGCCAGGTTTTCCCGTCTTCCAGCTCGATGTGTACATCAACGGCGATCTTGCCGATGTCGTGTATCAGCGCGCCGTAGGCCGTCGCGGCGGTCCAGGCCTCTGCCTGCGCTGATTGAGACTCTGGTGGTGCGCCGATTGGCAACAGATAGGTCTGTCGAATCTTCAGGGCATAGGCGACGATCTCCAGGCCGTGGTCCAGCATTCCACCGAGGTGCGCGTGGTGGTGGTTCTGCGAGGCGGGAAGTTGCTGGACCAACTCTGCATAGCGCTCCAGTGGGCGCCGATAGAGCTCGGCAAACTGTGAGCGCGACAGGGATACGCGTTGCCAAATGTTTTCCAACAGTTTTAGACGACGAGGGTGAGCGAGCAGGACCTGGCTGGTCGTTGGCTCCAAGTAGCCGTCTGGGGTATGAGTGTGGGCGCGTGGTGCTTTGCTACGACGTAGTAGATAGAACATATCCGGCTCCATGTAAGAAACATGGAGCGGGCTTTTCCTCTTTCTGACGGGGTTGATTCAACGAAAAAGCATTGCTCGCTGCCCATCGAAATTCAAAGGGTATTGTGCCATCACGTCCATGTGCTGGCGGATTCTGGAGGGCGTGGACAAGCCTGGAAATCAGACCCTTCTCGATGAAATGTAGTCTGCTTCCTTCATTCCTTGTGCGTCAGCTGTGTGGGACTTTGGTGAATGATCGGCAGATCGAGTCGGAGAAGATGTTTACGAAAGGAAGCCTTAGCCTTTTGCGCAGCAAGCCCTTTCGGGTAGGGCTTTTACCCTTGTGATCCCTTCCATTGGCTTTTGCAGAATCATTTCCTTTTGGGCCATTTTCGGGTCAATCTTTGGCGAGGTGAAGTCTGGCTTCCGCAGTCTCGTGCACCAGACGAACGACCTCGATGGCCTGGTCATCGGCAAGCCGATAAAAAATAACGTGCTGAGGTTTTTGGACAACACCTTCCGAGTTGGCTGCGCGCTTGCGGGAGTGGAGCAGATGAAAGCTTCGGAGGCCTGGTGCAACCTCATCGCGAAAACTGCTGCCAATGCGGTAGGGGACTGCGCCGATATCCTCCAGGGCCGTGAGAATTAGGTCTTGGTAGCGTTGCCGGCAGGCGATGCCGAACTGTGCCTGGTAATGACTCAAGATGTTCACGATATCTGATTGAGCAAGGGTGGAGACTTGGTACTGCGGCATGCTCAATGATTCTCTGTGATCGGTAGTGAAATCTGTTCGGCAAGTGACGCTATGAAACCATCCAGATCTTCCGCGCGAACCTGAGCAAGGTCGCGATCCTTCAGGCTTTTCAGGCCGGTTGAGATGACCTTTCGAAGGTCTTCAGCTTTGGCGGACTCTTCTGCTTCGCGCTGTTCAAGTAGGCGTAGACCTTCGCGTAGGACTTCGCTTGCGCTTTGATAGCGACCTGAAACAACAAGGTCATTGACGACCTGTTCCAAGTGGGGATTTAGTAATACGCTTCGTGTCGCCATGGGATGCTCTGGTTAAAAAAAGTTGCATATTTCACCGGCATATTATGCCGGGCGTATTGAGCAAACATCATCCTCGACGTATACGTTCTTTCGTCTCCCGGATGGGCGGGGTCAGTGGAGAAAAAACATGGCATTTCAAGCCACTCAGGGTTTCGCTAGTCGGTTAGGTTATGCCGTCGGTGTTGGGGCACGTTTTTTTCTAAATGACCGGAATCCACGGTTGAAGTGGATTAAGCGCTCTATTGCGCTCACCGTGGTTGCCGTACTGATAGTAAAAAATGCGTATTGGATTGCAGGGACGCTCTTGTCCCTCGGGAGTGCAGGGCTGGTTATTTGGGCGCTCTCCAAGTCGCCAGAAACTGGCAGTTGGGCGGGCTACAGTCGCGTCGAAACAGAATGCGAAGAGCCGCCCCACCAAGAAGCAGACGAAGGTATGTGGCGTGACGGGCCAGAAGGCTGGGGGCTTTACCGAGTCGATGACGTACGTATCGACTTCTGACGGTCGCAGCTTTTTAGTTTTTCCCCGCAGCCGATCCGATCGCTTGTTTGGCAGGCCCTGCACCGCCAGCTCCAGCTTTTTCTACGGGCATGGATCCCCGCGTCAATCCCTCTAGAACACCGCTGACTTGGATTCCGGCCCATGTCAAAGCTGTCATCCAGAAAAGCGGCAGGATGATGAACATTGAACCCATCACAAAATTCAAAATGGCATCCTGCGTCGCGGTGTTCAGCCCCATAACAGGGTCGAAGCTCAAGTGGGGGGAGCCCATGCCATAAAGCGCATTGAGAATGGTGCTATCCACCCACCTCGCCAGTTGAAACCAGAAATCGACGAATATCAGCGCAAAGAACACAACAGTCATCGTCATCGCGACCCTTAGCTGATAGGCCCCCAGAATCAACACAAACGGAATACAGATCACCATGGCCATCTTCAAAAACGCCATAACCATCGGCAACGCCTGACGCACCATATCCATTCCAGGAAAATACCCCAGCGAGCCCATCGCAACGCCAATCGTCCCCGTTGCCCTGGCCAGGCCATTCCAGATAGTCCCGCCAATTTGCCCGCCGTAATCCGAGTACACATCACCCTTCACCTGATTCGAGGGTGACACCAACTGCCGAACGAGTGACTCATTGACCTTCTCCGGGGACATCCACTTCGCCCAACCCAAAAATCGAGTCAGCAAATCTGGATCGACCTGGCTCTGCAGGCGCTCTTTCAGGCCTACACCTGCATCACTCCACCATTGCTTACACGTCGGGTAGCCACCGCCTCCCGTTACCTGCGGCAAGCCAACATCACGAGCAGGGTTGTACGGCCAAGCCGTGCGGGGCGTTTTGGAGTAATCGGTGTCGTAGTACCCGGCGGAGTTCAGCAGATGACGCGACCCAATCCAGCTCAGGTCCGCGAGGATGTCTGTCGTATTTTTATCGGCGACCACCTCAGGGCTGCGCATAAACAACCGTGCGCGTGACGGGCCGTAGCAGTCGTGGGTGAAGTCGGCGACTTCCTGGGCCAGCAATGGATTGTTAATCCGCGTCCGATCGATCTCCATCCTCATCTGTCGCAGGTCTGTACCACACGGGATGGCTGCCACGGCGCCGCTGGTCAACGCTTTGGACATGGAGTGCATAAACGCCCACCACATGGGCATCTCGGCGCTCTTGCCCGCGAGGGAGCTGAATGTGGTGTTCCAACCCGTTTCGGTCGGTGCCGGTAGGTTGTATTGGCATTGCTGGGATCGGCTTTGATCAAACGCCAAGGTGTCGAAGCTCACGTTGACGGCCGGCACGCCACAGAACGCCACGACTACGAAGCCGACGTAGATATGGGTTTCGATCCGCGCCAACGAAAGCACGCCCTTGTTGCCCTCATCAGCACCTTCTCCGCGCACCTTCAGCCATTCACGGATGACGATGATGCAGAAGGGCAGGGCGAACAGGCCGCTGTCCTGGATCATCGCCCAGATCCCGTTGTTGATGATCCACGCGACCAGGGTGAGGTAATACTCCAGGTAATCGTTGGTATAGAGCGTCATCAGGCACCCCCGTGTAGCAGTAGAACTTTGCTCAGTTCGATCAGCGCAAACAGCAGCACGATCAAAATTTCGATTCTCGTTAAGCGGCCTCGATTTTTCAGTCGAACAGGCTCGGGAAGGCGCGCCTTGAGTTTCGTCCAGGCGACCATCAGGGCTATGTAGAGCAATAGTCGCCAGGCGAGGAGTTCCCAGTAATGGTTGCTGCTCCACACCTCCCACTGTTTGGCGCTGGCAAATGAGACCAGGAAGGCGGCGCACAGCATCATCAAAGTGAGCGACACACCGAATCCCATCAGAAGGGCGCGCCCGATCCGGCGTGTCAGAGAGTGTTTCGTCATGGCGGCTGAGTTTTGAATATCAGTCATGGCCTATGTCTCACTGCCGGCTCGTTGGGGGCTGACTGCAATTCGTTCAGACGGTCGGTTTCTGGATCCCCCTGGAACACGCCGCGAGAGTTTTCAGCACGGGCTTTTCCACGCTCGATGATGGTCATGGGGGAGTTGTTTGCGAGCTGCTGGCGCATGTCCAATTCCATCTTGAGATTGCCGATTTCCTGTTGCAGGGATGACGTCTGCTGGTTCACCGCCTGGACGGCCAGGTCGTTCGCAGCGACGTTCGGCTCCCTGCTTCCGGCAAGCAGCGTGCGCTGCAGGATCAGCGCTTTTTCAAGCACATCGGAGAGTGCAACTTCGGATGCCAACCGACGGGCAAGCACATCCTGGTCGCGCTCATCTTTCAGGGCCGCTATAACGCCTCGGGTGATCGGCAGCGAGTTGCTGCTGGCGGCAGTGAGGTTTTCCAGCGACAGAGGTTTGCTGCCCGACAACATTTCCTGCAGGGCTTTCAGCTTGGTGTCGTAGGTTTCCTGGATCAGAGGCGTCAGCCCCACGCCTGCGGCGGTGACAGTCGTTGGGCAGTTGTCACAGGTCTGCTGTTGTTGTTCGCCGAGGACACGATTGGCGAAGCTGCTGGCTTCTTGCGGGGAGGACCAGACATTGCACACCAGGCCATTGCGGCATTCGTCCTTGCTGATGGAGGACGTGTCCTCGGCACTGCGCTTGTTGAGCAGGTTGTAACCGGCTTTGGTCACATCGCCCACGATACGAATCGGCTTCTGGCTTGAACCGCCCGCTCGATCTCCGCCGACCCAGGTAACTCCATCGTTGCCTGCCTTCTTCTCAACTTGTTCGACGGCAGACACCGCGTCGCTGTTGGCGCTCAGGGTTTGGCTCATCGCTTGACCCTCTGCGAGCTTGCCCCATCCCATCTGATTGCCGGCGATGTCTGCCATCCTGTCGCCGATAGCGCGGCAGGTGCTCTTGGAACGATCAAAATCCAATCGCGCCTGCAGGATGCCGTTAGTGATCAAGTTGTAGAGGGCGGGGTTGGCACGTTGCAGAATCAATGCCGGCAGAGAGGCAACCGCGCCAGTCGCGTTCTGTACCACGGTACTCATGATGTTCTGGAAGCCTGAGGTTGCCCCGTTCAACTGGTTTTCCAGGGTGCTGCTCAGGCTCATGTTTCCGCAGATCAGATTGGTATTCCAGCCGGCGCCCACGGAAATGCTGTCCATGTTGCCGGCGCTGCCCATGGTCACCGCGTTGCCGCCGCCGATGCTATAGAGCACGTCGTCGCCAATGACGCTGCCGGAGGTTGAAGCGTTGATGGGGTCAGCAGCGCTCGCCATCGCACTGAGCAGACCGAAGGCCAGTCCGACCGCCCACGGGGTAAATGTCATGTGGTGCTCCGATTTCATTAGAGGCCAGTGCTGCCCAGAAAGGTCTGACCGCGCCGCTGACAGCAGGAATACGGCCGCCACAGCGCCCAGGCGTAACCGCCGCTCACTGAGTCAATACTGGGCATGATGCTGGGGAACGTTGCGCAGGTCGGGTTGAGCGCTGGGGTCAACTCTTGCCATTTGCCAGTCAGCGCTATGCCTTCCCGCAGCTCACCTGCCGGCCAGTAACCTGGCATGGGGAGGGCGCGCATCGGCTGATAGACGTGAACCTGGCCGAGGCGGGTCGTGATGTCGCCAGCACGCTGCACGATGACTGCACCGGCCTTGTAGTCGTCGACCTGATTGAGGAAGCCGCTGCGTGGGTAGAGATTTCCCCAACTGCTCGCCGTGAAAAGGCTACCAACTTCGCGCATCCCTGGGATGAGGGCTTCGGGGTATACGGATTCGGGCATTCCGTATCGCCAGGCAACAGGGTCCAGCGTGCTGAGGAAGTAGGGCACAAGCGGCAAGGTAGCCCCTTTGCATGCGTAGCCCGAGGCGCTGGCGAACTGGCTGAACGTCGCACCGCCGGGGTGGCCGATGACGTCGGCCTCCTTGAACTTGATAGTGGTGTTTTCAGCGACGTGGTTGGTGGTGCCGTCCTCGCCTGCCTGCGCCATGGGGTTTGGTGAACCGAGAGGAGACATCTCTACCCATGGGTTCATTCCGGTGCTGGAGTAGGCCGACACGACGGCGTCTGGTACGTAATGGCGTACCTTGGCGGAGGTTCTGACCTTGCAGCCGAAGTTTGTGCAGAGTAGCCAGTAGCAGATTCCGACTACCTGGTACTCAAGGCAGGTGGGGGAGAGGGAGGAGGTGATGATTGCTGCGGAGTTGATTGCGGCTGATGTGCTGAAAGATAGGCTGAAGGATATTGCCAGTGATAGTGGGCGGATCAGTCGGGCTACACGCTTCATTGCGATGAACTCCGGTGTTGATTTATCAATTCGACTGCTTTGGCCACGTCCATCTCGCCGTAAACTACATATCGACGGTCAACGACAACTGCTGGAATTTTTTCGATACCCAGGCTCCAGGCGTCAGTGATTTCCAAGTGAGCCTGATTAAGATTGTATTGAAGGCGTTTACCTGTGGGAGTGGAAAGATAGTGTTGGATTGTTGTTGGTGCATGTTCTTGGGTTGAGGGTAGGAAGTGTGATAGCTCGACCTCAATGCGCGGTAGAGAATCTAAATGAATGATGCGCGCCCCTGAGTGAGCGGATATCGGGTGTGCTTGATCAGTTACAATCAATGTTTCTGCACTAGCTATCAAGGGCTTGTATAGCATGAACAGGGGTAGTAAGCCGCGCAGTATCTGATTAGGTTTTGAATTAGAGCCAGTCATGGTGCCTACCGTGGGTGATTTGGTATAGCAAACCGGATGATCTAAAAATTCGCAGTAGGAAAAAGAGTTTTGGGTGTGTACGTATTTTATGAGGAATGCTGACGAGAGCTGATTTTCCGAAATTGATGGCTCGGAGTAATATGGGCTTTTGGTCTGCGCAGTCATTCGCTTTGCGATGATCACCAGTGGGGACAGATCCGCAGGGGCGAACACCCGTCCCAGAATTTTGAGTGGGGGGAAGATTAAATTCTGGTGAAATTCTTGGTGTGGTGTTAAGTGAGTTTTTCTGTTTCTTCTCTGCTAAGTCGCAGTGTGATGGTATTGAAATTAATGTGGTTTATCAATTGGGCAGTAAAAAAGTAAGGTGCGGAGTGGTATGTGTTTAGGTCGTTTTTAATTGGTGAGATGCTAACGGTAAAGCTTATCGGGTGTAGGTTCGGTCTCGTTAAAGAGGGTGTTAATAAAAGGGCCTGCATTTCCGAGCAAAGGGGGGGAGGGTATACCGTTACGATCCCATTTTAGAACCTTTGCTAAATTCTCAGGTATTAATGATTTGTTATAGGTATTGGTTGTTTCTTGCTGTGTTACAGAGTCTAGAGGGTTTGTTTGATTCCAGTTTGTTGCTTGGGCGGAAAAACTATGGAATCCGATTGCTACTGCTGTAAGGCAGGCATTGAAGTTGTACTGGGTGACGTTGTTCTTTGCTTGGGTTTTCATGGTTTTTTCCTGTCTGATTTGCTTCTGAAATGTTTCTATTGTTATAAGCTTTGTGGTGGTGAGGGGGGCTTGAGGCTATGGTAATGTAGCAGCTACAGCACTCTGGTTTTGAGAGCTGTTGTTGGCGCTTCCAAATACATATTCCCCCGATGATGAGATTCCGTTAAGCCAACTTTTTAATCCTCCATTTATGGGTGAGAGCGCTTGAGTTCCTCCTGTTGAGGTCCATATGCAGCCGGTAGGGTGTTCACTAGCGTTTTCGCAGTTTAATGCGACCGTATTATTATCTGCTAATCCCACAGCAGTGGTGCTGACACTCCCAGAAAGTGGAAGGATTGGTTGGACGCTAAAAGTGGTTGACGGATCTTCCCAGAATAAATCTTGTGAGATACCTTGTGAACCCATTCCGCGTGCAAGTATTTTTCCCTGACTGTTAATGGCGACTCCGTAATTTTTAGTGCTCACTGGAACCTCCAGCATATTTGGAATACTAGTCGGACTTGCCCAGAATGCTGTTTTGCTGACGTTTGCTGCGGAGTTTGGGTAGATACAAGTTCCTACCAGTTGAAGCTGATCGTTTAATGATGTCACAAAGCAATAACTGGCTCCGGGTGGTGTGGCTAACGTGGTGCGGCTGTAACCGCTGACGCCCCGCATTACGACGCTAGCTATAAACGTCCCTCCTGTCCCTGGGCAGTTCATTGCAATGCTAGGGTAGCCATTGATCGACGTGCTGTTAATGTCTGCACCAGAGCAGTTATCTCCCCAGTCAGATATTCGCAAAGGTGTATTTGCGCCAGAAAGGTAAAGTACTACGGTTGCTTCTGAACCTGGACTGATACTTTTTCCCAATACTGCACCATGTTTGTTTTGTGCGCTTAGGGCCGTTTTGACATCGGCTGGCCGCAATAGCGGAAATAATAATGTTCCCGGTAAAGGTTTTAGTTGTGTTGGGGAAGTGGTGGGGGAGGCAGCGTTCCAAGTGACTGCAAATGGAATATTGTTAGCGTCGTTACAATTGCCGACTATTGCGCCGCTATTTGAAATCCCTATCACCCAGCAGGGCTGCCCGGAGGCTAAGGGAGGTAGTGTTTGTTGGGGAGTATTCAAGTTTGCAGCGAGCCATGGGGCATTATTAGCGGTAGTGCTAGGGGGGGTGCAGTTACCTACAATTTGTGAGTTGTCATTAACCCACGCTGTAGTACATTGCGCGCCAGCGGCGTGCCCAAGGTCGATAAGTGTAGCCGCTTGGACTGATGCGTAATGTGCGCTGTACATGAATGATGTATAGATTGCTATTTTTTTTATTAAAGTAATCATGGTCATCCTCCTTGTGAGAGTGCCGGGATATTAGGTCTTGTTTTTCGTCGGCTGCGTCGCAAGATTATTGGTGCTGATATTTGAAAAGACAACTGTCAATGTTGACAGTTGCTTTTGGTTTTTGGTAGGTGTAGAGGGGTGTGCGTCATGAAGTATTGGTCTGTTGATGGTGCAAAATTAAAATGGGGTGAAGAGAGGGTGTGCTTACGGTCTCTGAGGTCAAATGTATTGTTTTTAATTTCTAAAATCTGAGAGTCCGACGGAGCTTATTATGTTTCACGGTATTTGAGCGGAATCATTGAGTTTAACAAATGTCTGCACTATCCCATGCTTGCCAAGCTATCCCAGCAGCATGCCTTTTTAGTTACCGTTACTGGCTTCTTTGGTCTGGCGTGCTTCGATACCTCGGCATTGATCTAGCAACGTTGCAACTTCAATAGCTGCATCCAATTCGTCGCATTCCGTTGATTTCATAATGTCAAACCGCTGCTTCTTCTCCTCCGGTTCAGTCATCGCCAACGCCAGATGCAAACTCGGCGGCACCGCTCGAAACAGCATCTCCATGCTCTTCGAAAGAACCACCCCCTCCGTAAACTTCCCGCTCTCCTTCCGCGCCGACAGCATCATCGATTTCTGAGCTGCGCTCAGCTCACGAAACCGCGCGATCTTCTCCACCTCATCCGGCGGCATGTTCAAGCAGATCCACCACTCAATCATATTGAGCAAGGCTGATGCCTCAGGCGGCACGTCGTCCACGTTTTGCGTGGCCATCCAATACCAGGCCCCAAGCTTGCGCCACATCTTCGTGATCTTGACGGAGTAGGAACACAGCAGCGGAACCTTCAGTTGGATATGCCCTTCGTCAGTGAAAAACACCAACGGTCGGCCCTTGAACTGGTCGCGCTCTGCAATGTTATTCACGGTGTTCAGCAGTGAGATATACGAGATGGCCATCTGTGCGCTGTAGCCTTCGCGCGCGTACGTAGCCAGGTCGACGATGGTGATGTCCGCCTCCGGCCACGGTGTACCGGGCCGGTTGAACATGTCTGCCTCGTTGCCCATACAGAACATGGACATGGCCTCAGCCATCTCCAAAAAACGCGCGCTACGAGCCGACGGGATGCCAGGCTCCAATGCGGTATCTCGGAGGGCGTCACGAATGTCTTCTGGCAAGACGATTCGCTGTGCGGCCACACACTTCTGCGCCGCATTGAGAATGCACTGGCGAATGGCGCTACGATCCGCGCGGGTCAGTCGCGCATCTTCCCGATCTTCGCCGCCGGTGATCATCAACCGGGCGGCAATTTCCATCTCGCCCAGAATGTCTCGTTGATCGTCCTCTGTCTGGCTGACCAGGTGCTCGTCCGAGGCTTCAATGTCGTCAGCCGTTAGAACCTTCACGTTTCGGCTCGGCACGACAAGCTTCACCGCGTCGGCGAACGGCGCCAGGCTTACACCTGACCCAGGCGATAGCCGGACACGGTTCACCGTCAAACCCAGCTTCTTCGCAAAATCACCGAACAACCCAAAGCTGTTACCCGCCTCAACAATGAACAGGCGCGGGCGGTAGATCGCGACCAACTGATTCAGCATGCCGGTCGCGCTGGCCGACTTGCCGGCACCGGTCGGGCCGAACATGAACAGGTGTGCGTTCATCTGGCGGTCGAGTTTGTTGAGTGGGTCGAATGTAATTGGAGCCCCGCCACGGTTGAACAGGGTAATTCCCGGGTGTCCGGTCCCGGTAGATCTGCCCCAGACGGGCGCCAGGTTCGCAATGTGCTGGGCGAACATCAGCTGTACGTACCATTCCAGGGCTTTGCGTTCGTTCGGGTCGAAGTTGCCGGGTAGCCATCTGACGTAGGAGTTCAGTGGGGCGACCTCGTCCTGCGGCTCGACGGGTTCCATGCCGGCACCCAACAGCGCGGTGCTGAGTTGCAGGCTGCGCTCCTGCAATTGCACCTGGTCCTTTCCGCGTAGGAAAAACGCCACGCTGCCCTTGTATAGCTTGTGATGGCGCCCTAGCATTTTCCGCGCTGTACCTACATCTTCGCGCGTCAGTACCGATGCCTGCGTATCGCCGATGGCCTTACGTGCAAGCTGCTCCAGATGCCCCTCAAGAATGTCCTGGGGCGTAATCACGAGCGTGATGCAGAGGATGGTGTCCTCCGGCATTTTGTCGAACAGCGCGTTGAGCGCATCGCCACCCTTGCGGGTTTCACCGGTCAGGTGGCCTGTCTTCGGTGCGCCGCGCAGTCGATCAAGCATCACCACACGGTGGGGGAGGCCGTCGAAGTACCACAGGCCTTTTTCCATGTCTGACAGTGGTTCGCGGTAGCAAAGGTTCTGTGAGAAATCGGTGCCGCTGGCGAGCGGCAATTCGTCTGGTCCCGCATCCGGCACAGGCTTGCTCACCAGTTCGTAGAAACGGCGTATGTCAGCATCTGTGGGGCCGAGGTGATCCGGTCGGGGATTGAACCAGTGAATCAACCAGTGCCGGATGGCATGGCCATCCATGCGGTGAGTTTTTATGCCGGCGTTTTCCAGGCCTCCCACCAAGCGGTCACAGATGATTTTCAGGTAGGGGCCAGGGGCCTGGCCGCGCACATCGGCTTCCACGCCGCGGGTCCGTCGATAGACTACGAGCCGAACACGACGCTGCTGACCTCTCCAGGGCAACTGGCTGACTTTGGTGTCTTCGAACAGGCCGCCCGGTTTAGAGATGGCTTCCAGGTGCTGCTTCATGAGCGCCAGGTAATGCTCGGTAAACGTGGTGCCCCGTGCGCGAGGCTGAATGTAGTCGTGCAGTCGTTGCAGGTAGTCGTCCCAGTTGGTTTCGTCCTGGGCGTACAACTGAACTACCCATGGCGATGTTTCCAGCTCGTCGAAGGAATCCTGCAGAGCGTTCTCCAGGGCATCACGCGCTTTGCGCAGCCACTCGGGGTCTCGGCCTTCGGTGCCGATCGGCGTCAGCTCAAAAAAGGCTGCGCGGGATACACCGTCCTCCAACAACATGGCTTGCTCGTCAGGCAGGTAATCGATCCAGGGCAGCAGGTCTACGAAGGATGGATTGACGTTGTACAGGCGACGAACATCAGCCGTGGTTGCAGGTTTTTTCTTCGGGTTTCGCCAGTCTTCTGGAGAGGGGATGCCCAGCGCTGCCAACCGGCTCAAGTAGCGCTGTGTTGCTGAATCGGTGTTATCCGGGGCTTCAAAATCAGCTGTCTTTCGCTTGTTGAAACGCTCAAAGAGGTCCATCAGTAATCCTCCGTCCGCTCACCCGGCATGGCGTACTGCACGCGCTGATACAGCGGGAAGACTGTGCTGTATCCCGGAATAGGCGCCGGGTCTGAGCCCGCCAAATGGGGGAATACGTACATCACCAGGTCCGGGTTAGGCAGGCGCTTAAACTGGCTGTAGATCTCGTTTTGAACCGTGCGGGTGTACGCAATATTCTCGGCCCGCCCATCCTCCAACGACCTTCGTAGACCCAGGCGCGCGTCGAGCAACTGACGGCTGCTGGCGCTGTTACTTGAACCAATGGCCCCTTGCTCCCACACATCCATCATCGTGTTGTCGCCATGAGGCAGCAGTTCCTCTTTGCTCGTGGCGCAACCCGTGGACAGCAGCGTAACGGCCAGCCATACACCGTAGTTAATCAAGCGCAGTCGAGACATGACGGGCTCCTGAGCGATAGTCGACCTTGCGGCCCTTGAGTTCGTAATCGATGGCCAACTGCTGGTCCAGGTGCACGGCGACTTTCGCGCCGGGCTGCACGTACACGGCCGCAAAGGCTTGTCCGTAGAGCTTGTTGACCCAGCTGGAGATGTCATTGACGCCTTGGCCAATGATCTTGCCCATGGCTTCACTGCCGGAAAGCCCCACGGTGCCCACCGCCCCGGACTGGGTGTTCACGAAGGAACTGACGTTGCCGTCCGGCTTGATCAGCGAAGCGGCACCGGCGCCGGCAGCGGTGATCAGCACCTGGGAGCCGATGTACTGCGAGGCGTTGCTCTTGCGTTCGCCACTGATGCAGGGAATGCCGTAGGCGTCGCTGATCCAGCCCAGGCCACCCTGGTTCGAAGCCTGGTTGCTGCTGCCCGCTGCTTCCTCGGGCGGTGCGGGGAGCGTGCGGACGGTGCCGTCGTTGAAGACAAACGTCAGGCTTTTGATCTGCCCGCGCACGCAGGACAGTGTCCAGTCGCCTGCCGCCGTTCCGCTGGCGACGGCGCCGGCGACGTCGGGTAAGTCGATTCCGTTGGCGGCGAGGTTGTCCGGGCCGATCAGGACCTTGAACGGGTAGGGGTCGTTGACGGTGCCGTCGATAGGCACTCGGCCGATCAGCGCGGACATCGCTACCGACCCCATCAACGTTGAGTTCTGGGGCAGGGTGTAAACCTTGCGCACCTGTTTGCGCGCTTCCTGCGGGGAGACTTCACTCGCCACCGCTTGGGCGCTGGCATTCAGCGTGTTCTGGCCATGGCCCAAGGCTTCACCAAACGATGTAGGAAAGCTGAAGCCATTGGCTGCTTGAGTCGAACCCGCCGCAATCGGTTTGCCGTTGACGTCTACCGGCCTGGCGTCCTGCGCTTCGATCCAAATGATGTCGGTGCTGGGGGCTTTTTTGAAACCCTCGCCATCACCTGGCTGCAAGCCAAACCCGATGGGCAAGTCAGCCACTGTCGAGTTCATCGCCTCGGTTTTGTTGCTCAAGGTGTTGAGCTGTTGTTGCAAGTTGTCCAGGAGTGATTGGCTTTGCTGCTGCGATTGTTCTTTCAGCGTGTCCTGGGCGCTTTTCAGTTTGCTGTCGACGTTTTGGTCGATGTTCTGAAGGCGTTGAGTTAAATCCAGATTCTGCTGCTTCAGCTCGTCGTTGCTTTTCAATGCGTTGGAGACTTGTGTTTTGAGCTGCCGGCTCTCCGAAACGATGGTCCGCAGGGTGTCGGCGGGAGTATCACCGTCCACACCCAGTTTTTTCGCCTCGTCAGCACTGAGCATTAGGGCCTCAGTTTCTTGAGCGTCCGGCTGTGCACTGCCGCCACTGAACAACTTGGCCACGATGAAAATCGCCAGGATCGCGAACGGAATAACCAGGAATTTGAGCAGCGGATTATTCTTCACGGCGCCCTCCTTTCGGATCGATCTGCCCGATGGCCACCGGCAGGATTGATTCGGCCAGGCCATGGCCACGGGTTACCAGATACACCGTCGTTGTGTCGCTGGCATCACCGTGGGCCCCGAGGTAGGGGTGCTGGAATGTCGCAGTGACGAAATCTCCCATGAGGTCCCTTGGATCAAGAGCCAGGTGTTGGGCGCTGGAGTTGCGCAGCTTCACTGCCGTCACCCTGTACTCATCCAATCGCCACGCACCTAAGGCAGACGCTTCCACTGGCAAGGTCGGGAGCAGGGTGCTGAGGTTCATTCCCCGATTGAGCTTGACCTGGGCGATGCCCTCCAAGGGTTCAACCGTGCGTAGAGGCGCATACAGCATCTGGGCGGCATACCGCGTCATCACGACGGGCAGAGGTGTTTCACGATGAGGCATCTGTGAGACCTCCTCGGCAGAGTGATCGGACGGCGGGGTAGGGCGGTTGCTCGAAGCTTTGGCGCTGGCTTGCCCATATCGTGTGGCAGGGCTTTCGCCGGCAACGATCTTCACCGGCTCAGGGGCTTGCTGGTTTGCAGTTCCGGCTGTCGCGATGATGTCCACCAGCATGATCTCGCCGCTGACCACGTTTTGCAGTTGCAGGCGAGTGGGTTCAATCGGCTCCTGAGCCAGCAGGTACAGCGCACCGCCTGTGCTTTGAACGCGCAGCTTGTCGACCAGGTTGCGGGGTATACCGACTCGAATATTTTGATCGACAAAGACAATGCGCTCTTGCCCGACGATCAATGGCAACGCCAGCGGAATACGCTCCCAGCGCATGATTTCCACGGCATTGGCGATAGCGCACTGGCCGAGTGTGAGTAACCCAGCAACGAGCAGGCGGCGCATCATGGCTTGCCTCCGGATTTTGGCAGTTCAGCAGAGACCTCGATCCGTTGGGGGCTACCGCTGTAGCAGTCCCAGGCGAGGCCGAAGGGGTTGGTTTCGGGATCGATGTCGGAGCGAATGATGTGCAGGGGATAGCGGGCAAAGGCGCGCTTCACAATTTCACCGCCGTAGTGCTCGTCCGCGATGATGTCTAGGTTCACAGTCCAGTCGTTGATGCTGAGCGTCTCGATGCGTTGTACCGACGTATCGTTCAGCCCGCGCCCAGGGATCTCAGAGACACCGCGCTCGCGCCTGCGCAGCTCGCCGCTGTTACGGCGAAGCTCGAAGTCTTTCTGCAGGTACGCCTTGCAGGTCGGTGTGAGATAGCTGCCTAGACGGGTGATGTTGTCCTCGTAGTCGACTTCACCGTCATTCGGCCAGCGGTTGATCTGCTGGAAAATATAAAAACCGAAGGCATACACGGACTCCGTCGGAACGTCCCACCAATGGCGGGTGCTGCCGGATCTAAGGTATGGCGGAACGTGGATGGTTAGATCGCGCGGGGCGCTTTGCCAGCCGTAAGCCATATAGAGCCCCAGAATCACCAGCAGACCAATGATCAGACGCAGGCTGCTGATGTGGGCGTGTTGCGCATCCACTTTTTTGCGGTAGGTCATGAGCCCTCCGTGCGACGGCAGGTCCAGGCACCACTGCGAGTGATCAGGCGTGCGTTGTTCCAGGTGGGAAAGTGTTGGGCGAGCGTCAGTTGCATCTGGCGATACAGCCATGTGTCCGGCCTCCCGCGTTTCCATCGCCTTAACAGGCGGCTGGCAACGGTCAAACCCAGTACACCTCCCGCCAATGCGCCGACGATGATCAGCGCCCAAACATGGGTCAGAATCGCGAAAGCAATCCCCAGCACCATCCCGACGGCGCCACTGAACAGCACCGTGCCCCACATCTCGTCGACGGTAAGGCCACCGATTACCGCCGGCTGGTCATTCAAACGGGTGGGCAAGAAACTCAACGTGCCGTCTTCAAGAACATCTGGCATGGCGGACCCTCGTTACAAAATGCCGGTGGCTTTCGTGACGAGGAAGATCCCAACGCCGAGAACTCCCACCCCCACCGTGGCGGTGGCGCCAAGGTCGCGCCATTTCTTCTTGCCGTCCTGGATCTCGTGATAAACGCCGAAGGCATGCCAGGCCACACCGAGGAACATCACGCCCAAGATGACCAGGCCGATCAGCATGAAGGCGTCGAAGCCATAGTTCTGCATGGTTTGGATCAGGTTGGTGCCCTCGCCACGTGAGGGGGGCTGTGCAGCCGGCAGAGCAGCGGATGCGAACGAGGGCAGCAACGTTGCGCCAGTCACGGTGTAGAGGGTTTTGGTAAGGCAAGACATGTTGAGACTCCGACTGGGTCAACTGAGGATGAAAAAGGTGAGGATCACGCTGAGCAGAAGGACCCGGACAACCGACGGTGCCGCGATGGCTTGTTCCAGGTTCCCGGTGGCCCAGCCTCGGTAGCAGCTCCAGGTTGCCCAGGCTGCCCAGAGGAAGGTGATGGCTATGGCGAAGCCTACGAACAACAGGTAGCTGGCGCTGGGAGGGAAGCCGCCTGATGTTTGGAAGGCGGAGGCTTGGGGGCCGGACATGCTCATGGCTGGCGGCCTTCGGTTGTGTAGTTGCCGGAAAGCTCGACGGGGCCCCTAGGCTGGGCTCGGCTGGGGGATAGGTAATCTTTCAGACCGTGGCGAATGCGGGCGATGTCGTCTGTTAGACGCTGGTAGTCGAAGAAGTAGCGCTTGCCGGTTTCGTCCGCAAGGTGAGGGCTGCGGTGGGCGGTGTCTTCCAGAGCATTTAGCTGGCGGAGTATTGAGTATAAGTTCGCTCGTTCGTATGCGACGTCGGCATTTGCACAGCTGATAGGTGCGCAATACAAAGAAACTGTTAAAACTCCGCCTACTAAAATTCTATAAGTCAACGCAATGTTGTCAGTGTTTTGGGGCACGGCTTGGCTCTCTTGGTTCTGTTGACCTAGTTTGCCAAAAGCCACTTCCAGCTTGCCGCAAGAAAATAATATTTGAGGGCTGATGATTTTTTTGTAGGCAATATGCTTAGCTGCTTTTTAAGCAGCGGCTTCTACGTGGCATTGATTTCTCATAGTTGAAAGTGGGTTAAGTTTAGTTGTAATCATTCAAAAAAACTGCGAGAGATTTCTAGAAAGAAGTTTGTAGTCGATGACGAGTTAGTATGATTATTTTGGATCGTGTCATTGTATGTTCGTAGCTCATGAACTATTGGTAATCATCGGTGGGTGGCTGTTGGAGTGGAGGTCGGCTGGTGTTTCGATGCAAAAGTAAAGCTTGATTAAGTTTTAGGATCTAGTATTATTTTATGATTTGTCGTATGGGTTGGGAGAGGCATATGGATGGCGCAAGAGTTAGTGCGGTTTGCTTTGCTGGATATAAAGCATTTAAAGCATTGCAGAAGATGAATGTTAAGCCCCTAACTATTCTATTTGGTTATAATAATTCAGGTAAAAGTGCTGCTATTAGATTGATGCCTATGCTGGCGGCAAGTTTTTCAGAAGGGAAACGAAAAACTTTGATGAAAAGTCATCTTGATTATACATCTCCGTGTATGAGAGGAGCGGCTTTTAAAAATCTTGCACATGCCGCAGGTAACAAAATGTCTTTTGGTGTTGAGTGGGACGACGGCGAATCAATGTGTTTTGAACTCACGCAACAAGGCGAAGATGAGGAAGTTATATCTGCATTAGCTTTTATCGAGAAGAGAGCAGGCCATCTCGCTCTTTCTGAATATCAAATTAGTGATGAGACTGATGCGCCGGAGTTACGGTATCAATTAAAAGGAGAACCGGCGGTTGAGGCCAATTTGCGCAATTTTACAATGTTACGCTCAGACAATGAAGAACAGGTTATTCATCAAACTATAAATGAAAAGCTTAAGGGTTTTTCTCGCTCCGTGTTCTGGTTGAACTCAGTGAGAGTGCAGCCTCCTAGAGAGTTTGCTGTGAACTCTAGTGTTGTGGCAGGAATTAACTTTGATGGTTCGGGGACGGCTGAAACGATTTGGAAGTTGTCTAGAGAGAAGAGTCTTTCATTTGAGTACATAAATACTTGGCTGGTTGAAACGTGTGGTCGGGCCATTGATATGAATCTGCTTTCGCAAAGCTCGAGTAATAATCAAGTAGTGTGCAGGCTCGAAACAGTTTCTGTGACAGATACACCTAGCAACTCTTCAATTAGGATCCCGATTTTAGATTCTGGTGAGGGCATTGCTCAAGCTCTCCCCGTTGTAACTCTGTGCGCGCAAGCTGCCTGCGGGGAGCTAGGGCCTAATCCCGTGATTATGCTAGAACAACCAGAGTTGCACCTTCATCCCCGTGCGGTTGTTGTGTTGGCAAATTTTTTGGTTAAGTGTATTAAGTTAAATAAACAAGCAAGCTTTATAATTGAGACTCACTCGGAAGGATTGTTGTTGGCTATTCAAACCGCACTTGCAGCAGGCGAGCTTGATTTGAATGATCTCTGTACCTATTGGGTTTCTAAAGGCGTAACAGATGAAGGTAGTGCTCTAAATGAGGTTGAGTTTGATCAGGACGGTTATATTCTAAAGAATTTTCCAGATGAGGTCTTTCAAGAGATTTATGAGCAGGCTAAAAATTTAATGGGCGTTCGAGACGGTCAGGGAGAGTGACGTGTTCTTTAAGTTCTCATCTGCTTTGCTGAAGGAAGATAATGAAATCGCTTTGTCACTTTTTATTCGTAGGTACGAGGATGGCAGAATCTTCTTAGAGTTTGACGATGTAAGAGCTGCAGAAGACTGGATTGCTACTTTGTCTAGGCCTTTTAAGGAGAGATGGGCCGCTATTGTGAAACACTCAGTTCAGCTTGGTGCAAGGTTTAATTTAAATAAGATGTATCCCGCTGGTCTTATTATTAAGGTTGATGAGGTTCGAAGTAGTGTCTGGAAAGGTGAAGTGATTGTAACGATCGAAGATGCTTTATATTTAATTGATCAAAGTATTAAGCTTGCGCTTGAGAACTCAAGGAATGATCTGTTTTTTTTAAAAACCTTGCTCCCTGCGAAACAGCGAGACAGTATAGATGTGTTGATCGGTAGGGGACATCTTGAGGTTCTTGGCGGGGGGAATGGCGAACTAAAGAAGGTTTTGGAGTTAAAGGCAGAGGATAATCCGTTTAGAATTTTAAGTTGGACTCTTTTTGATAGTGATGCAACCGAGCCTGGTGAGATTAAGAAGGCAACTCAGGCGCTGATAGATGTGTGCGAAAAGTATTCGTTGGTTTATCATTGCCTCAGTAGGCGAGCAATTGAGAATTACATTGATCGTGATGTCTATTTGTTGGCTCATGATGGGCGTCTTAATGATAATGCAAAGATGGTTTATTCGCTAAGTGAGAGTCAAATATCTCACTTTAATATGAAGGAAGGACTTTCAGATACTGAAAAAAGGTCTAGTCTATATAAAGACTTACCAGAGGAAGTTCTTGCTGGGTTGCAGGGTTTTGGGGGGCGCTTCGCATCTAGGACATTTTCTCGCGTCGATCTGCATGAGGGGATTCATCAGATTTACCAAGAAAAATCTACCCTTGGGGAATTTGGTTCAAAGTTACATCACCTTGCTAGCCTGTTAGGGAGGCCTGTATGAGTTTTAAATTTACAATGGAGCCGCGAGTTTCCTTCTTGTCCGCTTTATTAAAAGATATTTATGAGGGGATTCTTAAGGTTCCCCGATTTCAACGAAACTTAGTTTGGAAGAGGCAGCAGCAGCGAGAGCTACTTTGCAGTATTTATGAGGGGCTTCCTATTGGTGCACTTTTAGTTTGGAATACTAGGCTTGATAATATAAACACCTATGATCATATTGGGCCGTTTCTTGTTGAGGTAGCTCCTTCGTCAACTTCAAATATTTATTTGATGGATGGCTTGCAACGTCTTTCGACTCTTTATTGCATGCTTCTACATCCTGTTGATAAAATAAGCACAAAATATTCTAGTGAAAATAAAGTTTCTGACTTTTTGATGTATTGTGATTTGTCTGCCGATAATGTTGAAAATATGTTTTTATTTCGTGATGAGCTAACTGCGGATGAGTTGGTGAGAAAGAACTATTTGTACATGCCTTTGGATTTAGTTTTCAAGAGCAAAGAGTTGTTACGGTTTCAGCGCCTGATACCTGCGCACATGGAAACTCTTTTAGATCGATGCGATGCGGTCGTAAGTGCTTTCAAAGACTATAAGATTCCTGTTATTCCTTTAGAGTCAGATGATCAGGCACTAGTGACAAAAAGTTTTGAGAGAATTAATAGTCGCGGTACCGTGATGT
The DNA here is from genome assembly GCF_001579805.1 of Pseudomonas azotoformans. NCBI lineage: Bacteria > Pseudomonadati > Pseudomonadota > Gammaproteobacteria > Pseudomonadales > Pseudomonadaceae > Pseudomonas > Pseudomonas azotoformans. The sequence goes on along the minus strand of NZ_CP014546.1, from coordinate 64,221 downwards.
CTGAAGCTCATATGCTAAATGCTTTAAGCTATACGGATAAGTTTGATTTGCTGGGCAGTCTTGAACTTTATAGTGAAAAATATTTTGAAGAGTCCTCTAAGTGGAAGGAGATCGATACTGAGTTTGTATTGATGCTCTTGAAGTTAAAGCTGGGCTACGAAATTTATTCAAAAGAAACTGATAAGTTAGCAAAAAATATTAATGATCGCTCTATCTCTGAGATTTTTGAAGCTATTGAGCGGTTGGCTGAGTTTTCCAGTAAATACTTAAATATTGATTCCCCTGCATCTTTTCCTTATCGCCTTCAAATGCTTGGAATTGCGCGCTCTTTTCTTGATGATCCGAAGTGCTCGCCTCAGTTGCTAGTTAGTTGGTTTTATATTTCGGCATATACAAATGCTTTTGGCACTACTGCTCGAAACTCTCAGCGGGCGCTGACAGACCTGTATGATTATCTAAAAGAGGGGAGCCTCTCATGGTCCTTAAATCAAGCACCGGCTTTGTTGGCTTTGGAGGGTATTAAAGTTAACTTAAATGCTGGCAGAATTAAGACATGGGTACTCGCATTGGCTGCCAAGCTAGATGCTTCAAATTTTGAGTTATATAAGGGAAGGGATAAGCGATTAGTCCCCGTTCGGCCTAAGGAGTTTATTAAATTTGAGCGTCGGCCTGGGTTCTATTTTTTGCTTGGGGATAAGTCTGACCAAAAGTTTTCAATTGGTAGGATGTCTGATATTGAAGCCGATGCCCACTTTGTAACGCCAGAGCTTTTGGAATTATATGAATCCAACAATTTTAATGAGTTTGCAAGAATAAGAGAGAGTTTGATGTTTGCATGGGAGGTGGAAAATTTAATTCAGCCATCAGTGGATTTAGCAAAATTTGTGATAGAATCCGGCACGAAAATTTACTGAGGTACCATCTTTGACTGACTTAACCTTTTCTTCCCAAGATTCATGCCTATATTGGGCAGAGTTTTTCGCAGGCGGGGGTATGGCTAGAGCTGGACTCGGTAGTGATTGGAAGTGTGTGCTTGCTAATGATTTTGATCGTATAAAAGTCAAGTGTTACTCGGATAACTGGGGTGGCGATGATCTAATATACGGCGATGTTCGGCAGGTTTCGCCTAATGCTGTGCCTGATAACTTAGATCTAGCTTGGGCTAGTACTCCCTGCCAAAACTTTAGCTCTGCGGGGTTGGGGGAGGGATTGCTGGGTGCAGCATCTTCAGTTTTTACTGCTTGGTGGGAAATTATTCACAAAAAGTTTGTTGCAGGTTCTCATCCCAAAATTGTTGTTTTAGAGAATGTCAGAGGGCTATTAAGATCCCGCAATGGACAAGATTTTGGCACTGTTGCTGAAAGCTTTGTGGGCAGCGGATATCGATTTGGAGTTGTTGTAATTGACGCTGTTCATTTTCTCCCACAAAGTCGCCCCAGGATTTTTATAGTTGCAATTCGCAGTGATGTACAAGTTTCTGATGATTTACAATTAAGTCGACCGATTAAAATTTGGCATCCTGATGATTTAGTTGGGGCGGTAGCAAAGCTTTCTCCCGAGGTGCGCAAACACTACATATGGTGGCGCCTTCCGACTCCTCCAACAATGAGGTTGACAATCTTTGATATTCTAGATGGCGAGGGTCCTACGTGGCACACCCATGAGCAGACTCAGAAACTAATTGGCGCAATGTCACCCATAAATAAAAGTAAAATAGAAAGTGTTGCCGGCGCAGGCTCTCTTACGGTCGGAACACTATTTCGGCGTATGCGTCCTTTCGATGGCCGAATGAAATCTTTCACCGAGATAAGATTGGACGGTATCGCGGGGTGTTTGAGAGCATCTGATGGTGGGTCGTCTCGGCAAATGTTGATTTTTATTGAAGGGAAATCAATTAAAACCAGACATATGACTGCTAGGGAGACTGCTCGATTGATGGGGTTACCGGATTCTTATTTACTTCCTTCTGCCAAGACTCATGCGGCAAAGGTTGTTGGAGACGGTGTTGCAATACCTGTAGTACGTTTTTTAGCAGACGCACTTATATCTCCATTGGCACGAACAGGAGAAGCTAAGGGGTTGACGGTTGATGGTAATATTTAACTTTTTTCGTGGTGTTTTGGGGGGAGTGAGCCGTAATTAGATGTATTTCTTAAATGCAGATATGGTAACTCTAATTGCGACGCCTAATGCAACTGAAGATGGCAGCATAATTATTAGCGGGTTCAGGCTGACTGGAATAACCAAGTACACGGCCCAGGGTGTAATTGCTAACGGAATAATGGCTTCACGGGCTTTGTGATATAAATAACTCGACTCTGTACCGTGCCCGAACTTCCTCAAGTCACGTTGTACCAGCCCGTCTATCAACCCCGTAAACGCCGCTAGCACAAACAGCGGAGTCGTTAGAGTCAGAATTACCACCCGCACACAAAACGTCAGGGCGGTGTACAGTGCAGCTAATGCGTAATCCTGAACGCTCATCATCGCCCGGTTCATTTCATATCGCAGATCAAATTTGCCAACCTGGTACTGAGTCGGTGTGTGAGCATACTCAATAAGCTCATGCACGCTCTCCTGCAAGCCCGCCTTCACCACCAGCCATTCGTAGACAGTTTGCGTCAGCCACACTGCAGTACGTCCAGGTTCTTTGATCATCACGCTTTGCATCAAGTCCTGGGACAACCACCCCAACTCGTACTCAAACATCCGCTGCGCATGCTTCCAGCCCTCATCCGGCCAGAACACATACATGCAGAACCACTCAATGATGATCGCCCCTAGCAGAGATCCGAACATCACGCCGATGAACTGGAAGGGCATTGCAAACAGCGCCCCCAGAATGGTCTTCTCACCTTCCTGCTGTTGCTCAGCTCTCTGCGCGATATTGGCCATTGTTTCGTCCCTGCTTAGCTATTTGTTTCCCCGACGGCCACCTGCCGAAAATCGTCCAGCAGATCATCTGGCAGCGCTTCACTCAAAGCCTGGTATCCCGGCGCCTTCCACCAGTCGCTACCGCTATCAGCCCCTTTACGCATCCCTTCAGAGATCGCCTGAAGATCCTTGGGCATAACCTCATCAGGATCATTCGCCGGCAACGGCATACGAATCTTCCACAGATTTCCCCCTTCAATCAGAGCAAAGCACTGCCCCTTCGGCAGCCCAACCACATGCGCAGGCTCAAGCATCGGCACGCTGACGCTTTGAATCTGGTCCTGTGTGTTGGAGGTGAACGCCGCCTTGCCATTGATTGAATCATTGGCGCTGCTGGCCGGTGTGCTGGTAAACACCTGTACCTTCGGCAACTGATTGGTCAGCAACTCAGCAGTGGCGGTCTCGCGCACGCGCAGCATGAACAGGTTGTTGAAGTTACCAATGACCTGGCCAGCCTTCGCACGGCTACCGATCTTCGCCTCGATGTCGCTCATGGTCTGGGTGTAAGCAGTGACCTGCATGCCGGCGCCGCCGCCCTTGTTGATCATCGGGATGAACTCTTCGCCCATCAGCTCGTTGAACTCGTCGGCGTGCACGTTGATCGCTACCTTGCCGCCGACGGCCCCTGGCAAGCCATCATCAATGCCGAATTTGTAAATGTGGCCCGCCACCGACACCAGGTCGCTGAACATAGAGTTACCCACAGCCGCGGCAACCTCCGTATCGGAAAGCGCATCGAGGCCGACATACACCACCGCGCGTTTGCGGATAACCTGCATCCAGTCGAAGACTGGTCGTGGGTCCTCAAGGTCCATGTAGTCAGGCGATAGCAGTTCCGCGATCCGGCCGGTGGTCAATTTCTCCAGCAGCGGTAGGAGGCTGGCGACGATCTTGTCGAAGTAGGTTTTGTCGTACCGAACAGCTGATCGAAGGCCATCCATAACGGGATCAGAAATACGTTTTTGCGTGAGGTACATGTCGAGCGCAACCACGCGCAGCGGGCGGTCCTTCATGGCGAAACTGAGGTTCTTGCGATCGATCTTGCCTTCGATTTCAACAATGGTCTGCCAGGCTTTGGGGTCGTGCTCGGCGAAGTAGCTTTTGGCGTATTCCTCGAACAGCGCGTCAATGTTGATCACATGCCTGAGGATCTGCTCGTAATCCGGTCGACGGCCGAGGGCAACCAGGGCGCGGGCGATGATGTTGACGAAGCGCCAGGCGAACTCGCGGAAAGCGGCGGAGTTGCCTTCCCCCGAGAGTTGGCCAGCAATCCGTGTTGCCACCTCCGAGATCCTGCCGAAGCGCCCCACAGCGTTGTAGCGTGCGGAGTGGTCGGGCCAGCCCAGGTGGAAAACGTAGAACTCGTCCAGGCGTCCGGCGCGTTTGCACTCGATGTACATGCGTTTCAGCAGGTCGGCATCGCCTTTGGGGTCGAAGACAATCACCACCTCTCGGTCCAGGCCCGCGTCTGAATTCGCGCGTTTGTGCATACGCCGAATATCCTGGGTGATAAACAGCTCGGCCAGCCGCGTCTTGCCCACCCGTGTAGTTCCCAGTACCAGGGAATGGCCAACCCGCTCACCCAACGGCAAGCTGACGTCGCCTTCGTGTGGTTCTATTCCGTGAAGGCGCGGCAGGCCACCGACCGGCGGAAGTGGGCGGGCGGGGTTGAGTGCGACGTCCCACGACGTGGCTTTCGTCAGTAGCTTGATGGGGAACGGGGCGTACTCCAGCCGTTCCTCTACTCGCCGGGCGAGTTTGTACACGGAGGTCGGTTCGACGTATTCGGCGTATTTGGGCAGGTACGTGTCCATCAGGCGCTGCGTGTGTTTCTGCGTCCACCGGAAACCCTTGCCGATGAACAGGCGTTCGTTGCTGACCGGAATATCCGTGCTGGTCATGGTGTAGCGGGGCAGACGCCGGATATTGCGGCGGTAGCGCAGGACCACTAGCGCCTGCCTCAGCCGAATAAAACCTAGGCATAGAAACCCTGTTGCTGCGACCGCCCCGAACAGCGGCGTCAGCGCAAACGCCCAGGGCGCAAAAACACACAGAAGGGCAGCTGTGGCGCACACCACCACGGTGTACAGCTCAACGGCCGGTCGCAGCAGCGCCTCGATAGCATAGGAGGTGGCCATGGCTCGCTTACTGCTGAATCGATGTGGCAGTGATCAGCAGCGGGTAGTGCCTGATCCCAAGGCGGTGCGCGAGATCATCAGAGGGCGCGGGCACCACCTGAAGGCCTGCCGCCCAGCGTTGCACTTCGGCAAAACGCACGGCGTTGGCCACGTTGACCACCAGGCCGAGGGCGTGTAGTTGCTGTAATTGTTCTCGGCGCTGCGATAGCCAGGCTCTGGACACGTCGTCATCACCAATGACGAACAACGGCTGTAGGCCCGGGGCGTTGATAACACGACCTTGCACTTCGCCGGGTGTCAGATGTTCGGAGGTCACTGGAAACGCGCCCTGGCCACGTACGCCAATGTCAGCCAGCGATGGCGATTGCTCGGTAGGCTCCGGCATCAAGCCTTCGTAGTAGGGCAGGGCGGACACCCCGCCACGGTCTTCAACCACAATCAACGGACTGGCATTCGTCACGAGAGGCGCGGACAAACACAGCAATAGCACGGCATTGAAAAGTCGGTTCATGGGTTATTCACCATTGGGGTTGTGCCGATGACACGGTTGAGATGTTTGGTAAATGCTCGGCGATAACGGACTGCGGGCTCGCCCCCGGCCGGGCGGTGGTAGCGGCCGGCGGCGGTGATCCAGTCGCCACCTTTGGATTTGTGCTCCGCCAGGATCCGCGCCGTGACCGCAAGGTTTTTGTGCGGGTCCAGCCCTTCACAGGGCGAACTGTAGCGATGGCCGTTTGCGCCCAGGTTGGTTTGCCCTAGACCTACGTCGACGCGATGGGAACCGGCAGTTCGCAGCGCGTGCAGCAATGCACCGCATGCATCGCTGCGGTTGGCGAAGCGGTAGCCGTTGCCGGCAACATTCAATGTCCAAGGCCAAGGCACCAGTTGCCCACGAAGCCTGGTACCGCTTTCCTGTAAGGCGATGGAATACAGCACCTCAGAAGGCACACCGGCAGGCAGAGCGATCAACTGATAGGCCGGTGGTGGAGTCTCCCTAGCGCTCGCAAAGGCTACGCTGAGCAAAAGGCTCGCTGCCAATACTGTGCAGCCTACTGACGTTGCCACTGTCCGTTTACCTCTCGCACTACGGCCGGTAGCTCGCCGCCGAGGCCTGTGCTTTGCCAGCGACCTTCGTCGTGATTCAGCGTGATCTGCTTGTCGCGTACACGCTCCGGCTCAATACCGGCTGCCAGCGCCCATCGGCGGATTTTTCGGTCGTCGCCTTGGCTACCGACGAAATAGAGGTCGAAGGGCAGCTTCTGGGCTTGGAGTTCTTTGGTGCGCGCGATGCACGGCGTGCAGTTGTCTTGTACGAAGATCGCCAGTCGGCTCGCGGCTTTCAGCTGGGGCGGTGGACGTGAGGCGAGGGACAGCGGGTTGGGCGTGATTTGAATGATCTTTTCGCTGGGGTAGAGGCTGGCGAATGCTTGGTCGTAGGCGCGCTGATAGGCCAGCTCCTTATCAACGCGTTCGCGTTCGGCCTTTACCTGCAGTTCTGCATAGCGCCTGCGCTCGTCGGCGGTTCTGGCCTCGATGCCCAGGGTTGTTAAGGGATCCAGGCCAGGCGAATATATGCCCCGTGGGCCATTCATCAACGTTTGGTAGCGCTTCCATTCTTGGGAGGTTAAGCCCCATTCGCGGGCCAACTCAGTCTGAGTGATGTGGGTATCACTGAGCTTTGTGTTGGTGGCGGATTCTGGATCGGCAGCCGCCAAGGCGCTCCATGTAGCTACGAGCGTTGCCGTGCCCAAGATGAGCGCCAGGATGGTTTTTTTCACTGACGAGAGAGAGGCGAGCATAAAGACTTATCGCTCTACAGTGACGACTTGAGGTGTACCGGCCACGTCGAAGCGAGCGGAGTTGTTCTCCAGCGCCTTGAGTCGCCAGGAGGTGCCCGCCACGGTGTCGCCCGGTTGGATGAGGTAGAGCTGGCTCAATCGAGTGCTATCAAGTGGGCCGACAGAGAGAAAGCGTTCACCGCCTCGGTACTCGATACCCACGACGGTGAATGGCGGATCTTGTTGTTTGGCTGGGGCGGAGCTGACCTTGTTGGCCGCATCGTTGAGCTTTGATTGTTGCTTGGTTTGGACTCGGATCAGGTCGTGAACGCGTGCACTGAGCGACTCCACTTCGGCTTTCAGTGACAACCATTCCGCAGTGGGCGTGCTGGAGATGTCTTGCGCCACTTCCGAGGCTTGCTCCGCAGCCCTCTGCGCTGCATCAATTCGGTTCGACAAGGCTTGCTGGCCGGCACGAAAGTCTTCGTCGGAGACCGGCTTCTTGTCGTCAATCCGGCCAAGCCGATCATCTATCTCACGAACCTTTACCAGCAGTTCGTTGATCGACTCGTTGTTTGCGGATGTCGTCAAACGCTCGCTGAGCAGGACGATTTGCTGGTGCTCATACAGCAGCAGCGCGGCCAAAATGGCTGAGCAGAGGCTGAGAATTGCAGTGGTACGTGTGGGGCGTGATGATTTCATGGGCGTCCTCGCGCGGAAACGAGGACACCCTCTCAAACGGGCTTATGGCGCGCAGCAGGAAATAGGTTATTCCCGTGCAGCGGAATTCGACCGTTCCAGATCCAGGCGTTGAGCGATCACATTCAGCAAGTCGCAGCCATCGCGCAGCGGAATGCACATCAGCTGCGCGAAGTCGCTGAGGACCACGGAGTCGGTAGTGATTTCGCTGCGCATTGCAAGGTTTTCGAGAACCTGCGTGACCGCACGGATGCGATAGTTGGCAGCGTCGAGCAGGTTGTTCAAGGGGGCTGAGGTCTTGACGAATAAGGCGGGAGATCCGTCAGTTTCGCTGGTGAGTGCGATGTAGTCGTTCATGAGTAAAGCTCCACAAGAGAGAGATTTACCAGCCTGTCGTCGCCAAACGACTGGGTGGCAACTGTACGCAGGTTGGCGAACCGGTGTGGAAGCCGGCAGACCCGAAGGTCTCCCACGCACAGCTGCCATAACGACATCTATGCGCATGCAAAAACGCCTGCAATCAAGCAAACGCTTCTGCATTCCACAACGGGTCGCCAAACCCGGTCGCCATGTGGGCGACGGGCGGACTATAAGGTGGGTGAGGAGGAGGGGGCAAGAGGAGCTGCGTAGTCTTCATGCTTTGTGCGGCAGATGTTGAATTTGCTGGGTCCGTCTGCCATATCTTTTTACAACTGATCCAAGTCTGTTCGGAGTGCGATAAGAAGCTTCTTGTTTAAATGAGTAGTTCGCTCGTTTAGTCCGGCAGATTTGCTCTGGATTTTCTCCGGTATACTTTTGGTGTGGCGGAATTCAGGGCTGAATACATAGCTGATAATTTCTTCGAGGTAGTATTTTGATTGAGTAGTGGTTTCTCGTAGCTGCTCTATGATATCTAAGATTTCTTTAGTTGCACTTAGTTTGAGCCCATTTAGCTGTGAAAAGAGCTTGGCTTCCTGCGCCCTGACGTCGCCAATTATTTTTATTGCTTTTTCATTGGCATCTACAAATAAGTTATTTGATATTCCAAGATCACTGGCGAAACATGCTGAGATCATCGGGCCTAGTTCTTTCTCAATAATTTCAATGTTCAAACCGCGAAATTCATCCAGTTCGTCCATTGCTGCATAGTATTCTCGGCATTTAGATTCGTATTTGTATTTACGCTTCTGAATGTCTACGTCATGGGCTCTTTTTTGCTGATCAAGCTTTTCGGCATTTTGCTGTTTTAGATCCTCGATCTCCCTAGCATGTTTCTGTTTGTTTTTTTCACTTTCGATGCCAAATTCGTAAATTATTTTTTGTTTTTCTTTCTCGATCCGTGCAGTATCTTCTAGCAGCGCTCTATTGTTCCCTTTTGCTTTGTGATATGCGCGAAAAAAAATTGCTATACAAGACATAAGTAAACTAATAACGGCTAAAAATACGAAGTCGATAATATCCATACTTGTCCTTTGTACGAGTTGTGATTACCGTTAGCTCGCTCAAGCTAATAGCGAAGTATCGCGATAAAGTTTTCAATGATGTCATTTCGCCTTGTGGTTTGTCCATTACTGGACGGACGCTCCTAATGACACCTAACCGACCACAACTGATCCAGCCGAGTTGTATAGCTCTGACTCATCAAATCACGCCGCATCGCCCAGTCAGGGTTATCCGGCACGCTCGCCGACCGCAGCGTGCCCTTTCCCCAACGCTCATTGATCTCATCAAGAACAGTCATCACCCTGGTCGCCTCGGCTGGCTGCGAGACCGCAAACAGATCATCCGTGTACTCACCCGATTGGCATAAGTTGAGCAACATGACTTCGGCTTTGCTGTAGTTGAACCCCGCGCGAAAAACCTGCCCGACTGCTTCAACAGCGGCCCGCGTAAGCAGGCGCACGTCGTCCGTTGGGTACGGCAGATCCACCACCACCCCATTGGCGTACTTCGCCTCGTCGGGGTTGAACATCCCTGTGCGAATGGACACGCGGACTTTTTTGCACAGGGATTTCTGTGCCCTCAGCTTTTCGGAGGCCCGCATCATGTAGGTGGCCACAGCCTCCTTGATCGGCGCCAGTTCGGTCAGGCGCTTGCCGAACATCCGGCTGCAGCAGATTTCTTGTTTTGGCGGGTCAGGTTCATCTAGCTCCAGGCATGGCGTGCCGGACAACTCCCGCGCGGTTTTTTCGATCACTACGCTGAACTTGCTGCGCAGCATCGAAGGATCCGCCTTGGCCAGGTCCATCGCGGATTTGATACCCATCCCATCCAGGTGCAGCTTCATTCGTCGACCAACACCCCAGACCTCGGCCACATCGGTGTTGCGCAGTACCCAGTCACGTTTGGCTGGGGAACAGATGTCGACCACTCCACCGGTTTGCCCCTGAAGGCGCTTCGCAGTGTGGTTGGCCAGCTTTGCTAATGTTTTGGTGTGGGCTATGCCTACACCTACCGGGATTCCCGTACAGCGCAGCACCTGATTCCGAATCCGACGGCCCAGAGCATCGAGGTCTGCCATTCCCGTGAGATCGGCAAACGCCTCGTCAATCTAAAGGAAAGATGTCAACCCATGGACATGCGTGAAACTTGCGCCAATCCTGGTTTCACGCTGAATGCACCATGTCCATGGATACGCACCTATTAGGGGCTTTCAGAGTCTGATTTGTCCATACCAAAATCTGCTTTTGACTGTGGACAGAACCGCTTCTGTCCTAATGGGATCATTCATAACAGGCAGCTATCGCCAGAAGTGGACTGTCAACGCAGGTCTGCTTCCCGCCAGAAGCGCTCGGTTCCGATCCTGCTTCGTCTCGCTGGGGGTTGGGGGGCAACGGAACAGAAAGTGCACTTAAGCCCTACCATCTTCTCTCAGCGCCATAATCTAGGTTCTCTTCAACTCCATTTCCTCCTTGATTCCGTACTTAACTACGGAGATAGAGTCGACTCGTGGGTATAAAACCCGAGAGGAGGCTGTTATGAAATACCTAAGACTACTGCTGATAGTTGGTTCGACTCTGCTGTCATCCACGATATGGGCCGAGGGCGGGAGCGATCGTTTGATTGAGCGGGCCGCCTCTATGCACGACAAGGCTGAGGCAGCCTTGGTGGTGAAGATTAAGCAACAAGGGGAGCAGCCCGTCTGTTCACCCGCAAGGTAGGACATGAGCAACCGTTGCACGTTCCGCTCGACCAGACTCAGTGTGAGTTTGTCCTGATAAGGCACGAGCGTAGATGTCAGTTACCCATCTGTGGCCTCTGCGAGTGCTCCTTCGGCCATTCAGCGGCGCTCATTGAGCGCCGTTTTCTTTAAGCCCTAGCCGACCAACAGGGGCGCCTTACGAAACTGCTGATCGTAGGTCAGCGCGGCTCTTTGTTCCTATGCAGTGAAACAATCAGCGGACAGGAAACAGTCCCGTGGCTCGCACAACAGTCGTGAACCAGTTGCTCCAAAACTGACTCGATCCGCTTCAAATCCGCAAGTTTCCCACGCACATCCACGAGCTTCTGCTCGGCGAGCACACGCGCTTCATCGCAGTGAGCGCCGTCATCCAGCCTCAATAGCCCGGCCACTTCTTCGAGGCTAAAGCCTAGCCGTTGCGCGGATTTTACGAATTTCACCCGTGAGACATCCGCCTCGCCGTAGCGGCGAATGCTGCCATAGGGCTTGTCTGGTTCGGGCAACAGTTCCTTGCGTTGATAGAACCGGATGGTTTCCACGTTGACCCCGGCCGCCTTGGCGAAAGCGCCGATGGTCAGGCTTCCCGCAGTGTTATCCATGGTACTTGACTCCGTACTTGACTACGGGACTAACCTTAACCCATCGCTCAAATGCTCGAAAGGAGAAATGCATGTCTGAACCATCAAACGGGCGCGCCCCTCTTGTCGCTGGAGGGCTTGCAGCGATTCTCGCCTCGGCTTGCTGTCTTGGGCCGTTGGTTCTGATTGCCCTGGGATTCAGCGGGGCCTGGATCGGCAACCTGACCGTGCTGGAACCTTACCGCCCGATCTTTATCGGCGGGGCGTTGATCGCGCTGTTTTTTGCCTACCGGCGCATTTTTCGACCACTACAAGTTTGTAAGCCGGGCGAGGCCTGCGCCATCCCTCAGGTACGCACCACCTACAAGCTGTTGTTCTGGCTGGTAGCGGCCTTGGTGCTGGTCGCGCTCGGCTTCCCCTACATCCTTCCCTTGTTCTACTGATCAGGAGTTCGCCATGAAAAAACTGCTCGCATCCATCGCCCTTGCCACCCTGGTTGTCACGCCTGTCTGGGCAGCCATGCAGACCATCACTCTGGCGGTGCCGGGCATGACCTGCGCCGCCTGCCCGATCACGGTGAAGAAGGCGCTGACCAAGGTCGATGGCGTGACCAAGGCTGAGGTGAGTTTCGAGAAACGCGAGGCCATCGTCACCTTCGACGACGCCAAGACCACTGCCCCGGCGCTGACCAAGGCGACCGAGGACGCCGGCTATCCGTCCAGCGTCAAGCAATAGGAGGGAGTTCCGATGGCAAATCCTCTCAATCTGTTCACTCGGATCGGTGACAAAGCCGGGTCCGTTGGCGTGCTGATTTCTGCAATAGGCTGCGCTATGTGCTTTCCCGCCCTTGCTAGTCTGGGGGCCGCGATCGGTCTGGGTTTTTTGAGCCAGTGGGAAGGCCTGTTCATCACCACGCTGCTGCCCCTGTTTGCTGGACTGGCTCTGCTCGTTAATGCCCTTGGCTGGCTCAATCATCGGCAATGGCGACGGACTGTGCTCGGCCTGATCGGTCCTACCTTGGTGCTGGCAGCGGTATTTTTTATGCGGGCTTACGGCTGGCGGAGCGGCTGGTTGCTCTATATCGGCCTGGCCCTCATGTTTGGGGTGTCGATATGGGATTTGGTGTCGCCCGCCAACCGCCGTTGCGGGCCGGATTCCTGTCCGACGCCGCCAAACCAGTGAACCTGACAAGAGACGATCTAATGAGTAACGTTATGACCGAACTAAAAATCATTGGCATGACCTGCGCCTCCTGTGTCGAGCATGTGAAAGATGCGTTGGAGAAGATTCCGGGCGTGCATCAGGCGGATGTTTCCTACGCCAGCGGGCAGGCGGAATTGAAGGCCGACGAGGGCGTAAGCCGAGAGCAAATGCAGGCCGCCGTCGAGGCTCTGGGGTATCGAGCGGCGTTCGAAGACGCCACGGCACCAGTCCGTCCCGGCCTGCTCGACAAGGCACGGGGCTGGCTGAGCGGTAGCACTGACGCCGGGAAAGAGGGTGACAGGCTCCACGTCGCGGTCATCGGCAGCGGTGGCGCCGCCATGGCGGCCGCGCTCAAGGCGGTGGAAGGCGGTGCGCGCGTCACCCTGATCGAGCGCGGCATCATCGGCGGCACCTGCGTTAACGTTGGCTGCGTGCCCTCCAAGATCATGATTCGCGCCGCGCATGTGGCTCATCTGCGCCGCGAAAGTCCGTTCGATACTGGATTGTCCGCCACAACGCCGACGGTCCTGCGCGAGCGGTTGCTCGCCCAGCAACAGGGTCGTGTCGACGAACTGCGCCACGCCAAGTACGAAAGCATCCTGGAGAGCACGCCGGCCATCAGCGTGCTGCGCGGCACCGCCCGTTTCCAGGACGGCCACACGCTCAGCGTGGAACTGGTCGAGGGTGGCGAGCGCATCGTAGCCTTCGACCGCTGCCTGGTCGCCACCGGCGCAAGCGCGGCCATTCCGCCGATTCCAGGGCTGAAAGACACGCCGTATTGGACCTCAGACCAGGCATTAGCGAGCGACACAATCCCTAAGCGGCTCGCCGTGATCGGCGCCTCCGTAGTGGCGGTGGAACTGGCGCAGGCCTTCGCCCGGCTGGGTAGCGAGGTCACGATCCTGGCACGCAGTGCGATGTTCTTCCGCGAAGACCCGGCCATCGGCGCGGCGGTGACGGAGGCCTTCCGCATGGAGGGCATCGAAGTGCTGGAGCAAACGCAAGCCAGCCAAGTGTCCCACGCCAACGGGGAGTTCGTACTGACCACCAACCATGGTGAGTTACGTGCCGACCAACTGCTCATTGCCACCGGGCGCTTGCCGAACACCCAGGGCCTGAATCTGGACGGCGCCGGCGTGAAGCTGGACGAGCGCGGTGGTATCCAGATCGACCAGGGCATGCGTACCAGCGCAGCGGATATCTATGCGGCCGGCGACTGCACCGACCAACCGCAGTTTGTGTACGTCGCAGCTGCTGCAGGCACCCGCGCGGCAATCAACATGACCGGCGGCGAGGCGACGCTCAATCTCGATGCCATGCCAGCCGTGGTGTTCACCGATCCCCAAGTGGCCACCGTCGGCTACAGCGAAGCCGAAGCGCACCACGCCGGGATCGAAACCGACAGCCGTACCTTGACCCTGGACAACGTGCCGCGCGCGTTGGCCAACTTCGACACGCGGGGTTTCATCAAATTGGTCGCCGAAGCGGGTTCCGGCCGATTGCTCGGCGTGCAGGCGGTGACTGCCGAAGCGGGTGAACTGATCCAGACGGCGGTGCTCGCCATCCGCAACCGTATGACCGTGCAGGAACTGGCTGACCAGTTGTTCCCCTACCTGACGATGGTCGAGGGGCTGAAGCTCGCCGCACAGACCTTTAACAAGGACGTCAAACAGTTGTCCTGCTGCGCTGGGTAATGAGAGAGGGAGGTTGAAACATGAGCAACATGGCAGACGATCTCGGTAGGTGCGACAGCCTACGCAAGACATGGCAGGTGATCAGCATCTGGGGGCTGCCTGCCGTCGTGTCCAGGCTGCTACTGGCTCTGGGGGCTACACCGTTGCTCCTCTGGCTACCTGAGCGCCTGGCTGGAAGGAAATATCTGAGCGCCCCAGTTTACGGTGAAGATCGGGAGTGTCGGTGATGAATGCCTACTCCATATCCAGATTGGCCGAGGACGCGGGCGTCAGTGTCCATATAGTCCGCGATTATGTGCTGCGCGGCTTGCTGCATCCCGCGCGGCGCACGGAAAGCGGTTACGGCATTTTCGATGAGCGGTCCCTGGCGCGGCTGTGCTTCGTGCGTGCCGCCTTCGAGTCCGGTATCGGGCTCGACGATTTGGCGCGGCTCTGTCGAGCGCTCGATGCAGACGATAGTACCGATGTGATCGGGTGTATCGACCGCTTGCTTGGGCAAATCGCGACACGGCTGGCAGTTTTAGCCGCAGTGAAAACGGAGTTGGCCGGGCTGACCCATCGCGCCGTCGAAGGTCACGCCCATGCGTAATACCAACCAATCCGAATCAATCAAGATGCCCCGCTGGCGCGCCTACACGTGGGGTGTGCTCGCCGCGCTCACTTGCCCCTGCCATTTGCCGGTGTTGGCATTGCTGCTTTCGGGGACTGCGGCCGGGGCCTTCGTCAGCGAACATTGGAGCCTCGCTGCGCTCGCACTGGCGGTTGTCTTCATCCTCTTCCTGAGAGCAGCACTACGGGCCTTTCGAGTGCGGCAGTGACCATCTCAGACACTGCGCAGTCTCCACTGCCGAGTTGCGGCAGACTTGGGAGCGTTGGGAATTTCTGCTGCACTACCAGCCGCAGATCGATCTGCGCACAGGTTCGATCACAGGTGCGGAAGGGTTACTAGGTTTTCTTGGACGATGGAGGAACCCCATCGTGAACGCAAACGACACCCCCACTATCAGTTGCTGCGAATGTTGCAAGGAAATTTCCCTTGACGCCGCGCTTACGCCGGAAGGTACCGAGTACGTCGTGCACTTCTGTGGCCTGGAGTGCTATCAGCGTTTCATGTCTCGCGCGGATAGGAGAGCGGCATCCGAGCCTGATCACCCCTGTACACCAAAGGTCAGTACCCGTCACGACGACTAATTTTTGGCTCTGGAAAGTGGCTCTGGTTAATTGCAGAAAGCGTGAGCCCATTGAAATTAAATGCAAGTTCGCTCGTAGCTAATGTGAGCCCGAGGGCTTCGTCAGTCGCAGTTAATTTGAGCTAGAAATGGTATAGATTGCGAGCCCGGCCGATTTCAAACGCGAGCCGTTACACCAATCTGACGATGGTCGAGGGCCTGAAGCTCGCCGCGCAAACCTTCACCAAGGATGTGACACAGCGATCCTGCTGCGCCGGATAAACAGCAATGAAATAGGACAGGAACCATGGAAACCACGCTGTACATCACCAAAATTGTTGAAAGCCTCTCTTCTGCCAATAGCACAGATGATTTCGCGGACCTCTTCGTTGCTCTTCTTCGCCAGATTGCCTTGGGAAGTCCAGTTTCACGAGAGACGCTTGGAGCCGCGCTCGGTTGGTCTACCGAAAGAGTCGCGGCGGCACTTGACCAGATACCCGGCACCGAGAACGACGAGGAGGAGAACATCGTCGGCTATGGCTTAACGCTGCGCAAGACGTCTCATGCCTTTGAAATCGATGGCCGACGCCTCTACACCTGGTGTGCATTGGACACCCTAATGTTCCCCGTGATAATCGGCAAGGAGGCGCGCGTGCTTTCGCGCTGCCCCGCGACAGGAGCGCCAGTGTCGCTCAACGTGACACCGAATCAAGTCAGTCATATTGAGCCTGCGGAAGCAGTGGTATCGCTGCTGCTGCCAGATGAATCGTCCGACATCCGCCGCTCCTTTTGCTGCCATGTGCATTTTTTCGCCTCTGCCGCTGTGGCCGACAAGTGGATGTCGCAACACGGCGAGACGGCGATTGTTGTTAGTGTTGAGGAAGCGTTTCGTCTGGGGCACGCGATCGGTTGCAAATTGTTAGGTCCTGCCGGACCAGCCCCATCGTGAATGCCTACTCGTGGTCATGTCGGATGCAAACGCCTGGTCAAATGGAGTGCAAATGGGTGGTCACGTCGATGCAATTACACACCTGATCCAACAGGTATTAGATGGAGAACCATTGCCCTTTATTGTCGGCGGACTCTCGAACGACCCACGTCTGTATCAGGCCAGCGAACCTTTTGTACAGGCAATGGATCATCCGCTCGACGCTCTGTAGGAACAGGACGCATTGTTTGATCTGGCAACGGCACTGCGTGCGGTTGCTGGTAAACCTCACGAGCGCAAGCGTCTGGATTATCAAGCGGCCGAGCGCGCAAGGGAATTCATTATGGCTCATTTTCACCTGGGCATTACGCTGGAGATGCTTGAGCATGCCAGCGGCCGCGAAAGGTGGAGTCTTTCCCGAGACTTCAGGGTTCTGTATGGCGCTAGCCACTATCGGTTCGTGACCTTGCGCCGCCTGGACCTGTCCCGCGCACTGGTGCTTGACCGATTCACGCTGGTGGATGCCGCTCTGGCGGCATGGTTCCATGACCAGAGTCACATGACCCCACACTTCACCCGCTGTTCTTCTGGGCGTTGATAAGCCACTTAGATTGGCAGAGGGTTTGGGTGAACGGCCGGCCTGTTCAAGCTGAACTCAGACTAAGATGACCGTCCGCTTTGGGTCCAGGCTGTGTGAAAACGCCAGTGATTGTCTAACCTTCTGATCGTCTAGATCGTATCGGGGGCGATCATGAAGCGATTTATTGAAGGTGAGGCTCGGACGCAAGTGACACTGCTGCCAGAGTGTCTGGACGATTACGTAGCCGAAGAAAATCCAGTGCGTGTGGTCGATGTTTTCGTCGATGAACTCGACCTGGGCGCACTTGGTTTTGAGGGCGTCGATCCTGCCACAACTGGTCGTCCGGCCTACCACCCAGCGGTCTTGCTGAAGATCTATATCTATGGCTACCTCAACCGGATTCAGTCCAGCCGCCGGCTTGAGCGTGAGGCCGAGCGTAACGTCGAGTTGATGTGGCTGACGGGGCGTTTGGCTCCGGACTTCAAAACCATTGCCGACTTTCGCAAAGACAACGGCAAAGCCATTCGCAGCGTATGCCGCCAGTTCGTGGTGCTTTGCCGCAACCTCAATCTCTTCTCTCAGTCGATCATTGCCATCGACGGCAGCAAATTCAAAGCCGTCAATAATCGCGACCGCAACTTCACTCAGGGCAAGGTGAAGGCACGCATGCAGCAGGTCGAGCAGAGCATTGATCGATATCTGGCAGCGATGGATTCGGCGGATCGGGCAACGCCCGAAGTGGCCGAGGCCAAAGCAGAGCGGCTTAAAGAAAAGATAGAAACACTGAAAAAGCAGATGCAGAAACTCAAGGAAATCGAGACGCAGCTCCACGAAAGTCCAGACCAGCAGATCTCCCTCACAGACCCAGATGCACGCTCAATGGCCACGAGCGGCCGAGGCACCGGAACGGTTGGCTACAACGTACAAACAGCTGTCGACGACAAACACCATCTGATCGTTGCCCATGAGGTGACCAACGTTGGTAATGATCGTGGGCAACTGAGCAATATGGCGAACCAAGCGCGTGAAGAAATCGAGGCTGAATCGCTAACGGTGGTGGCCGACCGAGGCTATTACAAAGGTCTGGAAATCCTTGCTTGCGAGCAAGCCGGCATCACTACCTTCGTACCGAAACCCCTCACATCTGGCAGCAAAGCCGAAGGCCGATTTGGTAAGCAGGACTTCATCTACCTTGCTGCATCGGACGAGTATCGATGCCCAGCGGGGCAGCTACTAACCAGGCGGCATTCGTCGATGGAAGACGGCATGTTATTGCATTGTTACTACTTCTCGGGCTGCCAGTCCTGCTCAATGCAAAAACAATGTACGACGGGTAAGGAGCGCCGTGTGAAGCGCTGGGAACATGAGGCGGTAATCGACGCGATGCAGGTTCGGCTGGAACATGACCCGGGGAAGATGAAGGTTCGCCGCCAGACTGTTGAGCATCCTTTTGGAACGCTCAAATATTGGATGGGAGCCACCCACTTCCTGACCAAAACACTTCCGCGGGTAAGTACCGAAATGAGTCTTCATGTACTCGCCTACAACCTCAAACGAATGATGAGCATCTTCGGCATCGTAGGACTGCTTGAGGCGATCAGGGCGTAAATCCAGCCACTTGGCTCGCCAGTTAGTAGCCGTTTGGGCCGCTGACGCGGCCCAAACGGCATTACGAACGTCTATGTAGCTGACTAAGGTAATTCGCGCTTCCGCTCACTGATTCCACAGGCAACCCTCGCGACTCTCAGTTTTCGACGTCTTTAGCGCGTTTTCACACAGCCTGGGTCGGATGCAGCCCTTCACGACAGGCAGAAATCGGCCAAAAGAAGCCCTTCCTGAGGGCTTCTCCAATGCCGGCGCACTTACACCAACCAGACGCTGGCTACAAGCATTGCCTTCATGGACTAGCTAGATGTTCCGCCGCTTATGTTCAGGAGTTAACGCACGTATTGCCTCCAGCTCCTTCTCTTCTGTAATGCAGTGACGAACCGCCATGTTCAGCAGGGTAAAAAGCGCTAGCGCGACCTCTGGGCTGTCATTGAGATTGACAGTTCCTGGATGTACCGACTCATTTCCGAAGATACGAATGGTATCGAACGCCTTCAACAGTCGGCTGGGCAATCCCAACTCTACAAGCTCACCAATTTGATTGTGGATTTTGCCTGGTTTGCCTAGAAGCTCCTCACAAAGCTTTTGCACACACAATCGCAGCAGAGCAGCCGCAGCGCGAGGAGAGTGGCTGAAAACCAATCTAGCTTCTTCATAATCCGCTTTGATCCCCTCAGGCATATCATCTTCTGCCTTGGGTGCGACGCACTCCAAAGGGAAAATCAGTTTTATCCTGCTTCCTAGATGCCCTTCCATAGGCATTCCAGGCTTGAGGCCATTCCTGCCACCACCTTCATCAGTGATCCAAATACTGGGATCTTTGCAAGCGGAACAGAACGAAAAGGATACAGAGGCGTACTCATTGCTGTTCAAGAGCAAGTCGCTCCATTTCATGCCGGCGAATGCACCACAGCGCGGGCAATTGAAGCTTTCCGTTCTATAGCCTGGCGTACCGTCGACTTTGCTCATTTATACCAATCCATCATCCTGTTGTTTTCGATAATCTAACCGGATTGGTCTTTAAACTCGATTAAAAGCCATAGTCCGCTGATTATCCCACCTCCCATGCACCAGGCAGGAGCGCTGATGGGTTTTCGCTTAGTGGCTAGTCGCGGGTCGTGTACACCCAGGCGACTAGCTGCATACGAGCTGTCCTCTCAAAGCTTTCTGGGCCCATGCGGATCCAACGAAATTATGTTGGACGCAGGCAACTGCCGCTCAAGTTCAGCGATACGGTCATACAGCTCAATGATTTTCGCATCCGCTTCGCTCAATAAGCTTGCGAGTTGGTCGCGCTGCCGGGCAACTTGCTCAATCCGATCACGCAGGGCGCGGCTTTTCTGCCGGGCGAGAAGATTTACCTTGTTCAACGAAGGAGGTCGCTCCTCCGCATGTTGTTCCACGTAGGTTTTTATCTCTGCGATGAGACTCGGGAAACGAGATTTCTTAAGCGCCGACGGATCGCTCCCGGCCTCTTTGGCCACGTTGTTCTGAGTGACTGGTGTCCCCTTTGGTAGAAGCTGTGGCCTATTGCGTTTCAGGCGCTCAAAAGCATCACGATATTGATCAGCCGCGCTGCGGCGAGCAGGGAGTTCAACGTCCATTTGCGCTCCCTACGACACGACGGAAGCTCTCTACGCTTCGCTGTTGAGCCATCAACGATTCCATTAGCGGACTCCCATTCTGAGCAGTCGCAAGCCGCTCTTTGAGTACATGTTCAAGATCATCTACCGTGCCCAATCGTTCTGAGTCATACAGCACATCAGGGCAAGGTTTTGCACCCACTGAATCACCGCCCCCGCAATGGGCAATGTTGTCAATTCCGCCGTACGGACAAGGTTCCCGACTCGAACAAACGCCAAGAATGATCGGGCGACAGGCCACAGCGCCTTTCTTGGCCAAACCAATCATCTTCTTCGCATCTTCTGGCGAAATCAGCCGAACGATCTCGGCCTTTCGTTTGTCTCCATGTGGACTGACAAAACGCTCACTCGTAAGCTGCTGTAACTCTCTTCCAAGCGTCTCGTACATTGTGCGAACGTACAGGGTGTGAGCCTTCTCCTCTAGACGCACCCGCGAGTGATTTTGTCCGTAGTAAAGGCTCATTGATCGAGTGACGTGCTTGAGCTGGTACTGAAGCGAAGCATCACTTACGAGCCCGGAAGCTTGCATGTTCACTGCCCCAGTTCTACGCAACTGATGCCACGCCAACGGCCATACAGCGCCCACTTGATACTCCTCCGGCAGTGTAGGGGTAGCTAGCCGGGCCAATTTCAAATCCTCAGGCGTGATACGCAAACGCTCTAAATCAAAGAGCTTGTCGAACTGCCCCAAAAGATCGGAATATGGCGGAATGCTCGGTCTCAGTGAGTGATCATCTTTTTTGCGCACTGGGCTCCACGGCTCGTTATAAGAATCACTCAAATAACGCCCAGCAAGACCATTCGCTTCTGAGTGAGACGCGTGTAATGAGCGGAACAGGGAGATCACCTCCATCGCCCTCACGGCGACCTCCACAGAGGGGGATGTGACCCACAGGGCGTCGCTATCAGACAGCGTTTTTGTAGTCTGTCCACGTAACAAAAAAATGTCGCCGAAACTCTTGTCGTGCTCGACGTCAAGGCATCCGGCTCGAAGATTCCAGGCTTCTTCGACCCGCATAAGACTGAAGTTAAGGATGTAAGCTAATCCCGCGCGGTTGACCAGTTTCAGATAGCTAGTCAACGCTTTTACTTGTAGGTCGTCACTTCGACCCACCCAACGCTCAAGTAGCTCAAGGATGCCGAAGCGTTTCGCGGTATCTGCAAACGCGCCGAGAAAACGAAGCCCCGTTTTAGAGCCTGATAACTGCTTTTTATGGCCGCTAAAAGGCGGGGCGTTTACGCACGCCGTTCTCTCCGAAACCCTCTGGTTATGTTCGTAAGCCGCGAAACAGAACCGATAACAAGCTTCAACCTGTTCTCGATGGGATAGGAAGTCATCAAGGCACTCTCGCAGCCTAGTAACTTGATAGCGCCAAATACGTGGCGGGATGTACGGTGTTTGAGAGGTGTGGTGAGTGGGAAAAAGCGCAGCTAGACGGGTTAGAGAGCCTGAATCCAGCAACGTAAACCCTACGGCCTCTCTGGACGCGTAAAGCTCATGCATTAACGTCAGAAACTCGGTTTTTCTCGAGGTCTGAAGAAAGGCAGGGATCCGTTCGCATACGCGTGGAAAGTGGCTTAATTCGCTGGCAAGGATTCCTGCCTCTTCGCAAAGAACAAAGAGCCGTCGCATCTGATCGAAACGCGTTTTAAGGGATCTGTAGCCACGAGCGCCGTACGGCCCGTATAGCCACCAGCCAGTGATGATTCGAAGTAAATTTGCGTTCTTTGAGCTAATTGGCGCCGCTGATTTTTTAACTGGCCCATCACCAAAATTCAGCGTCAGTGCCTTCTTGGCCCATGGATCAAGCCTCCAAATTGGATCGCCCCAACGGCTTATTACTTTGCCCTGTGCATCAATTACGACCGGCCAATCAGGTGGCGGAGGCCAGCTCTCTGGACGGTAATTCGATGCCCCAGGAACGGCGAGAGGCGACTCGATAGAAAGCCCTAACGTCGTGAGCATATTCATAGGGAAGGCCCCTCTGTAACTTCCGCAAGCCGAATAAATCCGTCCCAAGCTGGGTGATAGTCCTCCTCAGCTATGCGAGCCAGTGCCTCTTCAACCCAAAGCCGACGCACCTCGCTACTTTCTTGAAAGAATCGTAACTTCGCACTCAGACGCTCGACCGCAAGCATCGCTGGATGGTGAGCCTCGTCAGATCTATCCGTGCAAGCTGGGCGGTATCTAGCCAGCTCCAAGCTCTTGAGCACTCGCAAACTACTCAGAGACCAGACGTGATCCTCGCTTTCAATATCCCGATGATTGACGCAGAAAAGGCAACCCGCTGCGTTAATACAATCGGGACCAGGAGCATTAGTCGGAGCATCCACGACCGATTCTGGTATCGGCGCCACACAAGTACCTGGAGCAGGTGAGCAAACGACGGGATCTGCTTGCCGGTGAAATCGAGTGATTTCAATCATCGCAATTTGCGGATTGGGCTCGGCGTACACACGAATCAAAGTTTCAGCGGTGTGCTGTGCGATTTCCGCCACCAGTTCGGGGCGTTGCGACTCACGTAACAGCCAATTGATACGCGCGCCCCGGAGCTTGCGAGGTCGAACGAATCGAACATTTGAAACGGTGCAGACGCGCGCAATAGCCGTGAACTGAGGAGCTTCTAAAGCGAGACGTCCCCCTGGACGGACAAGAGGGAAAAGAAGCCCCTCTAGATCGTCTGGAAACCACGTGTTTCGCCACTCAATGTAGCGTTCGAACCACTGCTTGTAGCTTGAGAAAACCTCAAACAGCACTTCACCCTGACGGCGATTTTTGTAAGACCTCACTTGGTAACCATCAAGATGACTCATGTAATGGTATTGGTCGATTCGAAGCTGATGCGCCTGCGATAAATTCATGCCGGTTTGTGCGATGAACATAAGCAGCTCGGCTTCGATTCGTAGATTCACCGCCGGGTATCGAGTGTTGATTGAAACGTCAGAATTCCGAAGTTCGCGGTTTCGAAGGATGTCCGCAATCTGGAATTTGGTTTGAGGTCGAATTCGTCGTGACGCTTCCTTCTCTGTATCGCGCAGGCCGCACCAGATAGGTAGCGTCGAACCCGACCGCAATTCCACTTGGATGGGAAGTGGCCCCGTCACTGCTTCATAGGTAAGGGCCGTACAGAGGTCGGCAATGAACTGCCCGAATGAAAAGCTCTCTTCTAAACTTTGCTTATTAGCGCCCCCATTACTGGCCCTTCCGTTGCCTCTAGGCTTGCGAATTCGGGTGCTGTACAGAAGCGTCGAGCTTCGGCGTAGAACTCGGTCGAGCATCGTCGCGGTTAAACTTGCCGTGTCGTATAACGATCCGGCAGTTAGGTATCCTTCCACGCGATGACGCTGTAGAAGATGTTCAGCCCACCCCAGGTATTCCTCCGCGACCGTATCAATGCTCAAAGGACGCTCACACTGATCCACCCACTGAAAAAACTTCCTCAACGCGCCAATCTTGTTATTTGCCGAAAAGCGGCTCCCCCCGCCGACAAGGTCGTCGGTCAAACAGTCATGGAGCTCCTTCACAAGCTCTACCCGCTCCAGCAAAGGATCACCTAAAGCACCTGATGTGATTTTACTGCGTACAGTCTTCACCTTTGCCTTAGCACCACCGCTGTATAAAAGTGGTGCCAGATCCCAGGGCGTCTCATTTTTCGCGTACTCAAGCACTGGAAACGTTAGGTCTGAAAACGTCAGATTATTCATTGTTTGCTCCCTGCATCGAAGCAATCCCTGTAAACGCAGCCATGAAGCTGTTCGCAATGGCCTGCTTAGCGGGTGCGGCCTGCACAAATTTGATGTATTTGAAGGTGGTAGCCTCCGAATTTGGCCCGTGAAGCAATGCATTGCTGACAGTCGCAATCACTATCGCCACATCAGTGCAATTTGCTAAAGCGAGCCTAGCTAGCTCAGTTCCAAAGGTGCATCGGGATTGGTGGAAGCGAAATTTCCTGAGCGCTTTGATGCCCGACGCGATACCTAATTTTCTAAGCGATGACATCTCAACGTTTATGGCCGAAGACTGATCACTGTTGCGACGTCCGAAAGGGTTTCCGAATCGTGTCAAGAACACTAAGTCTTGATGCTCGCCAGCAGCAGATGCCTCGCGAGTCAACCTGCGAAGACTCTTGGTGTACTCCAAGACTTCTGAACACAAAGCTTCGGGAATCCATACCTGGCCAGTTACTCCAAATTTGGTATGCACGGGTGGGGACGCACCTGGCCCTACGGATATCAGAAGCAGACCTTTAGCAGACGGATCATGTAAGGCACGCTCCAACGTATCAATACGAAGGTCACAGATCGTTCCCAGTCTCATACCCGTAAAGAAACCTAGAGCCAACATCAGATAAAGCTCGGGTGAGGCGTTCTGTTTTGCGAAATCAAGAATGGCGTCTCGATCAGCCGCAGACACAGGAAGTAGCCCACCTTCCAAAGTGCCCCCAATGCGTTTTCGGTTTGGAATACCCAGATCGGTGGTGGTGCCAGCTAGCGTTCGCTCGAAGCCCACCTGGTCAAAGAATTTGATGAAATAGCGCATGTCCTTCCACAGCGGCAATAGCGGGTTTAGAAGGCCGCGCCTCCTAACCCACCTGTAGAAACTGATGCAGTTACGCATGTACTCGGAAGCCGTGGCAGGACTGATATGACCAGCATCACGAGCCTTGATAAGCGCCCCACGGTACTGAACAAGACATCGATCAGCCTTTCGAGACGGAAACTCAAACCACTGAAGCCTGCGACTCTCCAAAAACTTCGCGTAGTTCAACAGCCCGTTCAGGTTGCTAGAAACGGTCTTAAGGAGTGCCTCACCATTGGTGACTCTCTCCATAGCCCAGAGATTGGCCTCTCTCCATGGCAAACCGTCCTCCCAGAATATTTGTGGTAGCCCTTCGATTACTACGCGGGAGCTATTCGACGAGTAGGTAACTAGGCGGTCTTTGACAGAAAGGTCATGCGGACTGAAGTGAATGTGCTCAACGGTAGCCAAGGGATATCTCTGTAAAAACAAGCGTCAATGTCCATGGGTGCCCCATCTAACTTTGGGCGTCCACAGTATGCAACTTATTCTTATCGATGCTATACACCTCGACTGCCGGCACCATGGCCTCGATCAAGGTCATGACGCGCTCGCTCATGTCGCCGTACAGCGCGTAGTTCGACGAAAACGCAATGATGCCGTGCTGCTTGAGCTTGTGCCTTGATCTGGAAATACGGCTCGCCCATTTTGATGAAGGGCTTGGCGTCGTAACTGCGGGCAATGACGCAGCCGTCGTTGTTGCTCAACACCACGATCGGCACCTTGGCCAAGTCCGGCCGGAACACGCGCTCGCAGCTGGCGTAGAAGCTGTTGCAGTCGATCAGCGCGTAGACAGGGGCCTGCTTAGACATGGCTGCGCACTGTGCTGGTGATGACGCCCCAGATCGACAGCTCATCGCCTTCAAGGATGTACCGCGCAGGGTATTTCGGGTTTTCTGACAGCAGTATGACCTCGTTGCCGCGCTTGCACAGGCGCTTGCAGATAGGCTCATTGTTCAGCGCTGCGACGACTAGATGCCCGTGAACCGGTTCGATGGAGCGGTCAACGATCCCAATGTCACCCTCAAAGATTCCAGCACCCTGCATGCTGTCGCCAGTGATGGTGATCAGGTAGACATGGGGGGCGCGGATGTTCAGAACCTCGTCCAGTGAGATATGCCGCTCAATGTGGTCGGCTGCGGGCGAGGGGAAGCCAGCTGGGACCTGGAAGGAGCAGAAAGGCAATATCACGCCGCCTTCGGCGATGGGACCTAGAATGGAAAAGCTCATGGCGCTATCTTCTACAAGTGCTGTACGAATATACAGTTAACTTTGTGGGAGGCTTGCGGTCAATTTTTCTGTAGGGGATTTCGACAAATGGGTGGCTGTGGTTAGGCAACGGCCAGGGGCGTAGGAGAACTCAAGCATGTGTAGTCATTACGAAGGCGCCACGGCGGATCAGCTCGCAAGGGCATTTGGTGTCGTTCCGCCTGAACAGGGGGCGCTGGATCTTTGGCCAGGGTATTTGGGTAGTTTTGTCCGCAACGCCGATATGGCTGAAGAGCAAGATGAGGTAAAGCCGAGGTTGGAAATACTGAAAGGCACATTCGGGCTCATTCCTGGCTGGAGTAAAGACACCAAAATTGCGCGTCGGACGTACAACGCCCGCTCTGAAACGGTTGCGGAAAAGCCGTCGTTTCGTAATGCATGGCGGAAGGGGCAGCATTGCATCATCCCCGCACAGGCGATCTATGAGCCGGACTGGCGTTCAGGGAAATCCATTTCAACGCGAATCACGCGGGCTGATAGCGAGTTGATGGGGATCGCTGGGTTGTGGGAGTGCTGGAGCGATCCGACTGGGGATGTGGTGTTTAGCTATACGATGCTGACGGTGAATGCGAAAAATCATGAGCTCATGAGTAACTATCATCGGGCGGACGATGAGAAGCGGATGGTAGTAATTCTACCAAGGGGACTACATGCAGATTGGCTGAGTGCTTCTGCAGCCGAAAGCATGTGGTTTATGCGCAGATTTCCAGCAGACAGATTGGCAATTAGCTGAGTCTGGGAATGGCAGCTATCGGCCAAAAGCAGGCCGCTGGCGCGGTTCTGGTCTAGCCCGATAGTGAATGCTCACAGTATGCGACTGCATATCTAGAGCTATTTTGGCTTTTTGCTCGACCTATATCCGTTTATGCCCTCTATCATTTTCCGTGAACACCGCATAAGCACTGGTGGTAGGCTTCGCAAAGAACCTGCCGCCAACTCTCTCAGGATCGTTCGCGATTCGTCATCAATCCTGACAGAAAGTCCCATGACTGCCCCCATCCGCCGTGCAACATCCCTTCGCCCTGGACAATTCAAGCACCTGATCCGTGTTGCATCCGTTACTGGTCGTCTGCCAGAGCGCGATGTGATGTTGTTGTGGCTCACCCGGCTTTCAAACATCGTCTGTTGGAGAGCGGCCCGGAGGTGTACCGGGCATGTGATTCGCTGTAACAGACCATCAGCAGGCTCTACCGGCAAGCAGGCATAAAGCATGGGTCATCACACAGCGGGCGGCGCTCGCTGGCGGCTAAGGTGCTGGCCACGACCGGCGATGTTGAAACCGTGCAAATGATTCTTGGGCATGCCGAGCTGGACCATTCCAAACCGTACCTATCAGTGGATCAAGGCACTATACGACGCGCTTTTGAGGTGGCATTGTAGATACTATGTTTATACATAGCGCTTGTGTTCGGTGTGTCTTGTATCTACAATGTGTACACGTTATGGAGGTGTTTATGGAAGTCAAAATTCAGCAATGGGGCAACAGCGCGGCCATCCGCCTGCCGTCTACCGTGCTCAAGCAAATGAGTCTGGTCAGCGGCGACGTGCTGCTGCTCAATGTCGACTCGGCAGCCGAAGCCATGACTCTCAAGCCCGCGAAGGCGAAGCCGCGTTACCAGTTGGCCGACCTGATGGCTCAGTGCGAATTGAGCGCGCCGGAGCCTGCCGAATTGGCCGCGTGGAATTCGATGCCAGCAGTCGGGCGTGAAGTGTGAAGCGGGCCAAATTCAACCGGGGCGACATTGTGCGCCTGAACTTGAACCCTACCGCTGGCCGTGAGCAGCAGGGCGATTTTCGTCCGGCGCTGATCATTTCGCCTGCTGCCTTCAACGTTTCAGGATTGGTCCTGATTGCGCCCATCACCCAAGGTGGCGATTTTGCCCGCTATGCCGGATTTGCCGTGCCGTTGAGCGGTTCCGGCACAGAGACGCAAGGCGTTGTACTGTGCAATCAAATCCGCACTGTTGACCTTGAGGCCCGAGGCGCCAAACGCGTGGAGTCGGTTCCCGAGGTCGTGATGGACGATGTACTGGCCCGCATTCAAGTGCTGATTGAGTAAGGAAAATCCGATCATGAAAGATCAAGCGCAATCGGGCTACAAGCCTATACAGGACGATGTGTTGAAGACACTGGGTCTTGCGATGATCGCAGGGCAGGGTGTTGAACGCCTGTTGAGCAGTAGCCTTACGTTCCCTTTGCACGGCGAGCCGCTGCAAACTGTGGAACAGGTTCAGCTCCTGCTGGAGCGATATTCGAAAGCTACTCTGGGACGATTGCTCAAAACGCTGCGGGAGCGAGTTGATCTGCATCCCACCTTCGACGACACGTTGCATCGCTTCCTCCAGCATCGAAACATCATCGCGCATCGCCTACATGATCTGCCGGGCGGGTTTGACCTGCATTCCGATGAAGGGCGAGGAAGGCTAAAGGCTTTCCTGCTCCAGTACATGGAGGATGGTCACACCGTCAGCATGGTATTCCTGGGCGTCTTGAGGGGGTGGGTGAGCCAAGAGGGCATTGCTATCCCCAATGAGCACCATCTGAGCCAACGAATGCTGGATCACCTCGACGACAATGTGATGCCAAATTTGGAAGCCTTTATCAGGGCTAAAGAACACCCCTAAGTCCACGGAAAACGCCCAGGTACGCCCAAGCCCCGGCCTAAGAAACCGGGGCTGAGGACGTAGAAGAGTCCTTTCCCTGTAGGCAGGAGTTTCAAGATGCAGCACGTAGGCGATTTGATTGTTACCGATACCCAAGAGACTACTGGTCAAGTGACTGGCACCACTTACGTGCGCGCTGGAGGGGTTTTGATTGCCCGTGGGCAGCTATCAGGCGGGCTAATTATCGAAGCCGGCGGCCACGCTATCGTCCATGGCCAGGTGTCTCGCAACGTGTTGAATCATGGGAAGCTTGAACTGCTAGGCCAGGTTTCAGGCATGGTCATTGGGAATCCGCCGATCAACCCAGTAAAGCCGGTTCAAATCGTAGGTACTGATCTTGAGGTTCCATTTCGTGGCAAGACCACCTCATGGACGTACCCCGGCTAGTTCGAGGAATTGTACTGGCACCGTCAAAAGCCCCGCATCTGTGGGGCCGAGTACATAGAGCGATGCGAAATTTCGCGCCCATGAAGAAAAGGAACGACAACGTGACCGCTTCTACTTGCCGCATCTGTGGACTCCTCTACGTCCCATCCTTGGATGAAGATCGCCAAACGCACGCAGCTATTCATAAGAAATATGCGCGGGGCTCTCAGCCTCAAAAGGTTCGGGATTTTTCAAAAGCATTCGGATGGGCTGTCGCTTTCAATGATGGTGGTCTTGACCGAATGAAAGATCATTACGACCCAGAGCTTGGCAAGCTAGTTGTAGCGTTCTCCTGGTGGAGCCGCGCGCTTTCGAATGGTGTTCCAGAGAAAGATTTTGACCGCTACATGGATGCCCACTTGGCATTTGCTGATTCGCTGGTAAGCGGTGTCGGCCAGGTAGAGGCAAGAGCAGCAATCCAAAAATGGGAGCGATTCGCAGGTTAATCCGGATTACACGAAAAATTTTAGGAGAGACACAATGACCAACACGGCTACCGCTTTCGACGTACAAGCCAAGTACCCCAATGAACAAATACAGCGCAGCTGTGAGGAGCGTTTGCAACTGCTTCTGACGGCCCAATCCAATGAGCAGGTTAGCCATCAGTACCACCAGGGCAATGGCTATGTTCAAGCCCTGTCAGATGCCGGTCTGATCACCCGCCAGGAAGGCGGCATCATCAGTAGCCAACTGCTGGAAACCATGTTGAAGGCCGTGAAGCGCCTGAATGACGCAGGCGCGAAGTAACGGTCAAGGTTGCGAACTCACGGAAATGCCGCTGCATCCAAAAGCCCGCCTCCGTGCGGGCCTTGTCAGCAGGAGCAGGGCATTTTTGGCCCTAGGGACCGAGCTGGGAAACCTCACGTTAGGAAGCAAATTATGGAAGTTGAGAAATCGGTTCTCATTGCGGTTAAGGATTTATTGTCGTCTCGATTAGAGAGCATGCCGTGGCACGAGTTTGATCTTGAGTCAGGCTACGGCGATGTGCGTGGCGAGCTGGTGGTTTTGTGTCGGCAGAACGCCGATTCTGAAGCCCTCACGAAGGTTCTGAGAGCAGAATTTCTGCATGATGATAAGCAGGTGTATATCACCAACATTTTCATGCCCGAATCCATGACGAAAGAGCGATTGGGTAAGCGCGTGATTAAAGTTATGTATGAGGCTTGTGCAAAGCACAATTACCACCTTCTGCTAGTCGATATGGTTCCGTCGTTCTATCGCCGCATGCTCGAACGTGGCGCGCATAGAATTGATGGAGACTCAGTTCAAATTCATGCCAAGACAAACCTACTTGATGATCTGGCGAAGTAGGAAAACGGTCATGGCTGATGGGTTTGAAGATCTACTAACAGAGGCTGGGTATCGCCTTATTGATCCAAACGGCAAGTGGCCGATAACTTGGGTCATCGGGGACAGTTGGGTGGTTCTGAGCGAGTATTGGGAGTGGACAGTCGGCCCTGATGAGCCTGCTACCGAGGAACAAATTCGTAAGCTACTGGCACGTTCTGGCGGGACTTACGATTTGCAGGACTATTGATAGGAAATCGCCATGACCGTAAAAGAGCAAAGCACGCCAGGTAAGAGCTGGCTTCTAACAATAAAGATTGACACTTAACAATAAAGATTGACACGCCGTAACATAGATTGACACAAGGCCGAAACCCCCGTATTTACGGGGGTTTCCATTTTTTGGCTGAGCCATCGGTCTAGATTCTCCGCTTCGCCACGCTCCGGGAGTAGGCTAAAGAGGGCTGTACCATGAACAGGGGGTGGGCGATTTTTTCCTATAACTATTTTTCAGGGCGAGGAGAGGCGGTCCCGGCGGACGAAGGAGGTAGCATTGCGCGGTCGTAGGTTTTCGTCTGAGACAGATATTCAGCGGCATATTTCGAATGGATTCGGTAGCGGAGCTGGTGCCAGTTATCTGCCGTGGCTGCGCGTCCAAGACGTGCCTTCCAGAGGACGCTCCCACAAGATCCAAGGTGTGAAGATCGATCGTCTCCACCACCTCTTTTCTGACCTCGAACGCGCTTATTTTTTGGTATGTGAATTTTCGGAAAATGTTGTGGATATACGCGAACAGTATCCACTGCTACCGCGAGAAAGTGCTCAAGCAATCGCGAGCTCTATGGGAGTGCGATACCCGAAGTATCCGAAGACAGTGCTTCCTTACGTTATGACCACGGATTTTTTATTAACGATAAAAAAGCCCGATGGCAGCTTTAAATCCGTAGCCAGAACAATCAAATACCGCAGTGACCTCGAAGGCAAAAAAGCCAGGAGGACGTTGGAAAAATTTGAGATCGAAAAGCGTTTCTGGACTGGCCAACACGTTGATTGGGCCATTGTCACCGAAGAAATGTTCAGCCCCGATTTGATCAAAAATTTAGGCTTACTCAGGAAGTTCGCTCAACTGCCGCGCGCCTTGGCAGAGCCATCATTACACACAGATTTTCTGGGGCACTTAGCGAGCTGTCGTCCCTACCCGTGGAGTACTGCTGAATCTCTGCGAAAGATTGCCGCACGTTTATTTATCTCCTATCAAGACTCTCGGGCTTTATATCATCACCTGATATGGGCTAAGTCGATCAAGGTAGATTTGGTTGGTACTCCCATTCAAATGACTGCACCACTACCAACATTTGAAATCATTGAGAAACCAATGAAAATTTCACTGACGGCGGAGGGCCTATCATGAAAGTCCAAGTCAATGATTGTTTCGAACCGCTTACTGAGTTTTCCGTCGTGCCGGGCTTCGTTAGGGTCTTGTACCTCAATGAGCGATACGATGCGGTCGTTTTGATCCAATTAACGGATCCGCCCCGCCAACCGATTGGTTTAGGCCTGGAGGAGCTTCGCGGATCCGTCATTGCAGGTGATACGAAGCTAGCCAAGGTCGTTACGCCTGAGTTTCTCTTAGTGTTAGAGGATGACTTGGATGAGAAAAAGAAGCGGGAAAGGGATGAAAAGTGGAACATCATCGCACCCCTGATCGACTCAGGTTATCCAGGTCAGATATTCGCTCCTGGTGAGATGGGTCAAATGGTCGGCGCTAGAGCTGTTGAGCTCGGTATACAGCGCAAGAGCATCTATCGGCTTCTGTACCGTTACTGGATCAACGGCCAAGTTCGAAATGCGCTCTTGAAAAACTATGCGGGCGTCGGAGTTCCTGAGCGCAAGTATGATCCCGCAAAGCCCCCGGGTAGGAAGCCAAGGTATCAAGGTATTGCCGTTTCACCGACCAAGGTTATCGATGCAGTGGATAAGCGCTGTATCCGTATCGGCTACTCGTTATTTGTCGGGGATAAGACTTCTACGATAACCAACGCCTATGTTGAGATGCTCAGGAGGTTCTATACCGCGAAAGACCTGTCGAAAAATCCAGAATCAGGCGGTCGTTTGCTACCCGAATCGGAAATTCCTTCCTTTAGACAGTTCGATTATTGGGGAAAGCAATATTTCGACGAGGTTGAAACTGAACGTGGCCGTAAGGGAATGCGTAAGTGGCTAAAAGATTGCCGCCCCCTTTCTGGAACCGTCCGTGACTGGCTTCGTGGCCCCTGCCATCAGTTTGAGATCGATGCCACCATTGCGGACATTTATCTCGTGAACGGATACTCCAGGCGAATGCTCATTGGACGGCCGGTTGTGTACGTCGTCATTGATAGCTTTTCCGGCATGATCGTCGGTCTCTATATCGGATTAGAGGGCCCGAGTTGGAACGGAGCCAGGCAAGCGCTTTTCAACGCTTTCACTTCGAAGGTTGAGTTTTGCGCTACCAATGGGGTCACAATCGATTCAGAGGAATGGGCCTGTCATCACCTCCCACATCACATCTACGCTGATCGAGGCGAGATGTTGGGGAAAGCAGCTGAGGGTCTTGCCACTGGCCTGAATATCGAGCTGGGAATCGCTCCGCCTTACCGCCCTGACTGGAAGTCGATGGTTGAGAGCCGGTTCGGTATCCTGAACAACCTGACAGGCATCAGGTGGCTTCCTGGTGGTGTAGCTGCTAGGGAGAAGGAACGTGGCGAGCGAGATTACCGACTCGATGCAACGCTGAGCATTAAAGAGTTCACCAAGATTATCATCCAGTGTGTCCTTCACTATAACCGCTTCAACAGGCAGCCCGACAGGCTCACTCAAGAGATGATGAACGACGGTGTCGATCCGACGCCGTCAGGTATCTGGACTTGGGCATTAGAAAATGGTCATGTCGAACCAAACAATCATCCCGACGAGATGGTCTATCTCCATTTGCTTCCGCGTGAGCAAGCGACGGTGCAAAAGGGTGGTGTGCTATTCCGAGGGATGCACTATGTCTGTGATGTAGCGATCGAGAACAACTGGTTTGCGAAGGCCCGTAGCCGCGGGGTTTGGTCGATAGAGTGTTGGTATGACCCAAATTCCTCAGCACATATTTGGATTCGGGGAGACAACAAACAGTTCATCCGTTGCGATTTGCGTAAGTCTGATAGCAAGTATGCTGGTTATCGATCCGATGAGATTTTCGATCTGCTCGAAGCTTACCGCCAGACTCCACCGACTCATAAACGTGCTGAGCTGGAGAGTCGGATTTCGTTGCTGGAGGAAGTTAATAAAGTCGTCAGCGGTGCGATCGCTGAGCGAAATGATGAGCCAGCGCCTGCGACCAAAGCTGAGATGATTGGAAATATTCGTGAGAATCGCGCCGTTGAGCGCCTCAAGGAGCGTGAGACCGCCCATGTGCCAGAGGGTGTGAGGATTGAATCGCCTGTGCTCAAGACAGAGATCTCCCAAGATCGCTCAGAAAACTTTGCCGGCCCTCGCAGCGCTCAGGTTATCGATATGCTCAAACGCCTCCGCCCAGGACAAAACTCATGAAAGGCGCCCAAGTTTTCGCAAGCTACACGAAGCAGGCGATAGCGGACTACGCGGGAAATCCACTCATCGAAGCGCTGCCACCGATCTTCTCAGAAGAGGTGGCAATGCAACTAATCTCGAACTTCCCCCGTCCTGTTGATCCAGAAGAGCTGACCCTCGACCGATCGACTCGGGTTCACTGCATCGACCGCTTGAGAACGGTGGTCCAGCCTTTGTTGGTCCACATGGATCTGGAGTCCGTATTTTCATTGCTGGTACGACGTGGGTACGTCGGACGCAACCCGACCTCTCCAGACACTGTCAGACATCTTCACTCACTTTCGGGCGCACAGCGCTACCACGATGGATTCAAGTCCACTGCCGAAACGTTCAGTCTGGTTGGCCTTAGTGGCATTGGAAAGTCCACCGCACTCGAAGCCATTTTGAGTCTCTACCCTCAAACGATTCGCCACGAGCGTTATGAAGGAAAGCAGTTCGTTCATACCCAGATCACCTGGCTCAAGCTTGACTGCCCCCGAGATGGTTCGCTGGCAGGCTTCTGTCAGCAATTTTTCTATGCGGTCGGGCGAGCTTTAGGTGATGAGGATTACTACAAGCGGTATAGGGCTCGGAACATCAATGACTCGTTGCAACAAATGGAACAGGTTGCGAGTACATTTTTCATCGGAGCTTTGCTGATCGACGAACTTCAGAACCTGCACCTTGCAAAAACTGGGGGCAAGGACAACATGCTCAATTTCTTCCTCCATCTAGTGAACAACATCGGCATTCCCGTGGTGTTCATCGGGACAAATTCGATGATCAGCCTATTTTCGGACGTCATGCGCAACGCAAGGCGTTGCTGCGGCGTCGGGGTACTCGAATTTAAACGTTTTGAGAAGGACGATGACGAGTGGCGCATGCTTGTTGAAAACCTCTGGAGCTATCAGTGGTACCAGCAGCCGGTCGAACTGACAGAGGATGTGTTTGATGCGCTGTATGAGCATACACAAGGGGTCACCGACTTTTTGGTGAAGCTTTTGGTGCTCAGTCAAAGGTACGCGATCCAGAGTGGTTCGGAATGCGTTACCGCCGAGACAATTGCGTTGGTGAGCAACACCAAGATGCAGATATTGAAGCCAGCTTTGTCCGCTCTGCGAAGCCGAGATCCGAAACGGATGCGGCAGTTCGATGATTTGCTTCCGATTGAAGACCAACTAAGCGACATGATGGCGTTCGATGGTGTGGCTCGGCCCGGAGCGACTGGCATTGCTGCGCAGTGTCATCAGTCGCAGCGACAATAATGCTACCAAACCTAATGTGGCGGCCGTTAACCAAGTCAAATCGCAGTCACCTGCGGCGGTGGCGGTTGAGACCTCAGAGGCACAGGCGCTAAGTGAAAGTGAAGACTCCATTGAGGCGTTGAAGAGCGCCGGTTGGATAAGCAGTGATCTCTTTGAGTTTTCTCCGTTGTATCGGAAGGGGTGAATTAAGGGTGACGAAATGGGGCTCAAATTCCATTTCTTTCCGGCCGTTTTCCACGATGAGACGCTTCACAGCGTTCTCTCAAGATACGCCCGGCTCTGTGGCGTACGTAGTTGCGCAGCAGTTTTCGATGGAGCGCAGTCCGCGAAATGCTTTTCGCAGAACGTTGCTTTTCCATGTCGACTAGCTGAGCTTGTCGAGGCGCTGCCGTGTGATACAGGCTTATCGCTAGCCGCTGTTATAAAGCGCCATACGCAACTGCCCTACTACGAACCTTTTTTGACCCCGCAACAGGTGGGCGACGCCAATATCTTGATGGCGGGAAACGGCAAGGGGTTGATGCTAAGGTTGGGGTTAATCGCGAGCCGACTCCAGTTTGCTTCGAGAGTGCGATTTTGCTTCGACTGTGTCGAACAGGACATGGCCTGTGTGGGAGCAGCGTACTGGCACCGTGTGCATCAGCTTCCAGGCGTTTTGATCTGTCCCCACCATGGAACTCCGTTGAGGCTCCTTGATTACCGCTGGTTGAGCAGAAACTCTCGAAGAATGCATTTACCGGACGATGAGGACGTTCAGTCTCACTCCATTTCGCTAGAGATCCCTCAAAATCTACAAAGTGCTCTGCACGAAATAGCGCAGCGTTCGATGCAGGTGCTTGAGACCGATGTTCCGCCATTATGTCCTGATGCGATTCGCTCGGTGTTTCTGGATAGCGCTATTGCCTTGAAAATGGCTTCCGATACTGGTCGGCTGCACTTAGGCATTTTGGCGCGACACATGTCTGCATTCTTTGAGGGGCTCCCCTCCTCAGGGGAGTACTCGATACTGAGCAAGTCGTCTGCGGATATACCGGCGGCCTGGATTGTGAAGCTTTTACGTAAGCCGAGGGGCACCCATCATCCACTGAAATTCATCCTGCTGGCCTGTGCGCTCAAGGTCGACATGGAAAGGATACTGCGGCCAAACGGTCCTATTACCGAGTCGCTTAGTCGAACTGCCAATACCGAAACTCCCTGTGGACGAGCTGCCAACAGATCTCCAACCAATCGCTCAAGCACCAATGAGTATATGAGTGAGGCATCTGAAACGATCTGGACGCTGGCGCTCTCGGGGCTAACGCTAAAACCATAGCGTCAGAAACAAGGAGCTCGGTTACATGCGTCTATCGAATGATACGCGCGATTTCGAATGGACCTGACCTATGGAAAGAGGCGAGGCTTTCGAAACTTCTGGTTGATAGGAGGAACCGATTTGACGGGGAATACAGAGCTCGCCTAGCTCATGAGTGTCGAGATTATGTGTGGCTTCATCGAAACGATCGGCAATGGCTGTCCGAGCTGACACAAGAGCCAGGTAAAGCCCACAGACCGCGCGGACAGCAGGCAGAAAGATTCAAAGACCTCGACCTTGCCAACGAAGTGGTTCAATGCGCTGAAATGTTACGAGCGCTTCCAGGTAAACCTGTCCGCATCTCACGGACAAAAATAGGCAGAGAGCTTCATGTGTTATCTAGGTTTGAAAAGCAGCTCAACAAGCTGCCGCACTGTGCGGCTGCACTGGCAGCCGAATGCGAAACCCTTGATGCATTTCATCGGCGGCGCCTGAGCTGGGCCCGAGCGGAAGCTAAAACTTGACGGCAAGCCAATCACTCAATCAGCGCTGTATCGAACAGCGTGTCTCAGAAAACTCCAAATATGAGTGAATGCACCCTGATCCGCGTATGAATATTGCTCTGTAACGCCGTCGGCACAAGCCTCTATATATATGAGCTGTGCGTGGATTCGATGTGTGAATTTTGACGAGGCGTGCAGTGAAAGTATTTATATGTGTGGTGTATTGTATTTTGACTCTGGCGTAAAAACTGCTGTTTTCTAATAAAATAATTGCTGGCTGTTCGCTACTGTATGGCGTTCATTTTTAAAAATCCTTACCCGGGTACACGGTGATATGTGATAAAAGAACACCATCCACAGGACTCGCGTCCTACCAGAACCCACGTTAGAAAGTCGGCTACTCATGTCCAGTATTCTGTTTTTCCCAATGTCTATGCCAGACGAGACACTATTATCTCGTATTACGAGATACCATTTTTTGTCCGGAAACAAAACCGAGGCAGAAACCTTTCGTGATCTTTTTGGCGTTGCGCCATTTCAGCTATCTATCATACCGAAGCAATTAGAAAACCTTGCTTCTCGATTGCCGGGAGTTAAAGAAAGCAACTTGGCTGAGTTGCTTGAGATTAACACTACGTTCCCAGCCTACAAACCTTTTATAGGATTATCAAAAGAACCCTCTAAGGAGTTTGACAAGGTTTTATCTGATGTCGCTCGAGTGCCTAGGAGAGAAGGTACGAGGAATAGCAGAGCTAAAATTTGCTTGGCCTGTGTGCAGGCCGACCTCATAGAGTGTGGCTACGCATATTGGCACCGAGCTCATCATGTACCGGGCGTTACAGCGTGCTGGCGACATGGTGAAGAACTTCTTCAATCTTGCCCTAATTGCTCTCATCCTTTTTATCGTAAAAACCGATTGTTACCGGGGTTGACCGATGATTGTGCTTGCGGGTGGAACGCTGTTAAACCTGCGAACCGCTCACTCGCCTCAAATGAAGAGCGCGAGTTTGCAGTTTTTGTAAATGATATTCTGCAACGCAATCTGCCATCGATAGATTATACGGTTTTGGCTGCTTGTTATCGGCGTCAAGCAAAGAAGCAAGGGTTTGTTCATGGGAACCTAATTGGCACAGCTAAATTATTTAGCAGTATTCGTGATAAGTTCAGCGATAAAATTATTTCAAAAATTGATTTGGCATACGCAGCTGGAATTCGAAGTCAATGGATTAGGCTATCGACAACAAGAGGTCAAATTGATATGCCGTTGGCAAGGCATCTTTTAATATCTCTCCATCTTTTTGGATGTGCAGAAAAGTTTGAGAATGCTTGGCAGAAGAGTCTCTACTTGCTAGCTCGGCAAACCCGACGGTCCGTCTTAAAGAGAAAACTTTGCCAGAACATAAGAAAAAGGCTTATCGAGAAAAAATCTCAATGCTACTTGAAGTGAAGCCAGGCATTGGTATGGACTATCTTTGGGTAAGTGCTTATCAAGTAACCCGTTGGCTCAACGAAAACGATAAGGACTGGTTGTTGAGTAAAATTACAGGGAACGTAATGCAGAAGAGTAGTGCCGAGCCGGCGGTGAACGATGAGGACGAAAAATACGCAACTATTCTTATAGAGGGCGTTGAGAACTTGTACCGCATCACCCAAAAACAGGTGCGAGTAAATATCAGTAACATGCTTGCACTTTTGCCGCGAAAAGTAAGTAGGCAGCGTGCGACTCGTAAGTCTTTCCCGTTGTTGTCAGCTCAACTTGAACTTCAATTTGAGTCTCTTTGGCATTTTAGGTTGCGGAGATTTATATGGACGATGTCGGAGATCGCGAGGCTTAAGTTACCGCCAAACAACTCCAGCTTGAGATTATTGACAACAGTACCTCATGTGGCCTGCCAGGCTCTCATAAATCACTTCGAGTGGAATTTAGACAGCATGGTTAAGGACGGCATTAAGGTTGAGGTTATGCTTAGAAATACCGGCGTCTCGCGGCAATGGGAAGGGCCACCAGGTTATGATATTCCCATGGGTGGCAATGCATACATGGAGATGATCGCGTCCAATTCAAAGCCCCAGTAGATATTTTTATGGCGTGGCGCAGTTGCTCTGGATCCGGTGATTTCTGTGGCTTATTGCTGGGCGTTGGATGTCATTGTTAATACCGACGCCTATTGCGTATTGATCGGGCATTGGATGTGCACCGATAGCAGCGGTTTACGCATATACGGGATTTATGCCGCATACGTCGATTTCGCGTATTCAATGTCCGCAGACATCGGTATCTATCTCAACGTCGATTCAAGCATGAGCAGGGGAATTACGTCGCTAGCGCAATCCACTCCAGTGGGCTGCGTAATTACATAGGCTTGACCACCTATTTGCATTCGACTTGACCAGTTAGGCCGTGATTGATTGTTTCGCTGTACGTAGCCTGACTGACAAGATTTTAAGTGTGATAGAGAACCCTAACAGCCGCTTAATCCATTTGATTCAGTCTTGGTTGCAGCCATTGGTGTTAGCCACGGCATTTGATTCGTAGGAATGAGTCGCTCGACAATTGCGCAGTCGATCCAACGACCGTCAAGGCATGCATGTTTCTCGTAAACCCCGACTTGGCGGAATCCGCAAGCTTCGCACAGGGCGAGACTGGCGCGGTTAGATGTGAACACGCGAGAAAGGACTTTCCAAAATCCACGAGCTTCTGCTCTTTAAGCAGCGCCTGAAGGAGATTCTTACCCAGCCCCTGGCCTCGCACCTCACGGCTCATGTAAATCGAAAAGTCAGCGATGCCGTCATAGCACGCGCGATTGCGGTAGTCACTAAGGCTCGCCCATCCGATGACCTTATCGTGCTCATCAAGCATCACCAGAACGGGATAACGATCATGAGCCTCAAGTCGCTCTAGCATGTCATCAGGGTTACGCGGAGTGGTCTCGAACGTGGAACTTCGTTCCGCAATCCCTTGGTTATAAATAGTGGCTATCGAGGTTGCATCAACTGGCTCAGCAGGACGGATACGCATGATCGGGTTCCATTATGTTGGTAGTAACAACATTTGAATCAAAAAATGGAGATTCAATAGGCTTGCGTTGGATCTGAGCCACGCTCATTTGTGAGGCCGCAGCGTTTTTTCGGTAGCTCGTGTAATCTGCCTGAGCAAGGTTAATGCTCCTTGCCTGGCTTCGGCTGAAAGGTTCTCGATCATTGTTATCTCTTCGGCAATGAGATCGCCCCTGATTTTTTCGTAGAGTCCCTGCCCGGCGCGTGGCCTGGATCTTCACGGCACGGCGGTCTTCGTTATCCTCAGCGCGTGACACATACCCCTTGCGTTCGAGCGCATCGATTACGCGGCTTGCCGTGCTTTTGTCTAAAAACATCTTTTCAGCCAAGACCTGAAGCCGCATGGCTCCTTTCTTGACCAGCGTTTCGACCGCGTAGCACTGGGTGACTGAAACGTCGTAGCAGCAAATCCGATCTCTATCTCGAAACTGGTAGACACGGACGAGCTGATTCAACGCCTCGTACAGATCCTCGGCATCCTGGGACAACTGGTCTTTTTTCCGCTTCGGCATAATCGTCACAAATTCGTTGTTAGCCGCAACAATAATCTGGGGGATGCAGATCGTCAACAAGCCTCCGCTGGCTGATGACAGGAAATCTGTCGCACTAGCATGTTGTGCCCAACAGCCAAAAAAGAATTCAGCAAGTGAGCTTTGTGGCCCAATCCTGGCACCTCTTAGTGTTGGAAAAATTCGGCCCAATGCTGCTGTTGAACTTGCTGTACTGGTTACAGCTGATTTGCGTTGTGATCAGCTCGTCTTCCGACGAAAAGTCGTCCGACGATCTGACGAGCGCTGCCCTTACACGCTGGTGACCGGCGACGCAAAAATATACGCTTTACCGAATATGCGATAAATCATATATTCGATTCAACGTATGTGTCGAGATTGCCATGTCTGCCCCAATCAAAGTGCTTTTCATCTGCGTTGCCAACTCTGCCCGCTCCCATTTAGCAGAAGCATTGCTTCGGCACACAGATCCGCGTTTTGCCGCTTACAGTGCGGGCTTGGAGCCAACCAGCGTCGACCCGCGTACTGTCGCTGCTCTGGCCAATGTCGACGTAGATGCATCCGGACTGCATAGCAAATCCATTGATGAGCTTCGCGACGAAAAATTCGATTACGTCATCACGCTGTGTGACAAGTCCGCACGGGAATGTGCATGGATGCCCGCCGCTGGCGAAGTCATCACTTGGGATTTCGCAGATCCGGTCACCAGCGATCATCCCGACGCGTTTCGCCACACACTTCATGACATCCATGAGCGCATTAAGCTCTTCGTCTTGGTCAAGACAAAACACTTGGAGGATCTATGACAGAGCCTATGAATCCCACGGCACTATTCAAGTGCTTGGCAGATGACACTCGAACCAAAATCACACTGCTCATCGTGAGCGAAGGAGAGCTGTGCGTATGCGAGCTTACCGCTGCGCTCGACCAGAGCCAGCCCAAGATTTCTCGCCACTTGGCGCTGCTTCGTTCAGCGGGACTGCTGATGGATCGTCGTCAAGGCCAGTGGGTTTACTACCGCCTGAATCCCGGCCTTCCTAGTTGGGTGAGTGCAATTCTGAAGGACGTCGTGGATGCGAATCAGGATTGGCTAGATACCGAAGCCAAACGACTAAGCGACATGAATGCTCGTCCTATCAACCAGCTCGTATGTGGCTGATCTGCTTCCAAATCGAGTGATTGAAATGTTGATTGCCGTACTGATCTTTATTGCCACCATCGTCCTGGTGATCTGGCAGCCCAAAGGGCTGGGTGTTGGCTGGAGTGCAACCTTTGGCGCTGTACTCGCGCTCTTGACTGGAGTGGTCACTCTTGCGGATATCCCCGAGGTGTGGCACATCGTTTGGAATGCCACTGCAACGTTCATCGCGGTGATTATCATCAGTCTTCTGCTCGATGAAGCCGGCTTTTTCGAATGGGCAGCATTGCATGTCGCACGCTGGGGCGGAGGCAGCACTCGTAAGCTATTTGCTTTCATCATCCTACTGGGTGCTGCGGTATCAGCATTATTTGCTAATGATGGTGCGGCATTGATTCTCACGCCCATCGTGATCGCAATGCTATTTGCATTGCGCTTTTCGCCCGCTGCCACCCTCGCATTCGTCATGGCGGCCGGTTTTATCGCTGATACCGCGAGTTTGCCTCTGGTAGTTTCGAATCTGGTCAACATTGTCTCTGCGGATTATTTCAAGATTGGGTTCAGCGAATACGCATCCGTCATGGTGCCGGTGAATCTGGTCAGCGTTGCGGCTACGCTGGTGATGCTGATGTGGTTCTTCCGCAAGGAATTGCCCAAGACTTACGAACTTGCTCAGTTGCATCATCCTAAAGAGGCGATACGTGATCGTCCGACTTTCATAGCAGGCTGGTGGGTTCTAGCTCTGCTGCTGGTCGGTTTCTTTGTCGTCGAGCCTCTGGGCGTGCCGATCAGTGCCATTGCGGCTGCCTGCGCATTCATTCTTTACGTCATCGCGGCCCGTGGACACGCCATCGACACCGGCAAGGTGCTCAAGGGCGCGCCATGGCAGGTGGTGATCTTTTCCCTGGGCATGTATCTGGTCGTCTACGGCCTCAAGAACGCCGGTTTGACCAACCACATCGCCCAGATCCTGAATGTATTTGCCGGCTACGGTGTCTGGGGCGCGTCCTTGGGTACGGGGCTGCTCACAGCCTTTCTGTCTTCAATCATGAACAACATGCCCACTGTCCTGATCGGTGCCTTGTCCATTCATGCTGCCGAAGTCGATGGCGTCGTTCTTCAAGCAATGGTGTACGCCAACATCATTGGCTGCGACCTGGGGCCGAAAATCACTCCCATCGGTAGCCTGGCCACGCTCTTGTGGCTGCACGTGCTGGCCAAAAAGGACATCACGATCAGCTGGGGTTACTACTTCAAGACCGGGATCGTGCTGACCTTGCCCATCCTTATCGCCACCCTCTGCGCCCTGGCATTGCGCCTCAGCTTCTGAATCAAGGAATCTACTGATGAAAGTCTTGTTCATGTGTACCCACAACAGCTGCCGTAGCATCCTCTCCGAGGCACTTTTCAACCACCTGGCGTCAGAGGGCGTGGAGGCGGTCAGCTCAGGAAGCTTTCCCAGCGGTCGAGTGAACCAAAGGGCATTGCAAACGCTGGAGGCTGCGGGCATTTCCACGGCAGGCTTGAGCAGCAAAGCTTCGGATATTTTTGAAGGCTCTCCACCAGACATCGTGGTAACCGTATGTGACCGGGCAGCGGGTGAAGCGTGCCCCATCTTTTTCGGGCCAGCCTTGAAGGCCCATTGGGGTTTGGCCGATCCGTCGGAAGCCACTGGGTCGGAGATCGAGATCACAAAAGCGTTTGACGCCACTCTCGCCAAAATTCGCGAACGCGTGAGCGCGTTTCTTGCGCTGCCGTTGAAAACCATGAGCCCTGATCAGCTCAAAGCTGAACTGAACCGTATCGGTTCGCTTTGAAGAGCAATGGAAGTTGTGCCTACTTGGCGCATCCCTAGGAGTTTGTATGCAAGATACGCTGCCGAATGTCCAAGCCGAGCTGCTTGACATTCCAACCCTGGAGCAACTGGCGCCTCGCACGTCCTCACTCCATAAACCTCGAATCCTTCTTCTGTATGGGTCGACACGAGAGCGATCCTTCAGCCGGTTGGTGACCCAGGAGGCCGCTCGACTTCTGGAGCAGTTTGGCGCTGAAACAAAGATATTCGATCCGTCGGGCCTTCCGCTGCCGGATGATGCACCCGACACCCACCCCAAAGTCGCGGAGCTGCGCAAACTGATGCAATGGTCGGAAGGCCAGATGTGGTGCTCTCCTGAGCGACACGGCTCCATGAGTGCGGTTTTCAAGGCTCAGATTGACTGGGTTCCGCTGGCGATAGGTGCTGTACGACCTACGCAAGGAAAGACCCTTGCGGTGATGCAAGTCTGCGGCGGCTCGCAGTCCTTCAACGTAGTTAATCAGCTGCGGGTACTGGGGCGTTGGATGCGCATGTTCACCATCCCAAACCAATCCTCAGTAGCTAAGGCCTTCACCGAATTCGATG
The DNA here is from genome assembly GCF_001579805.1 of Pseudomonas azotoformans. NCBI lineage: Bacteria > Pseudomonadati > Pseudomonadota > Gammaproteobacteria > Pseudomonadales > Pseudomonadaceae > Pseudomonas > Pseudomonas azotoformans. The sequence goes on along the minus strand of NZ_CP014546.1, from coordinate 20,127 downwards.
AGACGGGCCGGATGAAGCCGTCCTCGTACTACGACCGTCTGGTCGACGTGATGGAAGAACTGATGAAGTTCACGCTGTTGTTGCGTGATCGCCAAGATTACCTGGTTGATCGTTACTCCGAGCGTAAAGAGTCCGCTGGGGAGCTATCCGAACGCGTCAACCAGCGATCCATTTGAGCCTCTCAACAGCGAGACATCAGATATGAATCAGATCACGATTTATCACAACCCGGAATGTGGCACTTCCCGCAATACCTTGGCATTGATCCGCAACAGCGGTGAAGAGCCAACGGTAATTGAGTACCTGAAAACCCCACCTGATCGGCCAACGCTAATCAGGTTGATCAAGGATATGGGTATAGAGGTGCGGGCGCTCCTCCGTATCAAAGGCACGCCGTACGAAGAGCTTGGGTTGGGCGATCCGTCACTTGCCGATGACCAGCTCATTGACGCCATGATGGCTCATCCCATCCTGATCAATCGTCCCATCGTCGTGACCCCCTTGGGGGCACGCCTGTGTCGTCCGTCTGAGGCTGTCCTCGACCTGCTTCCACAAGAGCAGCGCGGCAGTTTCGTCAAAGAGGACGGACAGGTCGTTGTGAAAATTGATGATCTGGGCCGTAAAGTCTGATCCCACGTAAGCGATACGCAGCAAACGTAGGGGGGGATGGTGGTGAGTCATAATCCGAAATTTGATGTCGTGGTTATTGGCGGCGGCCAATCCGCGCTTCAACCCTCCGCTCCTCGTGCTGATGAATGGCATAGATTATGATACTGTATACATATACAGTTATTGGGTTCGTGCAGCCTTACTGATCGGTAGGTATTGGAGCCCTTCGGTGATATCTGATATCGAGATAAGCCCTGAAGTTTGCTGGGTAAGGTGCTATTTTCAGTGATTCCATATTGATACTATCGGAACGGAATTCGACCTATGATTACGCTGAAAACTGCCATTATTCACAGCTTCAAGAAGCTGGCCAAGACCAGTTTTATCTCCGAGGTGGTCAAGAAGGATGTGGCGCTCGATACTGAAAATCCCGCGTTGCATTTTCTGGTCAATGGTATCCACGGCCTCATCGGCAAAGAAGGCAACAGCGTGGTCTACGGCCAGTTTGCCGATGATGACCGTCAGGGACCGTTTCCAGAGCGCTTCACCGCGTTCGTAGAAGTACAAGATGATGAAGCGCGATTTATCGACTTGACCCACTTGGCAATGGACCAGTTGGTGGAGCAAGCCGGTAATCAAGTCTTATCGACCGGTGGACACATCCTTTGCGCTCAGTACACCGCAGGTGCAACCGACTTTTTCCTGGTCGCCAGCATGAAGGAACGCGGCGGTATACAGCTGGACGAGAACTATGTGCCCAAGGAAATTCAAGAGGTCGATCTCAACAAGGTTCAGCAGGCCGCCAGGATCAATTTAGCGAGCTTCGTGGCCATAAAGGCTATGGCTGCTGCGGCCGCTGCTGCGCCTGAGCAGAATGAAGATGACGCGGAGGATGAAGTGGATTCAACCTACCTGTGCTTCATCAGCCGGGGCCGTGATAGTCAGGCATCCGATTATTTCATCTCTGCACTGGGATGCGCGAAAGGAGTAGCTTCCGGACGCGCTACCAAAAATGCCATTGATAACGTTGCACGGTTTTTTCGCGACAACAAAACGTTAAAAGGCTTTGGTTACAAGGCCAAAGAGGCGGTGATCAAGTATCTGGAGGAGCAGTTGGCCGCAGGCAAATCTGCGCGCTTGGACGCTATCTGCCACGTCGCTGTCGCACACGTACCCGCTGACTTAGTGGATGAAATTGTTGGGCTGAAAGACTATTTGAATAGCGAGAAACATAAGGTGCCAGACGACTTTACGGTCAATGCGAAATCGCTGAAAGAGAAGACCCGTATCAAGGGGGACGCGGCTAACTGGTCGTTGCAATTCGAGCGTGGAGCGTTAGGTAAGGATCCGGCCGCAGACGTTTATTATGATGAGGGACGGAAAAAGTTGACACTGTCCAATCTGACTGCCGAACTGGTTGGTGTGATCGAGAAAGAACTGCTGGCCAGGGTCGGCTAAGAATGTTTTCTAATGTGGTAGCTCTCTACCGCGCCATTGGAGCGCCCACCATTGAGGACGGAGTCATCCGCTATGAGGGGATGCCAACGCCCGACATTATCGGTGCGTTGCGAATGTGCGATGGCCTGCCCGCAGCCTATGGCAAGTTCGAGCATTGCTCTGAAGAAGCAGACTCTCTCGATATTGAGTTTCGCTTGCCATCGAACGAGTCTGGCCGGTTCTACGCGAACTTAGGCGAGTTTGTCGCTCGCAATGGCTCATTGGGCAAGGGGCAATTCCCGAGCAACGTATACATTGTTGAGCTCTGTTGGGCAGATAGTGATGACATCGAGCCTCCGACGATTAAGGCGCTCAGGCGCGTCTGCCGGCTGATCGAGCTGCTTGCACTGCTAGCGATCGGTGTCGACAAAGACAGCAGCCAAGATGGTTTTAATCTGTTCTTTGCCTTGCCTCCCGATGGGGCTAAGCCTCCGAGAACTTTTCTGTTACCTACCCAGGTTGACATCAAGGTTCTTGACTATGAGCTCAATCACCTGAGCTTGTTGGAAGAAATACTCAATCGAAAAAACGAAAATAAGGCACACCTCTCCGAACGAAAATTAATGATTCGGATGGCGGTGGCTAGCGTCATCGAGAAGTTTGAGAGCGAGCCCAATCTGTTCTTGGTGATCGTGCGGGAGTGGCGGGAGGTCCTCGCCACATACCGCGCGAATCTGCAAACCTACGTCTATAGCTTCTCGTTTGAGCGGGCCCGGCGCGAGGTGGCCCAAGCTGAAATCGACTATGGCACCAAGCTTAGCGGGGTGCTGGGCGACATCGCCGGCAAGATGCTCGCCCTGCCGATATCGCTAGCGGGTTTGGTCGTGTTGGAGAAAACAACCTCAAAATTCGAAGGTTTTATCCTTGTCCTTGGGCTGGCAGTTGTTTCTGTGGTTCTACTTGCGATCCTCCACAATCAAATGCTGCAAACGGAGCGCCTGCTGCACAGCTTCAATGTCATTTTCGATGATTTCAAGGACAAGATAAAAACATATCCCCCGAAACTTCAGGGGCTGCTCAGGATCACCATCGATCAAGTCGACAAGCAAGGCCGAACCCTCACCAGGACCTTTCGGTTGCTGAAGGGGTTGTCCCTGCTTCCAATCGTCGGTGCTTTGCTGCTAGCCGCGATAAAATACTGGGACGATTTCTTATGGCTGTTAAAGGCTATCCTAGCGATGGTGTTTTCGGTACTCAACGTAGCCCCTAATATTCTCAGCCTATAAGGCTTTTGTAACACGTTCCTCGTCTCATCTTACTGCGCTCAAACCACTCATCCATATGGAGCAGTCCAAGCAGCTGTCCATAATATAGATGAGATGTATCTTTAATAAAAAAAGCTTGGGTATTTCGTGAGAAACTCGAGTTGATCTTTAATGCTTATCTGACATATTCAGCCTACTTCGCCAACAAGTTAAAATTCTAATAGTCGAGCTCACCAGTGCTGAGGGACACCTTACGCATATGTAATATTCGCGGCAGCTTTCTGAAAGGCATCACTGGTTATCCTCTAGTCAGAAGTAAGTGAACACTAGGAGAAAATCATGAAATCACTAAAAGCTTTTTTTGCCGTTTCCATCTTGACCTTGTCTTCTTTGGCCATGGCTGAAGGAGGTGGTGACCGTGTTTATGGTCGAATGATGCAAGAGAACCAGAAGGCGATGGAACAGTACGCCTTAGAAAATGGAAAGACGACACCTGAAGTTGTTCATTATGAATATGGAATGAACCTCGATGTCCAGAAGGTAATCAGTACCACTCAAGCCAATAAAACCTGTGGCGTAGCTCCTTCGCGCATGACCTATGAAGATTCGGCGGGCAAGCTCAACACCCTGGAATACAAGGTTATGGGTACTAACTGCCCTCACGGAAGCTAGTTAGCGTTGGCCCTAGCTGCGCCAGTTTGTTCGGTATGTTTTGAGCCTGCTTACTGTTCGCTGACATAGAAGTAATTTTCAGGTCACGCTGGAGTTATCTATTGTATGAAATTATGTCTGCCGGCACGTAGGAGAAATCCTCACGTGCTGGTGGCTTTTTATAATTATAAAAAATATTTCATAAAGAAACTCTGCCAAGCTAAAGCCTGGAGTGTTAAATGAACAATAAAAGCATTTATGGTCTTTCTCTCATTGCCCTTGGCATGAGCATGGGGCAAGTTGCAGTAGCTGTGGAGCAAAAACCTGAAGGGTTCATTGAGGGGAGCACCTTTAGTATTCTGAATCGGAATCTCTATCTCAATCGTGATTATCGAAAGGGCCAGTCAAGCCCCACGGGCAATGGTTACTCAGCCGAATGGGCTCATGGCATCATTGGCCGATTCGAATCGGGCTTTACTCAAGGTACGGTAGGCTTCGGCATTGATGCGTTTGCAATGGAAGGCCTCAAGCTCGATTCAGGTGATGGTCGCTCGGGAGCCCGTAGCTCAGTCGATGTCTTGCCGCACAATAGCAAAGGCCAACCTGAAGACTCCTACTCAAAAGTAGGCGGGGCCGCAAAAGTGCGCTTCCTGGATACAGTCGTCAAGGTAGGGGACGTATTTCCATCGACACCTGTCGTGGCCTATGGGGATTCCCGACTCCTCCCTGAGAGTTTTCGTGGCGCAACGTTCACCAATACCAGCATCAAAGACCTGACCCTTCAAGGGGGTCGGCTGCATGCGATGAGCCAACCCAATTCCAGTGGCATGCGTGACGGCTTTTCGACTTTCTACGCCGGTGCAGTAGATGCTCCGTGGATCGCTTATCTAGGGGGCGATTACACGGTCAATGAGCACGTAGGTGTGAGTCTTTACACCAGCCAATTCAAGGATGTGTGGAACCAGTATTACGCAGGCACCACATTGAACTATCCGCTCTCAGACAGCGTATCGCTAATCGGTGGCTTTAATTACTACCGAGCGGTTGATGAGGGTAAAAAACTTCTGGGAAGCTTCGATAACAACATCTGGAGCGGCAAGACCGGGGTCAAATTCGGAGCGCATACCGTGACCGTTGGGTATCAGCGCAATAATGGTAACGACGACTTTGACTACCTACGCCAATCAGACTCGATTTTCTTGGATAACTCCATTCAGTACAGCGATTTCAACTCACCGAAAGAGCAATCCTTGCAGCTGCGCTACGATCTAGATATGCAGGCTTTCGGCATCCCCGGTCTCAGCTTCATGACCCGCTACGCTAAGGGTTGGGATGCGGACTATTCCAACGCGAACAGCGTGTACATGCGTCGCGGAGCGGACGGTGCCCCATTGCAGGACCAAAAGCGTTGGGAGCGAGACATAGAGGCCAAATACGTCATCCAGTCCGGCTCACTGAAGGACATGTCTTTACGTGTTCGCCAAGCAACAACACGAGCTACCGATTTCGAATCTGATTTGGACGAGGTCCGACTGATTGTTGAATATCCACTGCAACTCCTCTAACGGGCATTAGCCATCGGCATTAACTGTCCGGTATCCCCGATACACCCCGTCTCTTTGTTTCTCCTTTGGTTTGGAGACGGCTTAGGCGCCCTAGTGGCGCCTTTTTTTGGATTGAAAAAACTGTTGGTATATCCAGGCGTTTGCAACGCGGCGGCGAGCATCCCTGGGGTTGTATGGCTAATTGGAACGTGTGATCATACTCTCAATATAGGTAGGGGGGGTATGGTATGGGTCATGTCAGATCAAGCAAAGACGATCTTCTTAAGCGCGTAAAGCGAATCGCTGGGCAAATCCAGGCGATTGAGCGAGCACTCGACTCTGATGATGACTGCTCGAAAACCTTGCTTTTGGTCGCTTCTGCCCGTGGCGCTATCAATGGGCTGATGGATGAAATTATCGAAGACCACGCTCGTGAACACGTCGCGAATCCGACACTCAGCAACGACGAAAGAGCGAAAGGTGTCGACGAGCTGCTCGAAGCCATTCGCCGCTATTCCAAATAGGATCTGCCTCGATGAGCACCGACTATTCACACGACCATATGTTCCTTGGGAAATCACATGAAGAAAACGCCAAGCGAACCTTGTGGGTGGTGGCCCTGACCGTCGTAATGATGGTTGCTGAAATCACCGCAGGTTATCTCACTGGCTCAATGGCGTTGCTTGCCGATGGTTTTCACATGGCAACGCATGCAGGAGCGCTGGGCATAGCCGCAGCTGCTTACGCGTACGCGAAAAGACATGCCTCAAGTGCTCGCTACAGTTTTGGAACTGGCAAGGTAGGAGACTTGGGTGGCTTCGCTTCTGCTCTGATTTTGGGACTGGTTTCCTTGGGAATTGCTGGAGAGTCGCTGTTTCGTCTCTTTCAACCGACTCAAGTGCAATTCGGGACAGCGACTCTAATCGCAATTGTCGGACTAGCAGTGAATGTGGTGAGCGCGCTTTTGCTGTCTGGCGGTCATGATCATCACCATGGGCATGACCACGGCCACGATGAGTCTCACCATGCGCATGGTCACGACAATAATTTGCGCTCTGCATACGTTCACGTCATTGCAGATGCACTGACTTCGGTTCTGGCCATCGCAGCCCTTCTTGCTGGTCGGTACCTTGGTTGGGTATGGCTCGACCCTGCAATGGGGATTGTGGGTGCCGTTGTGATTGCACGCTGGGCTTGGTCGTTGATGCGGGTGACTTCGGGTGTATTGCTCGACCAGACAGATGATCATGTCGCTGAAGAGATTCGTGAACTGGTTGAGCGACCGGGAGATGCTTCGATCATTGATCTTCATGTCTGGCAGGTTGGGCCGCAAGCCCGCGCCGCGATTGTGAGTGTTCTGGGCAGCCCAGCAGTCAATGCAGAAAACATACGAGAACGGCTTGCGACGGTTCATGAGATCACTCATCTGACAGTTGAGTACCGCACGAAGTTGGGCGCTGACGCACCTGATCAGATCGTTCTGGCTTAGCTATGAACCCGCAGCACGCATAAGTTCGACGAGGAATTGAACAATGGCAAAGGACATCGAAAATCCCTGTATTTCTGTTTGCCAGCTGAACAGCGAACTGTGCGTTAGCTGCGGTCGCACCAAGGAAGACATCAGAAAATGGAAACGAATGAAGCGTCCAGAAAAAATGGCCGCTGTACAACGCGCGACCCTACGTCTGAAGAGCCTTCAAAAAAAGAACTCTTAAGCCACCGTCATTTACGTTTTCTACTGTTTCAGCCGAGACAGATGTCCTGATTCGGGAAGGTACGCTGAGGGTGCAACGCCATCTCCGAACTTAACACTATCGCGATCAACTGCGCAGTGCTTGTCAGCATGCGGAGGATGGGATCATCTCAAATTCTTATTGAGGACTGCGGTTCGGGGTTATCTGATTAGGCACAAGCATGCCTTTACGACGGCTGTTGATCGTCTTTAGCCATGGCTTGAGAATGAAATCGAAGGAGCATGTCCCGCTGCATGGTCATGAACGCTGACCATGCTGTGACGGGAGGGATGGGGTGGGATTAGTTTTGAGGGTACTCAGCAATGACCTGATCTGTGCCAGCTTTGGTCAGGCCGATTATCTGGTAGGGCCTCATGCACTCCGTCGACTTCCATTCCTGGAGAACCAGGTGGCATGCCAGGAGCAGCGATCCCGAGAAGGTCGTCGCGTTTACTCATCGCAATTATTTGCTCAGCTGGCACGTGGCCTTCAACAAACTTCCCGTTGATCATCGCGGTGTGACAAGACGAGAGTCGTGGAGCGACACCCAGATCTTGTTTGAGAGCACTCATGTTGGTTTCTTCATGATCGATGACGGTGAAGCCATTGGCCTCAAGATGCTGAATCCATTTTTTGCAACATCCGCAGTTTGCATCACGATGCACATCGATGGTGAGGGCCTGCGCCGCTTGAGCCGTTGAGCCAATGAACAGCGCGGCGAATGTTGCGATACGCAGAGATCGACTTGAAAGTCGGAAGCTACCTGTCATGAATATTTCCTTTTCCCTTGGAGACGGCGAGATGTTCTACGAAGCAATAGAACTCCACTCAAGCGTTCATGCCGCTGCAAAGGTTGCATTGAAGGATCTACTCTAGAGTCGGGGAGCTAACTCCCCGATCATTAGAATTCGTAGGGCTAGTGCTCAAATCGCTTAGAACCACATCCGAATACCAGCTACAAATCGGGCCTCGTTTGTTTTTTCCCCTTCATCGCTGGCCAGGTCAGCCGTCTTACCGTATGAGCGATTCCAGCTAACTCCAATGTAGGGTGCGAATTGACGAGTAATTTCGTAGCGCAACCGCAGGCCTAGTTCGGTGTTGGCCAATCCAGATCCTATGCCGCGCTGAGGATCATTTTTCCCGTACAAGTTTACTTCGGCGGTCGGCTGCAAGATCAGGCGATTGGTCAACAGGATGTCGTAATCGCCTTCAAATCGAGCAGCGGTTTGACCGTTCTCACCAATATAAGCAGTCGCTTCAGCTTCAAAGTTATAGAGGGCCATGCCCTGAATACCGAGCGCTCCCCAGGTTTGAGGTGACCCAGGTTTGAAGTCTTGTCGAATGCCGGTGACGACATCCCACCATGGACCGATGGCGTGTCCCCACAGAGCCTGAAGTTCAGCGTTTTCGGTTACGCCATTTGTACGTTCACCTTCCGAACGCAACCAGAGGCGGTCGACGTCACCGCCGATCCACCCTTTTGCATCCCAAGCCAGCGCACTGCCGTTGTCAGCGTCTTGGTACTCAAATTTATCCAGGAGGATGAACGAGTTAATTTTTTTATCGTGCACACCATGGCCTGGTACGTCTGGAAAAGCGGCGGCCCGGTCAGCGTCGGTAAGTACGGGGATCGGGGTTCGGCTTGTGGTAGTCGCCCCTCCATCCATGCTTTCCATACCGTCCATTTGCCCGTTATCCATGCTCATCTTGCTGTGATCCATCGCCCCCATCTTGCTATGGTCCATGGCTCCCATTGAGCCGTGGTCCATCTTGGAGTGATCCATCGCGGCATCTTTCGCTTTGGCTGGTTTGGATTTTTGTGCAGTTGAAGGCTTTGCGTCCGCACTTGATGGCATCGCCATCGACGGATCCATCTCTTCAGCGGCTTGAGCCATAAAAAAGAATGCAGGACCGGTGGAGACTGCAAGTGCCATCAACGTTGGGCGTAAAAACTTACTGGTCATGATCTCAATCTGCCTTTTTGGTTTTTTGGTCATGATCCATCGACTCATGGCTCATCTTGCTATGGTCCATTGACCCGTGATCTAGCTTCGAATCGTTTGCCGCTGCTGGCTTGTCCGTTGCTGTAGCAGGAACAGTAGTTGAATGATCGCTGCCATTTTCCTTTGCCAGCACCGTGGGCGAGAGTCCACTCAGCAGGACAGCGGCAAAGAGGCAACCCACGAGGGAATTACGATTTAGGTATGTGCTCACAGATCGTCTCCTTTACTCATCAACCCGTACTTCACGGAACATGCCCATTTCCATATGGAAAAGCAGGTGGCAGTGATATGCCCAGCGGCCTAAGGCATCAGCGGTGACTCGATAGCTGCGTTTGGTACCAGGTGGCATATCAATCGTGTGCTTGCGCACCATGAACTTGCCGTTCTCATCCTCGAGGTCACTCCACATGCCGTGAAGGTGGATGGGGTGGGTCATCATGGTGTCGTTCACCAAGGTGATGCGCAGACGCTCGCCATACTTCAGGCGCAGCGGTTCGGCGTCAGAGAATTTGATGCCGTTGAACGACCACGAAAACTTCTCCATGTGACCGGTCAGGTGAAGCTCGATGGTGCGATTTGGCTCGCGGCCGTCAGGATCTTGGAAAGTGCTTTTCAAGTCGGAGTAAGTGAGCACTCGACGACCATTGTTCCGCAAGCCTATGCCAGGATCGTTCAGCTTTGGCGTTGGACTCATGGCTTGCATGTCAACCAAGGGATTGTTGGTTTCAGAGGCTGGATGAGTCTGCATTTCTCCACCCATACCGCCCATGCCAGCCATCCCTGACATATCGCCACTGCCCATTCCTGCCATCTTGCTGTGGTCCATGCCAGCCATGTTAGTCATGTCACCGCTGTCCATGCCGGTCATCCCGGTCATGTCACCTTGGTTCATCCCTGCCATCTTGCTGTGATCCATGCCGGCCATGTCGCCGCCGCTCATTCCACCCGAGCTGCCATGGTCCATACCAGCCATACCACCCATCCCCATGTCATCCATAGTTACTATAGGACGTGGGTCAATCGCAGGTATCGGTGCCTTTAGGCCGTCACGCACTGCAAGTGTTCCGCTGGCGTAACCTGTGCGATCCATAGACTGAGCGAAGATGGTGTAAGCCTCATCAGTAGCAGTCTCCACAATAACGTCATATGTTTCAGCTACCGCAATACGAAACTCGTCGACGCTCACCGGCTTGACATGTTGACCGTCTGCGGCAACCACGGTCATCTTCAACCCAGGAATGCGGACGTCGAAATAGCTCATGGCGGAGCCGTTGATAAAGCGCAGACGGAGTTTCTCACCCGGTTTGAAAATACCAGTCCAGTTACCGTTGGGTGCCTGGCCATTCATGAGATAGGTATAGGTATCCGCGCTGACATCGCCGAGGTCAGTAGGACTCATGTTCATCTCAGCCCACATCTTTCGATCTGCTACCGTCGAAGACCAACCTTTGCTGCTGACATCGTCTATGAAGTCTCCGACGGTGCGCTTGTGATGGTTGTAATAGCCCGATTGTTTCTTGAGCTTCGCCATAACGCGACTGGGATCTTCGTCGGTCCAGTCAGTCAACATCACCACGTAGTCGCGATCGTATTGAAACGGTTCAGGTTCTTTCGAATCGATGACGATTGGACCGTAAACGCCTGCCTGCTCCTGCAAACCCGAGTGGCTGTGATACCAGTAGGTTCCGTTCTGATGAAGCTTGAATTTGTATTCGTACATGCCATCGGGTGCGATGCCATGGAAGCTCAAGCCAGGCACACCGTCCATGTTGGCGGGTAAGATGATCCCGTGCCAATGGATTGATGTGTCTTGGTCTAGACGGTTTTTTACACGCAGAGTGACGGTCTCCCCCTCACGCCAACGCAGCAACGGTCCGGGCAATGATCCGTTGATGGTCATAGCTGTGCGAGGCGAGCCTGTGATGTTTACAGGGCTTTCACCAATAAACAGATCAAATTCGTTACCGGAGAGTACGCTCGGCATACCAGGACTTGTCACCGCCCATACAGGAGTGCGCCAAAGGCCAAGGCCGCCGAGAATGCCACCAGCGGCCAAGCCTTTCACGAATGTCCGCCTAGAGGTTTTGGAGTGCATGCCGTTATGTCCAATCAGTCAAAAGGGAAGCCGCGCGAAACAACAAATGAATTGTCTGGATGAGACTCACTCACCGTTACAAAAGACGAACTCAAACGGTAAGCGAGCTCAGAAATTGCCACATTTAAACCACCACAGTGATTACATTTCTGTCAGCTTGTGAGCGTAGCTCAAATATTTAGCAATTTTTGTGGTCCATCGCCCTGGCTTTGCTTTCCGCGACAGGAGGCTGGGCATTTTTCGTTTGGGCTATTTGGTACGATTCCATCGAGTTACTCCTGGCCGCTTCCATACGTTCGAAAGTGCGGTCACCTCCGCCTTCAGCCATAGCAAAAGAAGATACGGTCAGAGCAGCGATGACGAACAAGGTTTTGATAGGGTTCATTTGGGTTTCCTCTGATAGATGGTAGCCCCTGAATCCACAACAAAGTTGTTGATGCTCAGGGAAGAGCTTAAGGCTCAATAGGACTATAAGACTGATTCCCTGTCAGGCAGCTTAGGCCAATATTACAGTTGTGTCAGGTTCCGATATTTCTCTTGAGCTGCGATGTACTTAATCCGTATGGTCTATCCATTGTCGGAATTCGCTGAAATCAAGCTCCTAAAATTTAGCCGTTCGGTGTTCTGTGCTTTCGGTCACTTTCACAGGGCTTGACGTTTTTTGAATTTGCACCGGAGTTATAAGCCGACTCAGACGCACCACATTCAACACATAAGTGTTTGATATAGGTGAAAATGGGAAATAGTAGCGTGACGTAAGGTGGCCGCTTGTGAGCATTAATTTTGAAAAAGCGCTTGGCTCCGCAGAAAGAGCGTTAGTTTATCGCGGCCAAAGAGCTGAGGTACTTAGCAATAATATCGCTAACGCTGATACTCCTAACTTTAAGGCTAGAGATTTGGAGTTTTCTGCTGTGCTCGCCAGCCAGACAAAACGAGGCTTGGATTCTCCGTTCTCTTTGAAAACAACAAACCTAAAACATATTGCCGCAAACGAATTAGCAAGTGATGGTCAAGGTGATGGTTTGTTTTACAGCACGCCTTACCAACCTTCACTTGATCAAAATACTGTGGATGCACAGCTTGAAGTTGCAAAGTTTACTGATAACGAAATTCATTTTGAAAGCGCTTTTAATAGATTGAACGGAGCATTTAAGGGGTTGCTTAAAGCTCTGCGAGGTGATTAGTAAGATTTACCCAACAATGAAATCAGCGCCTTAAGCGCTGATTTGCGATGGGAAACCGAGTGATTCGACAGCTTTACGAACTTGCTCTGGGTTTTCGCTACTTTCAACGCTTACCTTACCTGCCGCGCGATCCACGGAAACTTTAGCCTCGCTGTCCAACGATTGAATCGCTTTAGTGATTTTGCTGACGCAGCTACCGCAACCAATGCCTGATACGTTTAAGACGAACATGGTTATTCCTCTTGTGCTGAGCGGTCTCTTTTCACCGCGATGACAGCATCAACGTTGACACCGCGGTAAGGTCAAGAGTTATGTTTTGTGGGGTGCGAGCAACGGTTTCGCTCAAGCTATATGGGTATTCCTCAGTCTCAAAGCATTGAAAACTACAGACGCAGAACTGACGCTCATGGCTAACGCAGCGATCATTGGCGACAGAAGGTGCCCCGTCAGCGGATAGAGTAGGCCTGCGGCCAAGGGAATACCCATTGAGTTGTAAAGGAAGGCGAAACCCAAGTTTTGCCGCATGTTTTTTACTGTCGCAACCGAAAGTGCCCGTGCCCGTAGAATCCCCATCAGGTCGCCTTTTACCAGCGTGAGCTGCGCGCTATTCATCGCGACATCAGTCCCTGTACCCATGGCAATGCCCACATCTGCACGCGCCAAGGCCGGTGCGTCGTTGATACCGTCGCCGGCCATGGCAACCTTTCGACCGTATCGCTGGAGGTCCGCCACCAGGCGCTCTTTGTCCTGAGGTTTAACTTCTCCATGAACCTCTTCAATACCCATCTCCTTGGCGACAGCACGTGCGGTGGTGAGCCCGTCTCCGGTGGCCATGATGATTTTTACGTTATCAGCTTTAAGCTTGGTGACTGCTTCTTTGGAGGTCGGTTTTATCGGATCTGAGACCGCCAGTAATCCTGCCAGAACCCCGTCAACTGCTAGATAGATGATGCTGATGCCTTCAAGGCGCAACAACTCTGCACGGTACTGTAAGACCTTAGTGCTTACACCGGCAGCGTCCATCAGTGCTGTGTTGCCCAGCTGTACCTTCTTGCCATCAACGAGGCCACTGACTCCAATCCCAGACCCGGACTCAAACGATTCAGGCTTGGTGAGCACGATATTTTCAGTTCGGGCATGGTCGACGATGGCGCGCGCCAAAGGATGTTCGCTGCCTTGATCAAGGCTAGCGGCCAGTTGAAGAACATCGTGTGGGTTGAAATCTGGTGTGGCCTCCACACTGTGAAATACCGGCCGTCCCTCTGTCAGGGTCCCCGTTTTATCGACAATCAGCGTGTCGATCTTGCAAAGGTTTTCAATAGCACTGGCGTCCCTGAATAGCACACCCATACTGGCGGCTTTACCCGTCGAAACCATGATCGACATGGGCGTTGCGAGACCAAGTGCACAGGGGCAAGCGATGATAAGTACGGCGACAGCGTTGATCAGGCCGAAGACCCAGCTGGGTTCCGGGCCGAATAGTCCCCAGCCTAAGAATGTCAGCAACGCAATCGCGATAACCCCCATCACAAAGTAGCCGGCGATCGAGTCGGCCATTCTTTGCATTGGCGCTTTGGAGCGTTGGGCTAGAGCGACCATTTGCACTATCTGCGACAGCATGGTGTCGGCGCCGACCTTTTGCGCCTCCATCACCAAGCTCCCGTGAGTATTAAGCGTGGCGCCGATCAAACTATCCCCTGGTCTTTTCATTACCGGCACAGGCTCACCAGTGAGCATGGACTCATCCACCGCACTTTCTCCCTCGAGCACAGAGCCATCAACTGGCACCTTTTCACCAGGTCTGACCCGCAAATGGTCGCCCAAGTGAACATGGGTAAGAGGAATGTCTTCCTCCTGACCATCGGCGTTGATCTTGCGTGCAGTTTTGGGAGATAGGCCTAGAAGGGACTTAATTGCTGCGGAGGTTTGTGACCGTGCTTTTAGCTCAAGAATCTGCCCAAGCAAGGTGAGCGAGATGATGACCGCAGCGGCTTCGAAGTAAACGCCGATGCGTCCATCTTGCATGAAGGTGGTGGGAAAACTTTGGGGAAAGAGGGTTGCTGCGACGCTGTAAAGATAAGCTGCGGAAGTACCCAAACCTATCAGAGTCCACATATTTGGACTGCGATTTCTAACAGATGCTATGCCCCTTACAAAAAAGGGCCACCCTGCCCATAAGGTAACCGGTGTCGCAAGAGCAAACTCGATCCAGTTTTGAACCGAACCATGGAAGAGTTGTAATGAATGGCCCGCCATGGCTAGAACGGTCACTATCACGGTTAAAGGCAGAGACCACCAAAAGCGGCGCGCGAAATCACGGAGCTCGGTTTTGTCATCGTCATCTAGCGCCGGAATGACAGGTTCTAATGTCATGCCACATTTTGGGCAATTGCCGGGCCCTGGCTGTTTTATTTCCGGGTGCATCGGACAGGTAAATTCAGTGGCTACTTGGCGCGCGGGTTCTGTAGCCGCGATGCTGGGTTCAGTGCTGGGATGAATACCACTGTAGTGCTCTGGAGCTGCCCGAAATTTTTCTTGGCATTTCTGGCTGCAAAACTGATAAATCTGTCCCTGATAAGACTCGCCAAATTTACTTGGAGGCGTAATCGTCATGCCGCACACCGGGTCACGTAGATCAGCGTCAGGGGGCGAGGCAGCGTGGGTAGGACCGTGATCGTGGTGGCTCGGTTTATTGGGCATAGCTATTTCTCTTCCTTGTTGGCTTGCGCCTGATTGCCATGGTCATGTGCGCCATGTCCATGCCCCAAAAAATGCATCAATGGACAGATCAACAGAATGAGATAGGGCAAGTATGGATAGACGTGGCTGAAATGCTCCCGCACCACGTAGAAGGCGCCGATCACAATGAACATAATCAGCACAACGCCTGTTTTGCGCGTCCAAAATGGGGTGGTGATGCTTCCAGCCGGATGCTGATGGTTATTCATGATCTAGACCCCAGTGTGTGAGCGAGTTGCTCTGATGTCTGCCTCAGAGCGTAGCCAACTCTTGAGGAGATGCGGGTTTAGTGGTCAGTTCAGGCTCACTTCAGGTCAAATTGACCGACCATCCCAGATTGGTAATGACCTGGCACGTTGCAGGCAAATTGAAGTCCAGTTGTATTGTTGAAGGTCCAGATCAATTCCTTTGTTGCTCCTGGCTCGATCAGCATGCTGTTCGGGTCGTTGTGTTCCATTCCAACCATCTTCATCCCTCCCATGCTGTGACCCATGCTGCCCGTCATTTTCCCTGACCCGGTGGGTGTAAGCGTTCCGTTCTGGAACATGCTCGCCATTTCTTTTTGGTGCGCCGCATGAGCGGCGGCTTGGCCGATATTGAATTCGTGCAGCAGTGCGCCCTTATTACGAAGGACAAAACGAATAGTCTCACCAGGCTTCACATCGATGTTTTTAGGCATGAAGAAAATATCACCCATCTCCACATCTACCGTACGGGTCACCGCAGAGGCGACGCCAGGCTGGCCGATGTCCTCTTTGCCATGACCTACGTCTGCCATGGCCGTCGCACCGAAGAATAGGGTGATCGCCGCAATAACTGGGGTAACGAGCTTAGCTTTCATGATGACCTCAAGAGCAAATTGAAAACACTAGCTATGCTAAAAGGATAGAGCTGCCAGCTAACTGACGTGAACACTACATTTCTGTCAGTTTCCAAGAGTAGTGCGGCGCGCATATGACGCCGTACCAACCGAGCGGATCAAACAGCCCATCGGAGGTACCCGGTTACTGATGGTTCTCAGAAAGCATCAGTTTGTGTTCGCGCTGCATTTGGTTCAAAACGTCATCAACCATAGCGTCGTGCTTTTCCATCCAGGAAAGATGTTCCTGAGGCGACATTGATGCTTTTGGGTGATCCTGATGGAGTTGGTTCATGATCTCGCCCAGCAGTTTCATATGCTCGGCCATGTGTACATGGCGCTCTCCCTCTGGGGCTTTTTCAGCTTGCACCAAGGTCGCTTCTGCTTTGTCGCGTAGGCTTTCCATACGCTCCGCAATCCGATCTGCGCCACCTTCAGCCAAAGCAGACGCTGAGATGAGTATCGAACCCACAAAGAAAAGGATTTTTAGATGATTCATGAGGAAGCTCCTTTTTAATCTGTTTTCCGGCTCCCCCAAGGTTTCATGCGGAGGCGTCGGTCGAGTACTAGGGAGTACTCATGCTCGAACCCTAGACAGCACTCGCTGACATCTACCTGAAGCCAATATTACTTTTCTGTCAGTTGCTGGTTGGCAGAAGCATTTCCTTGCAGACTCATCATCACAATCATTCGAGAGCCACCCCCATGAGACTTCTGGTTGCGGAAGACGAACCCAAAATAGGCATTTATTTGCAGCAAGGTCTTGCTGAGGCAGGGTTCAATGTTGATCGCTTTACCAATGGTAAGGAGGCGCTTCAACACGCGTTGAGCGAGGCTTATGACCTGCTGATTCTCGATGTGATGATGCCTGGGCTGGACGGATGGGAAGTACTTCAGAAGGTGCGGGCATCCGGAAAAAATGTCCCCGTGCTTTTTCTCACGGCGCGAGACCGCGTCGAGGATCGCGTCAAAGGACTTGAGCTGGGGGCAGACGATTACCTCATAAAACCCTTCGCTTTTTCTGAATTGCTGGCCCGCGTCAGAACGCTGCTGCGAAGAGGGAGTACAGCCCCCTCCCAAACTCATATGAAATTGGCTGATCTTGAGGTTGACCTGCTCAAGCGCAGGGTTGTCCGTGGAGGCAAACGTATAGATCTCACGGCCAAAGAGTTTGCGTTACTCGAATTGCTGCTCCGTCGTCGAGGTGAGGTGCTGCCTAAGTCGCTTATCGCTTCCCAGGTGTGGGACATGAACTTCGACAGCGATACTAACGTCATCGAGGTCGCCGTAAGGCGGCTCAGAGCAAAGATTGATGATGATTTTGAGGTCAAGCTTATCCACACCTCCCGAGGCATGGGCTACATGCTAGATGCGCCGGATTCTGGGACGGGGCTGGAATGAATCGAATGTCTCTGACTACCCGCATGAGCCTGATGTTCATGCTAGCTGTAACGGCGGTGCTCACCGTCGCTGGACTCAGTTTTAACAGCCTTAGCCGGCATCATTTCAAAATGCTAGATCAGCAGGCGCTGAACGAGAAGCTACACTCGACCCAAAGAATTTTGACGGGATTGAGTAGCATTGACCAGTTCAGTGATGTTAAGCCTGAGTTGGAGGCGCTGCTGGGTGCTCACCGAGATTTGACAGCCCTGATCTTCGATGGTCAGGGCAAGACCCTTTTTGCTGATCCAGGTCCAATCGATATTCCGGAAGGCTTTCGTACGACTTCAAACAACAATGTTTGGGAGTGGCGGGATGATGAGCAAACGTTCCGGGGAATAACGGCGCAAGCGATTGTGACGGGACAAGAAAAACCGCTGACCGTACTGTTGATCTTTGACGTTACGCAACATATGGCGTTCTTTGAGACGCTTGAACGCTGGTTTTTGATAGGGTTGTTTATAAGCGCGCTGGTCAGTGCGGCGCTGGGCTGGATGGTCGCGAGCAGTGGACTAAGGCCTATTCGCCAGGTTACTCAAGTCGCTGCGTCAATGTCTGCTAAATCGCTCAAAGAACGGATTCCTTTAGCGGCCGTTCCTAAAGAGCTTCAGCAGATGGTGCTTTCTTTCAATGCAATGTTATCTAGACTTGACGATGCATTTGTTCGCTTATCAAACTTCTCTGCGGACATTGCTCACGAACTACGAACACCTGTCAGCAATTTGATGACTCACACCGAAGTGGTTTTATCTAGAAAAAGGAATATTGAGGACTACGAAGACAACTTGTACTCGAATCTTGATGACCTGAAGCGTATGGGCCGGATGATTGATGACATGCTTTTTCTAGCGAAATCTGACAATGGTCTGATTTCTCATGAAAACAAACCGATAGACTTGGTAGCGCTAGTAGAAAAATTACTCGAGTACTACCGCTTGTTGGCTGATGAGCAAGGCATCGACCTTAAGGTGACAGGGAGGGGCAGCGTCCGAGGTGACGTTCTTATGCTCGACAGGGCTATCTCTAATCTGCTCTCGAATGCCCTCCGGTACACCTCCGCAGGGAAATGTATCAGCGTCAATATAAGGCAGGAAGGGACGTCAATCTCTGTCTCCGTGGAAAACCCTGGAGAACCTATCGCTCCTGAGCACCTTGAAAAACTGTTTGATCGATTTTATCGAGTGGACCCCGCTCGTAGAGAAGGAAACCCAAGTAATGCGGGGCTAGGCTTATCAATCACTCGATCCATTATCGAGTCGCATGGCGGCAAGATATGGTGCACGTCGTCAGATGGAAAAACAGCCTTTCATATACAGCTCCCATGTGCGAGTGCAGAAAATGCCTAATCAACGACACCATATACACCCGAGCAGCTATGTGGTCTTGCGAACGGTTATCACAGTGTGAACGTCGCAAAACGGAAGCCAGTTTTAACCATTTTTTCAAGAAATTCAGCGTCCCAAAGCAGGTCCAAGCTGACTGAAATGTAATCGAATAGTTTGCGTTCGTGTGGCATCGTGTACTTGCGCTGTGACGTTGGAATTCTTGTGATTATTCCTGTCCAGGCCGCCGTAGAACACGGAATTTGCTAGGTAGCTCGCCAGTGTTTTTAATAAGCGTAAAAGTAATAACTAGATACTCATCAAAAACCTAGAATCAACAGCTTTTGCTGTGAGGAGTCTTGCATGTCATTCCTTAAAACCACCACCGTAGCTGTAGCACTGACAGCGGGTTTGCTTTTGAGTGCAGTTGCTCAGGCACATCCAAAGCTGCTTTCTTCTACTCCAGCAGAAGGGTCGGATGTTGCTGCTCCTGCGAAAATTGAACTGCAATTTTCTGAGAATCTAACGACTCAGTTTTCCGGTGCTAAGCTGATCATGACCGATATGCCTGGCATGCCTAACTCCCCAATGGGCGTTAAAGCAGCCGTTGCAGGCGGTGGAGATCCTAAGACAATGGTTATTACGCCTGCATCGCCATTGACCACAGGTACTTATAAAGTTGAGTGGCGTGCCGTCTCGTCTGACACTCATCCAATCACCGGCAATTTTTCTTTCAAAGTGAAATGATTCATGAGCGACTCAATAAATATAGCTGTTCGCTTTGCTCTATATTTTGATCTGATGCTGTTATTTGGACTGGCAATATTTGGTCTTTATAGCCTGAGGGGAAAAGAGAGAGTATCGGGAGCGGTTTTAAATTTTGAGTCGCTTCTTTACAGTACATCTGTTTTAGGTGTAGCTCTGTCTCTAGCAGCCATGTTGTTGCTTGCAAAAGCTATGAGTGGTGTGTCGGGCTTCATGGAGCTACATCACCATATTTTTCAAATGGTTCTCATGGGGACTGACGTCGGTTTGACCTGGATGGTCCGGATAGTGGCGTTGCTGACGGCTGTTCTCGGCGTTGCTCTGAGTAAGCGCTTTCCGACACTCAGTCTTTGGATTGTCACTGTATGTGGCGCCATTGCGCTTGCGACGCTGGCATGGACAGGGCATGGTGCGATGGACGAAGGGAGCCGTCGTTACTGGCATTTTACTAGCGACATCTTCCATCTCTTGGCCGCAGGCG